>JBGASK010000001.1:0-70969 GCA_044229785.1 Ahniellaceae bacterium
CGGCCTTCACCACGGCGCCGCCCTTCATCACGAAGTCGACCGATTCGAGCCGGGTCACGTCCTGGGTCGGATCGCCGTCGACCGCGATCAGGTCGGCGTAACGACCCGCTTCGATGACGCCGACATCGCCGCGGCCAAGCGCTTCGGCCGAGTTGATCGTCGCGGCCTGAATGGCTTGTGCCGGGGTCATGCCGTAACGCACCATCGTCGCGAACTGTCTGGCGTTGTCGCCGTGCGGATAGATGCCGGCGTCGGTGCCGTAGACCATCTTCACCCCGGCTGCATGCGCTTTCCGGAAGTTCTCGCGCTGGATGTCGCCGATCTCGCGGTCCTTGCGCAGGTTGTCCTCGAGCACGCCGTTCTTCCTGCCTTCGGACTGGGTGTAGTCGGTGTTGTAGATGTCCATCGAGAACCAGGCGCCGTGCTTCACCGCGAGGCGGATGCCTTCGTCGTCGACCAGGCTGACGTGTTCGATGGTGTCGACGCCGGCGCGGATGGCGTCCTTGATGCCGCTGGTGCCGTGCGCGTGCGCGGCGACCTTGAGGCCCCACATGTGCGCTTCGCCGACGATGGCCTTCATCTCGTCGTAGGTCATCTGCTGCTGGCCGGGTTCGGTGTTGCGCGAGAACACGCCGCCGGTGGCGCAGATCTTGATGACCTGGGCGCCATGCTTGCGGATCTCGCGCACGCGCTTGCGGCCTTCTTCCGGGCTGTCGGCGTTGTAAGGATTCTTCTGGTCCATCGACGGCGGGAAGTAGGTCGAATCGCAGTGCCCGCCGGTGGCGCCGAAGGCATAACCGGCGCCGACGATGCGCGGTCCCGGCACCTTGCCGGCATCGATGGCCTGGCGCAGGCCGACATCGTTCCAGGCATCGGCACCGAGGTTGCGAATGGTGGTGAAGCCGGCGCGCAGCGTCGCCTGTGCCTGTGCGACCGCCACCGCCGACCAGAAGCGGTCGTTGAACTGCAGGCCGGTGTAGCCGCTGTAGGTCGGGTCGGAGTCGATGTGCACGTGCATGTCGATCAGGCCCGGCAACAGGGTGCGGTCGCCGAGTTCGATGCGGGTTGCGTCGGCCGCCGCGTCGACCTTCTTGCCGCCCTGCGCGACCGCGACGATGCGCCCTTCGCGCACCAGGACTTCGGCATCCTTCGCGACGCGACCGCTGCGGGCGTCGAACAGGCGTGCGGCATGCAGCACGGTGTCGGCCGGCTCGGCGGCACGGACAATCGGGCCGATGGCGGCCAGCAGGCTGCCCGCGATGGCGCAGGCGAGAACGGAACGGATCGGTGCGGACGACATCGGCGGACTCCAGCGACAAGGGTCCGCCGATTCTTGCAGAGCGGGCGACCTGGCCGACGTGCACGGTTTCAAACCATTGCTTCACGCGTCGGTTGCGCCGCCGCCGACAGGCGCGCCCGCACATGGGCGCGCAAGGCTTCGGTCCTGGCGTGGATGGCCGCCCGCAACACGATGGCCAGCGCCACGGCCTCGCGGTCGTGGACCGCCTCTTCGCAGCGCGCCAGCGCGCAACGCGCCGACTCCAGCCAGCGCAGGCTCGCACACAACTGTTCGCTGCTCATCATGAGCCTGCCCCGGAGTGATCCCGCAGTCAGGCTAGGTCCGTCGTCCCGAATCCGCGCCGGTCATCCTCGGAATTCGGCTTGGGAAATTTCGCAGGGCGCGCGCATTCGTCGCGAACGACGCCGCGCAGCCAGCGATGGGCCGGATCCGCCTCCAGTCGCGGATGCCAGAACAGCGAGACGGCGAAGTCCTGCAGGGGCAACGGCAAGGCCAGTCGACGCAGGCCGTCGTGCAGTGCCCGCGTGTGCAGGTCGGGCACGGTGGCGACCAGATCGGAGGCACGGGCCATTGCGATGGCCGTCGCGAATCCGCCGACCGTGACCGCGATGTTGCGGCGCAATCCGAGCGCGTCGAGTGCGGCGTCCAGCGGCGTCAGATCCAGGCCGCGACGCTCGACCCGCACGTGCGCGGCGGCGGCAAATCGTTCGGCGCCGAACTGGCCGCGCGCGAGCCGATGCCCGACGCGGACGACCGCGACGAGCCGATCTCGAAACAGGCCCACGGTGCGCAATTCGGGTCCCATCGCGGCGCTGACGACCCCGGTTTCGAGGTCGACGGTGCCGTCGCGCAAGGGTGTGCTGTCCTTGTCGAACTTCGCGTGGAAGCGGAGACGGATGCCGGGCGCCTCCTTGCCGATGCGGGCAATCAGGCGCGGACCGAAGGTTTCCGCGAAACCTTCGCTGCTGCGGATCGAGAACGTGCGCTGCACTGCCGCGAGATCGAACTTCAGGGCCGGCCGCAGCACCGATTCGGCGTCATCCACCACTTGGCGCACGCGCTCGCGCAATGCCAGCGCACGCGGCGTCGGCACCAGGCCGCGACCGGCACGCACCAGCAACGGATCGCCGGTCGCGGTACGCAGCCGCGCGAGCGCCCGGCTCATCGCCGACGCGCTCAGTCGCAACCGCTGCGCGGCGCCGACGACACTGCCTTCCTGGAGCAGGACATCCAGCGTGACCAGCAGGTTGAGATCGAGGTCCGTCACGGCGACAGCAATAACACGACCGAGGATGACATGGCGTCTGGCGCAGGTATTCATTGCAATCGATGCATCTGGCGCCTGCTCAGACGCGGGCCTAGGGTGGCGGCGTCTCCCTCGGCACGGCCCGATCCGCCCATGTCCACTTCCGTCGTCCACGCACCCGTTGCCGTCCACCGCCCCGCGCCGGCGCGCGCCTGGGCACTGGCCGGTCTCGGCCTGACGATGCTGCTGTCCTCGCTCGGCACCGGCATCGCCAATGTCGGATTGCCGACGATCGCCAAGGCGTTCGGCGCCCCGTTCGCGTCGGTGCGCTGGGTGGTGCTGGCCTACCTGCTGGCGGTGACGGTGCTGGTGGTCGCGGCCGGCCGACTCGGCGATCGGTTCGGTCGCCGTCGTCTGTTGTTGTCGGGCATCGCGCTGTTCACGCTGGCCTCGGTCGCCTGCGCCAGCGCCGACCGGCTCGACGGGCTGATTGCGGCACGCGCCGTGCAGGGCATCGGCGGGGCGCTGATGATGGCGCTGACCCTGGCCCTGGTCGGCGAGACCGTGGCGCGCGACCGCGTCGGACGGGCCATGGGCCTGCTGGGCACGCTGTCGGCGATCGGCACTGCGCTCGGGCCGCCGCTCGGCGGTGCGCTGATCGACCGTTGCGGATGGCCGGCGCTGTTCCTCGTCAACCTGCCGCTCGGGGTGGTCGCCTTGCTGCTGGTCGGGCGGGGCCTGCCGCGCGATCGCCGCGACCCGGCGGGCGCGTTCGCGGGCGACGGCGCGGTGCCGCGTCCCGCGTCGTCGTCGCCGTCGCGCCTGTTGCGCAATCGCGAACTTCGCAACGGACTCGCCGGCAGCGCGCTGGCGTCGACCGTGGCGATGACGACCCTGGTGGTCGGTCCGTTCTACCTGTCCGGCGCCTTGCATCTGGGTGCGACCGATACCGGGCTGGCGATGTCTGCCGGTCCGCTCGTCGCCGCCGTCGCGGGGGTGCCGGCCGGCCGCGGCGTGGACCGTTGGGGAGCCGCACGCATGGTCGCGATCGGACTCGTCGCGATGGCGCTGGGTGCCGCGGCACTCGCCGCGGTGTCGGCCGCAACGGGCCTGCCCGGTTACGTGCTGCCGTTGATGCTGCTCACCGCCGGATTCGCGATCTTCCAGACCGGCAACAACACGGCGGTGCTCGGCGCGGCCGAGGCCGATCAACGCGGGCTCGTGTCGGGAGGGCTGCATCTGTCGCGACATCTCGGGTTCGTGGCCGGGGCATCGGCGATGGGCACGATCTACGCATCGCAAGCCGATGTCGTGTCCGGCACCCGCACCGCATTCGCGGTCGCGACCGGCTTGATCGTGGCGGCACTGCTGATCCCCCGTTTCCGGCACACTGGCGGGACCATGAGGCGCATCCTGCTCGACCGCCACCGCAAGCTCCGCAACGGCTGGTGGATCCTGATCTTCTTCCTGATGCTGGGCGTGCTGGTCGTGCCGGCGACCCTGTTCGCCGCCGAACATGGCGTCGAGCTCGACCCGGGCCTGCAGGCGGTACTGGCCGCCATCGCCACCGCGGCCTGCCTGGCGCTGCGACGCGAGCCGCCGCGCACCGTGCTGGGTCCATGGCGCAGCTGGCCCCGCGACGCAGCGCTGGGGCTTGCGCTCGGGGCGGGCGTCTGGCTGATCACGACGAGCCTGTTGTGGGCCACCGGCAGCGTGCGCTGGACCTGGCAGGATTCGGCGGCTTCGCTCGCCGGCGGCGCCGTCGCCTGCCTGGGCGTCGCCCTGGTCGAGGAACTGGTGTTCCGCGGCTTCATCTTCCAGCGTCTCATCGCCGGCATCGGCACCTGGCCGGCCCAGATCATCATGGCCGCCTACTTCGTGCTCACGCACAGCACGGGCATCGCTTCGGCGGGCGACGTGCAGCCGCTCGCGATGTTCAACATCTTCGTCGCCGGCCTGATGTTCGGCGCCGCGTGGCTGCGGACTCGCGCCCTGGCGCTGCCGATCGCACTGCACTTTGCGCTGAATTTCACGCAAGGCCCGGTGCTCGGCTTCGGCATCAGCGGCAACGCCGAATCCGGCCTGCTCCAGCCGACCCTCGGCGACGCCCCGCACTGGTGGACCGGCGGCGCCTTCGGACTCGAAGCCAGCGTCCCCGGCACCCTCATGATCCTGCTTGCCCTGCGCTTCCTTCTGCGATACCCGCACCCGTCGCGCGAGCCGACCGACGCGTGAGCGCGGACTTCGCGCGTGGTAGCCGTCAGCGTTTCCCGCGTTCGACCTCCGGGGCTTCGCCTGCAGCGAGACCGGCGCCTTCGCGACGCGATCCGAACGGGTACATCAGGCTCATGACGATGCTGGTCGCGAGGATGGCGACGACCACGCCAAGCGAGACGAAGGCCGGGATCTTGTAGAAGTCGACGATCAGCATCTTGGTGCCGACGAATACCAGCACCAGCGCCAGCCCGTAGGTCAGCAGGTGGAAACGCTCCTTCATGTCGGCGAGCAGGAAATACAGCGCACGCAGGCCGAGGATGGCGAAGATGTTGGCGGTCATCACGACGAACGGGTCATCGGTGATGGCATAGATCGCCGGGATCGAATCGACCGCGAAAATCACGTCGGTGATGGCGATCAGGATGACCACCGCGAACAGCGGCGTGAACCAGCGCTTGCCGGCCTCGACGAAGCTGAAGTCTTCGCCGCGGAAACTGTTCGAGATCTTCAGGTGCGCCCGCATCCAGCGCAGCACCGGATTCTGCTCCAGGTCCGGCGTTTCGTCGGCGAACCACAGCATTTTCACGCCGGTCACCAGCAGGAACAGACCGAACACGTAGAGGATCCAGTGGAACTTGGCGATCAGCAGCGCGCCGAGCAGGATCATCACCGCGCGCAGCACGATGGCGCCGATGACGCCGATGATCAGCACGCGCTTCTGGAATTCGATCGGCACCGCGAAGTAGGTGAAAATCATCAGGAACACGAAGATGTTGTCGACCGACAACGACTTCTCGATCAGGTAGCCGGTCAGGAATTCGCTGGCCTTGGCATTCGCCAGTTCGCGCCCGCCGTGGCCGTCGAGGTACCACCACAGGCCGGCGCAGAACACGAGCGCGCAGACGACCCAGATCAGCGACCACCCGAGCGCTTCCTTGACCGAGACCTTGTGCGCTCCCTGGGCGCGCATGACCACGAGATCGATCGCCAATGCGATCACCACGAAGGCCGCGAAGCCTGCCCACATCCACCATTCGCCAACCGTTTGCATCCGAACCCCCGGACCTCAGCCACGGAACAACCGTCGCGGCGAAGCGGGGCAGGATGAATCGACCCGGCCTCCGCACACGGCGGCCGGACACGCGGTTCGCACCGCGCATCCGGAAAGGCCAAGGTCTTGCTCGCAGTGCTGGCACTGCCCGCAGGCCGGGAACCGTCGGTTCCGTACTGACGACTGCTGCGGCGGGAGCTACTCCCCTTGGAACACGCCGGCACGAGGCCGGCAGCGGCAGTATCCCGCATCTCCGGAACACGAATGTCAAGAATTTGTCGAAAGTGGCACAATCGGCGCACATCATCGATGTCCCGCGGCCGCGGGAAACGCGGAGGACGCCGTGTCTACGCAACGCCTGGAAGGCCCCGGATTCACGATCGATCTCGAGGAACGCGCCGGTTTCCTGCGCGCGCTGGTGCTGGGCAACGAGGACACCCTGGCGGTGTCGACGGCGTACTGGGCGCGGCTCGGCGCCGAGTGCCAGCGGCGCGGCGCCCGCGCCCTCCTCGTGCTGGAAGACCTGCCGCCCTGGCCCGACGCCGGTCCGGAGATTTTCGAGGCGGTGACCGACGCCATGGCTGCGGCCGGTTTTCGCGACATCCGCTGCGCTTTCGTCGACCTGCACGAAGAGGTCGAGGCGAACGAATACGGGATGATCGTCGGCGCCGACAAGGGCCTGACCATCATGATGTTCTCGAACGAGAGTTACGCCGAGCGCTGGTTGCGGTTCGGCTCTCCGCGCAGCGAAGAACGCCGCACGCCGGCGTGATCGCGGCCGTCAGGCCGGCAGTTGCGCACGCGGCGGCAGACGCCAGTCGATCGGTGCGGCGCCGATCGCCTCAAGGTGTGCGTTCGCCGCCGAAAAATGGCCGCAGCCGATGAAACCGCGATAGGCCGACAGCGGCGACGGATGCGGCGCTTTCAGTACCTTGTGTCGACGCGCGTCGATGGCCTTGCCCTTGGCCTGGGCATAACTGCCCCAGAGCAGGAAGACCAGGCCGTCGCGTTCGTCGTTCAGGCGCGCGACGACGGCGTCGGTGAAACGCTCCCAGCCCTTGCCCTGATGCGAGCCCGCTTGACCGCGCTCGACTGTCAGCACCGAATTCAGCAACAACACGCCTTGCTGCGCCCACGGCATCAACCAGCCGTGATCCGGGCGCGGCAGGCCGAGATCGCGCTGCTGTTCGGCATGGATGTTCTCGAGCGACGGCGGCACCGGCACGCCCGGCAGCACCGAGAAACACAGCCCGTGCGCCTGGCCTGGCCCGTGGTAGGGATCCTGGCCGAGCACGACGATCTTGACCGCGTCGAACGGCGTGGCGTCGAGGGCCGCGAAGAGGTTCGCACTGGCCGGATAGATCGTCTTGCCGGCGCGCTTCTCGGCGACCAGGAATTCGCGTAGGGCCAGCATGTACGGCGCTTCGAATTCGCCCGCCAGCCGCGACTTCCAGCTCGGTTCGAGACGGACGCGGTCTTCGCTCACGCGCCGACGGACTGGGTCTTGCGAAAGTTCTTGCCGACGCGCAACTGGAACAGCAGCTTGGTGATCAGCAGGCGTTCCCCGACCGGCTTGCTGACCAGATCATTGGCGCCGGCGCGTAACAGGGCGGCCTGGTTGGACGGATTGTCGTCGGCGGTCATCACCAGAATCGGCAACTGGCCCTTGGAATATCCGTAGGGGCCGCGCGCATGTTCGAGCAGTTCCTTGCCGGTCAGTCCGCCCTTCAGGTACACGTCGGTCAGCACGATGTCGAAACCGGGCCCATTGCCCTGCGCCTTCGCGGTGTCGACCAGGGCCAGCGCATCTTCGACGCTGACCACATGCGTGACCTTGAGTCCGTATTTTTCGAGCATGCGCCGCGTCGCCAGGGCCACGACCTTGCTGTCTTCGACGTACAGCACCTGGCCATCGGCCGACGATTGCGCGCTGACATAGCCGCGGATGAATTCGCCGAGCGCGGCGAAACCCAGCGACTTGTCGAAGTAGTCGGTCACGTCTTCCGACATGCCGCGGGTTTCCAGCATCTCGGTGACGCTGCCGGAGACGACGATGATCGGGATGTAGGCCTGCGGCGTGTGCTCGCGGATGTAGCGCGCGAGTTCGAAGCCGTCCATGTCCGGCAGGGTGAGCGCCATCGTGACCAGGTCGACCACGCCGGCTTCGAGCTTTTCCTTGGCCTGCGCACCGGTTTCGCAACTCATCACGACGGCGTTCGGCAGTTCGCTCCTGAGCACCTGCTCGATCATCTTGCGCGCCACCTTCGATCCGTCGACCACCAGCACGCGCGGCTCGTCGCTCGCAATGTGGGAGGTGAGTACGGCGTCCATGGCGTGGTCAGTCGGCTCGATCGGAGAGGAGTTGCAGCGTAGCGGCGACCAGCGCGCCAATCCAGCCCAGCACCAGCCCGACACCCAGCGCCACGGCGCTTGACAGCAGGCTCGGCGCCGACAGGCGGAAGTCCGCGGCATAGGTCGCCGCCAGCGATGCGACCGGCTCGCGCACGGCGAGATGCACGGCCCACAGCAGGGCGATGGCCGCGGCCGCGCCGAGCAGTCCGTACAACGCGCCGCCGTAAAGAAACGGTCGGCGCACATAGGCGTCGCTGCCGCCGAGCAGGGACACGATGCTGATCTCCTCGCGGCGCGCCATCACGTCGATGCGGATCGCATTCGCGATCAGCAGCATGGCGCCGATGCCGAGCAGGCCGGCGAGCACGTAGACGACGCGCCGGAGCAATTCGAGGATGCGGTCGAGACGTTCCCGCCAGGCCGCATCGTGCTGGACCAGATCGACGCCGGCGACGGCTTCGAGACGCGCCGCCAGTTCCGACTGGATCGCGAGATCGGCGGGCGTGACCAGCGCGACCCAGGGCAGCGGGTTCCGGTCCAGCGCATCGGCGGCGGCCTCGAAACCCGGCAGCTGCCGCAGTTCGGCCATGCCCTGCGCCGGCGACCGCCGCTGCACGGCGGCCACACCCGACACGACCTCGATCGCGGACATCGTCGCGGCGACATCGGCCGGGCCCAGGGCCGGATCAAGGAACACGGTGAGGTCGCGCTGCTCGTCGAGCGCACCGCCAACGCGGCCGAGATTGCGCACCGCATGGTCGAGCACCAGCGGCAAGGCCAGCGCCAGCCCGATCACCAGCACGTTGACCAGGCTGCCCAGCCGATGCGCGGCCATCTGCGCGAACGCCATGCGCACCGCGGCGCGATGCTGCGCGAACCATTGCATCGCCGTCGGTCGCGCCAGGCCGCGGTTGCGGGCGACGCGAATGTTCGCCGGCGGCGACACGGCTTCCGCGTCGCGCTTCTGCTTGCGTCGGCTCATGCGCCCTTCCCCGGCCGGAAGTCGTCGATCAGCCGGCCCTTGTCGAGCACCAGCACGCGCTTCTTCATGCGCTGGATCAGGTGCAGGTCGTGCGAGGCGACGAGGATGGTGGAGCCGGTGTGCGCGAGCGCGACGAAGAGCTGCATGATCTCGCTGGCGAGTTGCGGATCGAGGTTGCCGGTCGGTTCGTCGGCGACGATCAGGGCCGGTCGCGCGACGATGGCGCGGGCGATGCCGACGCGCTGCTGCTCGCCGCCCGACAGCATGCTCGGGCGCACGCGCTCGCGTCCGCCGAGCCCGACCAGATCGAGCGCCGCGCGCACGCGTTTCTGCAATTCGGTGTCGTCGCAGCCGGTGATCTTCAACGGCAAGGCGACATTGTCGGCAATACTGCGGTCGGCAAGCAGACGATAGTCCTGGAACACCAGGCCGAGCCGCTGTCGATAGGCGGCGATGCGTGCGCCGCGCGTGGTCGCGAGATGTTCGCCGTCGACGACGATCTGGCCGCGGGTGGGGCGTTCGATCAGGGCCAGCAGCTTGATCAGCGTGCTCTTGCCGGCGCCGGAATGACCGGTGACGAAGACCATTTCGCCGGTGCCGATCTCGAAGTTCAGTTCGCTCAATGCGTCGCCGCCGTTCGCGTAGCGCTTGCCGACGTTGTCGAAACGGATCATGCGCGACCCACCAGCGAATTCAGTTCGAAGATCGGCAGCAGGATGGCGAGCACGATGGCCAGCACGACTGCGCCGACCAGCAGGATCACGACCGGGCCGAGCACGGCGGCGAGCACCGACAGGTGCGTGCGCACCTCGCGCGATTGCTGGTTGGCGGCGGCGTCGAGCATGGTCGGCAACTGGCCGCTCTTCTCGCCGCTGCCGATCAGGCGCAGCGCCACCGGCGGCATCGCCTTGTGTTCGCCGAGCGCGCGCGCCAGCGCGGCGCCTTCGCGCACGCGCACGGCGGCCTGACGCAGAGCCACACGCATCGGCTCGCGGCGCACGGTGCCGACCGACAGCTTCAGCGCATCGAGCACCGGCACGCCGGAACCGATCAGCACCGCGAGCGTTCGGGTCGCACGCGCGGTGTCCATGGCGCGCAGCAATCGACCCAGCCCGGGCAATCGCAGCATCAGCGCGTCGACCCGGGCGCGAATGACGGGACGCTGCAACAGACCGATCGATGCAACCACGGCCACCGCCGCAATCAATCCGAGCCACAGCCCCCACGCCGACAGGAACCGCGACAAGGCCACCATCGCCACCGTCAGCCAGGGCAGGTCGCGGCCGAGGTTCTCGAACACGTCGATGACCTTCGGCACCACCGAGGTCATCAGCCCCATCACCACGGCGGTGGCGACGATCAGCAGCAGCAACGGATAGGCCAGCGCGGTCCACACCTCGCGCTGCAGGTTGTCGCGCTGATCGGC
The DNA here is from genome assembly GCA_044229785.1 of Ahniellaceae bacterium. Taxonomy (GTDB): domain Bacteria; phylum Pseudomonadota; class Gammaproteobacteria; order Xanthomonadales; family Ahniellaceae; genus JADKHK01. The sequence continues at coordinate 10,575 of JBGASK010000001.1, forward strand.
GTATTCGGCGAGTCGATGCAGGGCGGCGTCGAGCTGGCCGCTGCTCTCGCCCGCAGTCACCGTGGCGACATACAACTCGTCGAAGGACTCCGGGAATTCGCCGAGCGCCGCCGCCAGCGAACGCCCCTCACGCACGCGACCGCGCACGGCGGCCACGAGATGGCGCAGCTTCAGGTCGTCGGTTTCGTCCGCGAGCGCGCCCAGCGCCTCGTCGATCGGCAGGCCGGCGCCAAGCAAGGTCGCCAGCTGCTGCGTGAACACCGCGAGACGCGCGGTGCCGAGGCCGCGCCGCGCACCGAGGCCGGCCGTCGCCGCCTCGGCCGCCGCATCCACCGCAACCGGGTGCAGGCCACGATCGCGCAACTGCTGCCGCGCCGCACGCGCCGTGTCGGCCTCGACCACGCCGCGCTGCTCGCGCCCGTCCGCATCCAGCGCCTGGTATTGGAATGCCGCCACGAAGATCCGTCGCACGAAGAAGTGCGCGCATTCTGCCTGATCGGCGCTCCGTACTGCAGGCAAAAGAAAGCCCCGGGCGCTTGGGGGCACACCCGGGGCTGGGGTCGCAGGCCGAACTGGGGAGTGAGGGCCTGCGCTGTTCACTCAGGGGAGGAGTGAACGGATCGGATGGGGGATTCGCGATCCGGGACCTATGATCCCGGTCCGGCGTGAAAAGTTCGCGTGCCGGAGGTCCCGAATTCAGAATCGATTCATCGCTGTGTACGTGGCGCGAAATCCTGTGACATTCGCGACGCCTCGTCCCTGCGTCAGTGCGCTTCGTCCCAGTTGGCGCCGGCGCCGATGCCGACTTCGAGCGGCACGCGCAGGTCGGCCGCGCCCATCATGCGCTCGCGCAGCCCGTCCGTGAGTTCCTCGACGGCCTCGGGGCGCACTTCGAAGACCAGTTCGTCGTGCACCTGCAGCAGCATGCGCGCATCGTCGCGGTCGGCAAGCCAGGCGTCGACCGACAACATCGCGCGCTTGATCACGTCCGCCGCCGTGCCCTGCATCGGCGCATTGATGGCCGCACGTTCCGCGCCTGCGCGCTGCGCGGCGTTGCGCGAGTGGATCTCGTTCAGATACAGCCGCCGTCCGAACACGGTTTCGACGTAGCCGTCGCGCTTCGCCTGCTCGCGGATGCGGTCCATGAACCCGCGCACGCCGGGATAGCGATGGAAGTAGCGGTTGACGTAGTCCTGCGCCTCGCCGCGACCCACGCCGATCTGCTTCGCGAGCCCGAACGCCGACATGCCGTACATCAGGCCGAAGTTGATCGCCTTGGCGGCACGGCGCTGGTCGCCGCTGACCTGATCGGCGTCGACGCCGAACACTTCCGCCGCCGTGGCGCGATGCACGTCGAGCCCGTCGCGGAAGGCGCGCAGCAGGCCTTCGTCCTCGGACAGGTGGGCCATGATGCGCAGTTCGATCTGCGAGTAGTCGGCGGCCACCAGCACGAAGCCGGGTTCGGCGACGAAGGCGGTGCGGATGCGGCGACCGTCTTCGGTGCGGATCGGAATGTTCTGCAGGTTGGGATCGGTCGACGACAGCCGCCCGGTCTGCGCGGTGGCCTGGTGGAACGAGGTATGCACGCGACCGGTACGCGGATTGATCTGCTCCGGCAGCTTTTCGGTATAGGTGTTGGCGAGTTTCGCGGCGCCGCGATAGTCGAGGATCAGGCGCGGCAACTCGTGCTGTTCGGCCAGGTCCGAGATCGCGTCTTCGTTGGTCGAAGGCTGGCCGGTCGGCGTCTTCGCCAGCACCGGCAGCTTCAGTTCGTCGTACAGGACCGCCTGCAACTGCTTCGGCGAATCGAGACTGAAGGAATGCCCGACCAGATCGTGGGCGCGTGTGGTGATCTCGTGCATGCGCCGCCGCAGATGCTGCGTCTGTTCGCGCAGACGCTGGGCGTCGATGCGGATGCCGCGCGCCTCCATGCGCGCCAGCACCGGCACCAGCGGCATCTCGATCTCGTCGTAGACGCGGCGCAAGGCCGGCACCGTCGCCAGCTTTCCTTGCAACACCTCGTGCAGACGCAGGGTCACGTCGGCATCTTCCGCGGCGTATTCGGTGGCATGGTCGAGATCGACATCGGCGAAACCGATCTGCCTGGCGCCCTTGCCGGCCACGTCTTCGTACTTGATCGTGGTGTAGCCAAGGTATTTCTGCGCCAGCGAATCCATGTCGTGACGGGTCGCCGTCGAGTTCCAGACATAGGACGCGAGCATGGTGTCGTGGCGGTATCCGCGCATGACGATGCCGTGGTTGGCGAGCACGTGCATGTCGTATTTGCCGTGCTGACCGATCTTGGTCAGCGCCGCGTCTTCGAGCAGCGGCCGGATTGCGGCCAGCGCGGCGGCGCGATCGAGCTGTTCGGGCACGCCGGGATAACGATGCGCCAGCGGCACGTAGGCGGCCCCGCGTGTCTCCACCGCGAACGACAGGCCGACGATCTCGGCCTGGTGCGCGTCGAGGCTGCTGGTTTCGGTATCGAAGGCGAAGCGCCCGGCGGAGCGCAGCCGCGTCAGCCATTCGTCGTAGGTCGCCTGATCGCGAATGCACACGTAGCGGCCTTTCGCGGACAACGCCGGATCGGGTGTTTCATCCGCGGTTGCCGTCCCAACGACCGTGGCGGCCGGCTTCGCCGCACGCGTCGACGGCGCGCGATCCACCGCCGCAGCACCATTCGCTTCGAGATCCTGCAGCGCCGCACGGAAACCGTAACGCGTGTACAACTCGCGCAAGGCGTCGACGTCGGGCGCAGCGCGCACCAGATCCTGCGGCGCTCGGTCGAGCGCCACGTCGATCTTCACGGTCGCCAGTTCCTGCGACAGCGGCAGGCGCGGGATCGCGGCGCGCAGGTGCTCGCCGATCTTGCCGCCAACCGCATCGGCATGCGCGATGACACCGGCCAGCGAGCCGTATTCGCCAAGCCACTTGGCCGCGGTCTTCTCGCCGCATTTCTCGACGCCGGGAATGTTGTCCACCTTGTCGCCCATCAGCGTCAGGAAGTCGACGATCTGGTCGGCGCGCACGCCGAACTTCGCGACCACGCCGGGCGGGTCGAGGCGCGAGTTCGTCATCGTGTTGACCAGCGACACCTTGTCGGTGACGAGCTGGGCCAGGTCCTTGTCGCCGGTCGAAATGACCACGTCGATGCCGGCGGCCTCGGCCTGTTTCGCCAGCGTGCCGATCACGTCATCGGCCTCGACCTCGGGCACGCGCAGCAGCGGCACGCCGAGCGCCTGCACGATGCGCATCAGCGGCTCGATCTGCGCACGCAGATCCGGGGGCATCGGCGGCCGGTTCGCCTTGTACTCGGGAAAGCGCGCATGCCGGAAGTTCTTGCCGCCGGCATCCATCACGAAGGCCAGGTAGTCGGGCTTCTGCGCCAGGTGCTGGCGCAGCATGTTGACGACGCCGAACAGCGCACCGGTCGGCTCGCCTTGCGCATTGCTCAGCGGCGGCAGCGCATGAAAGGCCCGGAACAGATAGGCCGAGCCATCGATCAGGATCAGTTTGCTCATCATTGCTCTCGGCACGGGGACTCAGTCACGACCGCCATCCTGCCTCGCCACCGCGCCCCGCACCAGCCTCGCCGCCCCACTACCCGCCATCATCTTCGGCCGAACCAATGCCTGCTTCATCAGACTGCCAACACAGAAATGGTGGCCGTGGCCTGCCGACTCCGATCAACGCTGTCGTAGCCCATGCGCACTCGCCCCATGCCCCGGGCAGTTCCATCGAGGAGGTCGAGCGGCTCCTGGGTCACGAATCCGACGATGCCCGCCAACGCGTCGCTGCCATGCAAAGCCGACGCCGGCCCCCTTACAATTTCGACAGGCTTCAGAATGTCGAGATCGACCGCGTCGCGGCCGGCGTTCGAGAAACTGCCGATCGCGAATGCGTCGGCGACCGGCGTGCCATCCACTTCCATCGCAACCCGATTGCCGTCCAGTCCCCGAATCGACAGCCCGGCCAGGCCAAACCGAGCGCCTTCATTGCGCACCGACAGGCCCGGCTCGTAGCGCACCAGGTCTTTCAGGCTGCGCGCATTGCGGCGCTCGATTTCTTCGGTGTCGACGACCGAGACGGTGGCGGCGACATCGCCGACCGTGCGCTCGGACTGGGTTGCTGCGACGACGATGGTGTCCAGCGGGGTGGCGACACGTGGGCGTTCAGCAGCCTCACTTTGCCAAGCCAGCATGCCCAAGCTGCAGGCGAGGACTATCGGGGTTCGCGAATGCATCAGAGTCTCCAGTAGATACTAATGCGAACCAATCGCATTAGAATATCGACGATTGTCAACGCTGCGCAGACGTCGCCACGGATTGCGGCCATCGGGACTGGACGGAGTGAATCGCGGCATGTGTTTGCCGGAATGGCGTTACATCTCGTCACTGAACTAGCATCCGCTACTTCACCCAAGCTTCAACGAAGCCGAGGACCTGGCCGTGCATCGAATCCTGTTGTTCCTCGTGTTGATCGCGCTCCATCCCGTCACGCTGGCGAAGGAGGCCGTGGATGCCAAGGCCGAAGGCGCAAAGCTGACCCAGGCGTTCTATGAAGCGCGCATCGACGACGTCTGGGAACGAATGGATCAAGCCATGCGTGGGGCACTGAAGTCGCGAGACACGCTTGCAGCGTTCCAGACAGAGATCACTGCGCAACTCGGTCCCGAGGGGGAGGTTGTCGAGGAAACGGTGAGTGCCGAGCAAGGAGTCAGCGTCTATCGGCGCCGCTCCAGGTTCGCGAACTACGCTGGCGTTGTGGTGGTGCTGTGGGCTTTCTCGGCAGATGGTCAGGTGGCGGGTTTCCGGATCAACCCCGAGCCCGCTGCGTCGCCGCCGCCGGCACCGAGCGCCTACCTGGACTATCAGACGAAGACCCCGTTGCGGCTACCGTTCGACCAAGCGTTCTTCGTCTTCTGGGGCGGGCGTACCGTCGCGCAGAACTACCATGCGATCGACACCAACCAGCGCTTCGCCTACGACCTCGTGATCACTCGCGCCGGGGTAACGCATGCCGGCGATGGCCGCCGCAACGAGGACTACTACTGTTTCGGTCAGCCGATCCTCGCACCCGCCTCGGGCAAGGTCGTCGATCTCGTTGAAGGCGTGCCTGACAATGTTCCTGGCCAGATGAACCCCGCGCAGGTCGCCGGCAATCGGGTAATCCTCGACCATGGCGACGGCGAGTTTTCGATGCTTGCACATTTCCGGCAGGGGTCGTTCCGGGTCAAGTTGGGGGATCAGGTCGATGCCGGCGCCCCGCTTGGTGAGTGCGGCAACAGCGGCAATTCGTCGGAGCCGCATCTGCACTATCAACTACAAGACGGCGCTGCCTTCGGGCAGTCGGCCGGACTGCCGGCGAAGTTCACGAACTACATCGCTGACGACCAGCCGATCCAGCGGGGAGAGCCGGTCAAGGGCCAAACGATTCGGCCAGCCAAGACTTCTTGACGCCATCGCGAATCCACGCGCGCTGTTCCGGGCAGAGGGATTTGCCTCTCTGCAGACTTGCTTGGGCAACGCGTTGCCGAATCTTCGCGAACTCACTGATCTGGCAGGCGCCCCGAACCTGCACCGGCTTGACGCGGTTCCGCGCGGACGGTTAGCATGAAACATGTTGTAACAGTTTCATGTGTCCACCTCGTGGGTGCGGCGCGTGCGCCACGACGGATTCCGCGATTCATGATCACAGCCAGCATCTGGGACGTCTTTCCGACGTCAATCACCATCTTGCCGACCTATCGCTGCAACGCGGCCTGCGAGCAGTGTTGATTCGAATCGAACCCCGACGTGGTGGGACGGCTGTCGCGAGACCAACTCCTCGACAGCATTCGCGAAGCGAAGGACGCCTTCCCGGCGTTGAAGATGGCTGCCGTGCAGATCTCGCTCCTCTTCGACGTCGCGATCTCGGTGTCTTCTAGCGGCCAGGAAGAAAAGATCGCCGCCGAGCATGGTGCCGTCATGTCGCGCCTGCGCTCCTACGGGTCGGTCTACGACGAGTTCAAGCGCGCCGGCCGGATTGCAGCCATTGCCGGCCAACCCGATGCGACGCTCGAGATGGTCAAGGAATTCGTTGCTACGGAGATTGAGTCCGTGCTCCAGGTGGCCGAAGAGCTTGAGTTGCTGACCATTGCGCCCGATGTGCGTGCCCAGGTCGTTGGACACGCCGTGCGCTCGTCGTATCGCGCCCTCGGCATCGAGAAGTCGGTCTGAGAAGGTGCACGACGATGAATTCGACGGGCTGGCTGCTGTTCCTGGTCGTGGGTCTGCCGCTGCTTGTCGCTGGCGCCATCATTGCCGCCACCGGCAAGCAACACTTTTTCGTCTTGCTCATCGTCGCCGCAGTCACCCTGCCTGTGGCCGGCGTCTTGTGGAAGCTGTCGGCCTCCAGCGACATGCAGGTGGACGCGAATACCGCCCGCCTGTGCGTGTTCGGGATCTATCGCGTCGACATCCCGACCACTAGGTTGGCCGAACCTGATCTCGTCGCGAATACGCTGAAAGACCTCGCGGACTTCGCGCCGACCCTGCGTGTCAACGGGGTTGGCTATCCCGGTCGGCTGGGCGGCTGGTTCCGATTGCGGAACCAGCACCCGGCATTCGTCTGGATCGAAGACGAACAGCGCCCGATCTTGCTGTTCAAATCGGCGATCGAAGGCAGCAAGGATTTGCTGATCAGCCAGCATCTCTTCAAGAAGCCCGGTCGTTCTTAGTTTGGCTGGAACCCGCATCTGCCAAGGGAATTGGAGAGGCTGCCAACGGCAAGCGTGGTCGCGAACTGGACAGGGCAACAACGAGCGAGGTTCCGCTACGCCTCTGAAAGACCGCACGCGCCCAGCGTGACTTGCACGATTTCGGTGACCACGCACTGTCTCGATTCATCGCAGACGACCGCGGCGCGGACGGACATCGGTTCGATCAAGTCTGGCGAAATCGCCGGTCGCGGCGCCCGGAACGTCAGTTGCATCAGGTCGTGCCGCGTCGGTCCAAACCGCGCCAGGTGCCCTTGGTGCGGGTGCGGGTGGTGGCGAAGTAGTCGAGCGGCTGCCATGCCACGAGCGCGGCTTCTCCGGGGTCGGTGGTGTCACCATCACCGTTCTGGTCCCAAGTGCCGCGCGACTGGCCGGCGCGTTGTTCGCCGTGTGCGTTGAAGCTGCTGAACCGCGGATTGCGCAGCTCGTTCGTGGTATTCGGCGACAGCAGCGCGTTGTTGTCCAGCCGCACGCTTACGTCGACGCTGCCGAGCGGGTCGAGCAGGGTGTAGGTGTAGACCGTCGGCGTGCTCGTCGACCAGTTCGACTGGTATGCCACCAAGCCATCGCGCACCTGACGCTGCTCGATCGTCACGTAGCCGTGGCTGCGGCGCCGTGCCTGTTGGCAGGGCTCGGCGTTGATCAGGAATTCGGTGTTGCCGAAGATCCAGGCGAGGCGGTCGTTCACGGGTACGGCTGGCGTCGGCACCGTCGCTGTCTCACAGCGCAATGCCCCTTTGCTTGTGCGACGACGTGGCCGTCAGAGGGTGTCAGACGCCGACGCGATTGCGGCCGGCGGCTTTGGCGCGGTACAGGGCCTGGTCGGCGGCGTCGATCAGCAGGGCCGGTTCCAGCGTGGCGCCGGGTGCGCGCGTGGCGATGCCGACGCTGACGGTGACGACGCGCGACATGGGCGAGCGCGGATGCGGCAGGGCTTCGAATTCGATGCGGGCGCGCAGGGCTTCGGCGAAGGCGCGCATGTCGGTTTGGGCGGGATCGGCGACCAGCACCGAGAATTCCTCGCCGCCGTAACGCGCCACCAGTGCGCCGGCCGCGCCGGCTTCGGCTTCGAGTGCGCGCGCGACGCGCTTCAGGCAATCGTCGCCGGCCAGATGACCGCTGGCGTCGTTGAATTCCTTGAAGTGGTCGATGTCGATCAGCATCAGGCCGACCTCGCCGCGACGACTGCGCGCCGCGGCCCAGGCGGCAAGCAGGCTGCCGTCGAACAGGCGCCGATTGGCGACGCCGGTAAGGCCGTCGCTTTCCGACAGCTTGCGCAGTCGCGCATTGCCGTCCTCGAGGCGGCGCGTGGCCGCGAGCAACTCGCTGTTGACGCGCGCCAGCTCCTCGTTGCGCGCTTCGACCTCGCGCTGCATGCGCGCGATGCGGACCTGGTTCTCGACACGCGCAATCACCTCCTCCAGCTGGAAGGGCTTGCCGATGTAGTCGGCGCCGCCGGCGCCGAAGGCCTGTACCTTGTCGATGACGCCGTTCAGCGCGGACAGGAAGATCACCGGCGTGTGTCGCGTCGCCGCGCCGGCTTTCAGCTGGCGGCAAACTTCGTAACCGTCCATGCCCGGCATGGCGATGTCGAGCATGACCAGATCGGGCGCATCGGCGCGGGCGGCGGCGAGTGCGCGCGGACCGTTGTTCGCGACCCGGCAGCGGTAGCCGTGGCTTCCGAGAATGGCCACCAGCAACTCGATGTTGGCCGGGTTGTCGTCGACCACCAGGATGTCCGCCCGCGGCGACGGGTCGGGCGCGGCACTCGCTTGCATCGGTTCGGTCCCAAGCCATGGCATCGGCGCCGGAGCCTAACATGCGACGCCGTTCCGACCGCCCGCACGCGGCTATGATCGGCCGTCCCCGACACGGAGCGCGCATGGGTCTTCGCTGGATGGTTCGCCTGCTGCTCGGCCTGCTGCTGGCATCGGCCGCGATGGCCTCCGCGCAGACCGCCACGCGTGCCGAAGCCGGCCTGCCCTTCCTGCGCAACTACACGCCGCGCGACTACGGCGCACATGGCCAGAACTGGGCCGTGGTGCAGGACCCGCGCGGCATCATTTACGCCGGCAACAACGACGGCGTGCTCGAATTCGACGGCGAACGCTGGCGTCTGATCCGCACCGAGAAACGTACCGTCGTGCGCGCTCTGGCCGTGGCGCCGGACGGTCGCGTCTATGTCGGTGCGCTCGGCGAAATCGGCGTGCTCGAACCGGACCCGCAGGGACGCCTGCGTTACGTGTCCCTGCTCGATCGGCTGGCGCCGGCCGATCGCCAGTTCGACGACGTGCACCACGTCTTCGTGCACGGCGACGACGTGTACTTCGCGACCTATGCGCGCCTGATCCGGCTGCGCGGCGACAGCGTGCGCAGCTGGACACCGGGCACCGCCTTCCATCGCGCCTTCATGGCCCGCGATCGGCTGTTCATCCGCGAGCGCGGACGCGGACTCATGGAGCTGGTCGGCGACGAGCTGCTGCGCGTCCCCGGCGGCGAGGTCATGGCCGAAGCCGCCGTCGATTTCGTGCTGCCCTGGGGCAGGGGCGACGGCTTGCTGGTCGGCAGTCGCGACAGCGGACTGCATGTGCTCGACGGCGGCCCCCTGCGGCCACTGGCCTCGGACGCCGACCCCGCCTTGCGCCGCGACCTGATGTACAGCGGTGCGCAACTGCGCGACGGCGGCTACGCCCTCGGCACCTTTCAAGGCGGCGTGTATTTCCTCGACGGCGCCGGGCGATTGCGCGGTCGGCTCGACAAGTCGCGCGGCCTGCAGGACGACACCGTGCTCGGCCTGTTCGTCGATCGCCAGGGCGCCCTCTGGCTCGCGCTCGACCGCGGCCTCAGCCGCGTCGAGAGCGCGCTGCCGTTGAGCCGCTTCGACGAGCGCAGCGGCCTGAAGGGGGCGGTGCTGTCCCTGCACCGTCATCGCGACGTGCTGCATGCCGGCACATCCCAAGGCGTGTTCCGTCTGCAGCCGGGCGCCGAGGCGCGCTTCGTCGCGGTCGACGGACTGCGTGGCCAGACCTATGCCTTCCTGTCGGTCGGCGACGACCTGCTGGTCGGCAACAACGACGGCAGCTTCCTGATCCGCGACGGCACGGTGTCGCAACTGCAGCGCGGCGACACCGGCACGACCATGGGTTTCCTCGCCTCGCGCACCACGCCCGGTCGCATCTATGTCGGGCTGTGGGACGGGCTCGCGGTGCTCCGTCACGCGCACGGCGCGTGGATCGACGAAGGCCGCATCGACGGCATCAACCTCACCGTCAGTTCGATGGTCGAAGAAGCCGACGGGCGGCTCTGGGTCGGGACCTGGAACCATGGCGTCGCACGCCTGCGCTTCGCGACCGACGCCGACGGCCGCGTCGTGCTCGGTGCACGCGAAGACTTCGACGTCGTCGCCGGCCTGCCGCAATTGCAGGACAACTTCGTGCAGGACGTCGACGGCCGCGCGTTGTTCTCGACCCATCGCGGCCTGCTGCGTTTCGACGAGGCGACGCGGCGTTTCGTGCCCGACCGCGGACTCGCGACGCTGTTCGGCACGACGCCGCGCTGGATCGTCTATGGCGTCGGCAACGCCTTGCCCGATGGCCTGTGGCTGCAGACCGTGGACGAGGCCAGCGGCCTGAAGCAGGCCGGGCTGGCGCGCCGCGACGGCGAACGCTGGACCTGGGCGCCCGAGTCCCTGTCCGCGATCGGCGGCGGCTGGTTCGAGAAGGTCTTCGCCGACGCCGACGGCAGCGTCTGGTTCGGCGGCGCCGACGGCCTGTTCCGATTCGATTCCGCAGCGTCGGCCGCGACCGCGACCGCCGAACACGGGCGCACCGCGACCCTGATGCGCCAGGTCTCCGCCAGCGATCGCGATGCGCCCGTGTTCGGCGGCAGCGGCGCCGTGGCCGCGCCGGCCCTGCCTTTCGCCCGCAATACCCTGCGTTTCGAATTCGCCGCGCCGCAATTCGACAGCGGCGACGGCCCGCAGTACCAGACCCGACTCGACGGCAACGACGGCGACTGGTCGGACTGGAGCCACGAGAACTTCCGCGAGTACACCAGCCTGCGCGAAGGCAGTTACGTGCTCGAGGTGCGCGCACGCAGTCGCGAAGGCGCGATCGGCGACGCCGCGCGTTATGCCTTCCGCGTGCTGCCGCCGTGGTATCGCACGCTCTGGGCCTATCTCGGCTACCTGCTCGCGGCCGCCCTGCTGGTGCACGCGCTGCTGCGCTGGCGGCTCGCCCGCATCCGCGACGAGAACCAGGCGCTGGAGCAGATCGTGACGCAACGCACGAGCGAATTGCGCGACAAGAATGCGCAGCTGGAAGAGGCGCGCCGGCGTGCCGACAACGAACGCCAGGCCGCCGATACAGCGCGTGCGCGCGCCGAAGACGCGAACCGCGCCAAGACCGTGTTCCTCGCCAACATGAGCCACGAACTGCGCACGCCGCTGAATGCGGTGCTCGGGTTCGCGCAATTGATGGATCGCCAGCCGCAACGCTCGCCCGACGATCGCCGCCACCTCGCCACCATCCAGCGCAGCGGCGAGCACCTGCTCGGGCTGATCAACGACGTGTTGTCGTTGTCGCGCATCGAGGCAGGCGTGCTCGCGCTCGATGTCGCCCCGTTCGACCTCCGCGCACTGATCGCCAATGTCTGCGAACTGATGCGGGTGCGCGCCGAAGCCAAGGCGCTATGGATGCGCATCGAAGTCGGCGAGGTGCCGGAAGCCGTCGTCGGCGACGCCCGCAAGCTCAGCCAGATCCTGCTGAACCTGCTCGGCAATGCGGTGAAATTCACGGTTCATGGCGGCGTCGTGCTGCGCGTGCGCTGGCATGACGGGCGCGCCGAGTTCGAAGTCGAAGACACCGGTCCCGGCATCGGTGCGGACGAACGCGCGCCCTTGTTCGCCCCGTTCGTGCAGACCGAAGCCGGCCGCGCCGCGAAGGAAGGCGCCGGGCTCGGCCTGGCGCTGTCGCGCGACATGGCGCGGCTGATGGACGGCGACATCGTGCTCGCCAGCGCGCCGGGCGAGGGCGCACGCTTCGTCTTCGTCGCGCGGCTGCCCGCGAGCAGCGTGCCGGTGGTCGCCAACGAGCGCGGCGATCGGCGCCGCGTGCGCGCGCTGGCGCCGGGCCAGGTGCCGCCGCGCATCCTCGTGGTCGACGATATCGACGACAACCGCGCCGTGCTCTGCGGCCTGCTCGGCGCCGTCGGCTTCGACGTGCGCGAAGCCGCCGACGGCGCGGCCGCGCTGCAGCTCTGGCGCGACTGGCAGCCGCGGCTGATCTGGCTCGACAAGCGCATGCCGGACATGGACGGCATCGAAGTCGCGCGCCGCATCCGCGCCGAGGAGCAGCGGCTCGGGCGCGGCCGCGTCGTCATTCTGGCGTTGTCGGCCAGTGCGCTCGAACACCAGCGCGCGGAAATCCTCGCCGGCGGCTGCGACGACTTCCTGCCCAAGCCTTTCCGCGAAGGCATGATCTTCGCGAAGATGGCCGAGTACCTCGATCTGAATTACGTCTACGAGAACCCGGGCGATCGCGACGCCGAACCCGCGATGCCGACATCGACGATCGATCCCGCGCAGTGCGCGCGGCTGCCCGCCGACTGGCTCGCGGACATGCGCCGCGTGCTGGCGGCCGGCGATGTCCAGGCCGCGTCCGCCGCGCTCGCGGCGATCGCGCCCGATCACCCGGGACTGGCTGTGCAGCTGCGCGCCATGCTGGTTGCGTATCGGCTGGATGAACTCGACGCCCTGCTCGCCACCGCCCACGACCGCGCGCCATGAACGCAGGCCGCGTTAGACTTCGGCCCATGCGTACCCTCCTGATACCCTTGCTGCTGATCCTCGCGCTGCCGCCGGCGGCCGCGACGCCCGACCATGCCGACACCAAGACCCGGGCCGAGACGCCGACCAAGGTCGCGGACGCGCCGAGCCCGAACGATCCGGCGCTGCCGGACAAGGCGCAGCCGCCGGACGAGCCGCCGCCGACGGTCAGCATCCGCAACGTCAAGGGTGCGGTGATCGAGGAATATCGACAGGGCAATCGCCTGTACATGATCCGCGTCGTGCCGGAACGCGGCGTCGCCTACACCTATCTCGACACCGACGGCGACGGCCGCCTCGAATACGACGGCAAGGACGGCCCGGTGCGCCCGGTCTACTACACGCTGTACGAGTGGGACTGAGATGACGCGCCACGAAAGCACGGTGACGATCCGCAAGGCGGCGTCGCTCGGCGCACTCAAGGCCGCGTTTCCGGTGATGCAGGAGCTGCGCAAGCACCTGAGCCTCGACAGCTTCCTCGCCGCGGTCGCGACCCAGCGCAAGGAAGGTTATGAACTCGCCGTGCTCTGGGACGGCGACCAGGTACGCGCGGTGGCCGGTTATCGCATCATGACCATGCTGGTCATCAGCGGCCGCACGCTCTACGTCGACGACTTCGTGACCAGCAGCGAGGTCCGCGACAAGGGTTACGGCAAGCTGTTGTTCGCATGGCTGTACCGCGAAGCGAAGCGCCTCGGCTGCGAACGCGTCGACCTCGATTCCGGGGTGCATCGCCATGCGGCGCACGGCTTCTATCTCGGCCAGCGCATGGCCATCACCGCGCATCATTTCTCGATCGACGTGAGCTGAACCGATGGCGTTCGCGAATGCGGTGACGACGCGCATCGGCGCGCTGAACGAATGGATCGGGCGCGCGCTGTCTTGGCTGACGCTGGCGCTGGTACTGCTGGTCTTCGGCCTGGTCGCCGCGCGTTACGCGTTCGCGATCGGTTCGGTGGCGGCACAGGAAGCGGCCCTGTGGCTGCACAGTCTGGTGTTCCTGCTCGGCGCGGCGTTCACGCTGAAGCGCGACGCCCACGTGCGCGTCGATCTCGTTTACCAGCGCTTTTCGCCGCGCGGCAAGGCGCTGGCCGATCTGTTCGGGACGCTGGTGCTGCTGCTGCCGTTCTGTGTCTTCCTGTGCTGGGTCAGCCTCGACTACGTCGGCATGGCCTGGTCGTTGCGCGAGAGTTCGCGCGAGCCGGGCGGCCTGCCCGGCGTCTATCTGCTCAAGACCCTGATGCCGATCGCGGCGGTGCTGCTCGGCCTGCAAGGCGTGGCGAATGCCATCGATGCCTGGCAACGCTGGCGCAGGCCCGACACCGCGACGACGTCCCATGACGAGGCGCGCCTGTGAGCGGCGGCGGTTGGGCCATCCTGATGTTCCTGGCGCTGTGCGCGGCGCTCGGCCTCGGTTATCCGGTGGCGATGACGCTGGCCGGCGTCGGCCTGCTGTTCGCGGGCATCGGCACCGCGGTCGGCGCCTTCGATCCGGTGTTCCTCGAAGCCCTGCCGAACCGCGTCTTCGGCACCATGAGCAACGACACCCTGGTGGCGGTGCCGCTGTTCGTGTTCATGGGCGTGATGCTGGAACGCGCGCGCATCGCCGAGCGCCTGCTGCTGACCATGGGCGCCCTGTTCGGCGGCCTGCGCGGCGGTCTGGCGATCTCGGTGATGCTGGTCGGCGCCGTGCTCGCGGCGTCGACCGGCATCGTCGGCGCGACGGTGACGACGATGGGCCTGATCGCGCTGCCGACGATGCTGCGTTACGGCTACGACGCTCGCCTGGCGAGCGGCACGATCTGCGCCGCCGGCACGCTCGGCCAGGTCATTCCGCCCTCGGTCATCCTGGTGCTGCTCGGCGACGTGTTGTCGAATGCCTACCAGCAGGCGCAGTTGAAGCAGGGCATCTACGCACCGAAAACGGTGGCGGTGGGCGACCTGTTCTCGGGTGCGATCATCCCGGGCCTCGGGCTCGTTGTTCTCTACCTGATCTACATCCTGTGGACGGCGTGGCGCCATCCCGAACGCGCGCCGGCCATTCCGGCCGCAGAGCGCAGCGGCATCGGTCCCGGCGATCTGCTGAAGGCGTTGGCCGCGCCGCTGCTGCTGATCCTCGCCGTGCTCGGTTCGATCCTGTACGGCATCGCCACCCCGACCGAAGCGGCCTCGGTCGGGGCCGCCGGCGCGATGCTGTTCGGCGTCGTCAATCGCGAACTGAACCTGGCGCGCCTGCGCGAAGTGATGCAGCAGACCGTGCTCGTGAGCAGCATGGTGTTCCTGATCCTGATCGGCGCCGCATTGTTCTCGCTGGTGTTCCGCGGCTTCGGCGGCGACGACGCCGTGCACGAACTGTTGAGCGACCTGCCGGGCGGCAAATGGGGCGCCCTGCTCGCGGTGTCGCTGGTGATGTTCCTGCTCGGCTTCGTCATCGACTTCATCGAAATCATCTTCGTCGTCGTGCCGCTGACCGCGCCCCCCTTGCTGGCGCTCGGCATCGACCCGGTCTGGCTCGGCGTGTTGTTCGCGGTCAACCTGCAGACCAGCTTCCTGACGCCGCCGTTCGGCTTCGCGCTGTTCTACCTGCGCGGCGTGGCGCCGCCTGCGCTGCGCACCGCCGACATCTATCGCGGCGTGGTGCCCTTCATCGCCTTGCAGGTCCTGATGCTGTTGATCATGTGCCTGTGGCCGGAACTGGCGACCTGGCTGCCGAACCTGATGGCATCGGGTTAACCCGACAGCCCGGCCGCCGCCCAGCGCAGCACTACTGCGGTGCCGCCCTGTGCGCGACGCCGGATCTGGAAGTCGGCACCGCATTTCGTCGCCCGCGCGTGCATGCCGCCGATGCCGTGGCCGCTGCCCGACAGGGTTTCGGGCAGCCCGACGCCGTCGTCCTCGACGCGCAGTTCGATCATGGCGTCGGCGCGCTCGAACACGATGGCGATACGTCGCGCCTTCGCGTGACGCAGCGCATTGTTCACCGCTTCCTGCACGATCCGAAATACCTGCAGCACCGCCTGCGGCCCGAAGCCCGGCAGGCTGGTCGCCGGGTCGATCGCCCAATGCAGGTCGATGCCGGCATCGCGCAGTTGCGGCGCGATGCGGCCGCGCAGGCTGCCGAGCGCGAAGGCGAGGTCGTCGTCGACCTGGCTCAGCGAATCGACGATCAGGCGCAGGTCGGCCAGACCGTCGCGAATCGCCGCGAGCAGGCGCGACGGTTCCAGCGCGCGATCCTTCGCCAGCACGAGCAGGCTGGCCAATTGCCCGCCGACGCCGTCGTGCATGTCCTGCATGATGCGACGGCGCTCCTCGGCCAGCGTCTCCACCCGCTGCATCGCCGCGATGCGCTCGAAGCCGCGGTGCAGCTCTGCTTCGCGCAACGCCACCGCGGCGCGCAGTTCCTCGACGTGGTTCTGCATGCGGCGCTGGTTCGCGGCCACCCGACGGGCGATCTCGATCAGGAAAGCCACGGTCAGGAAGAAGGCGCCGAAGGCGACCAGCGACACCTCCCACATGCCGAACCACAAGGTCGACTTCAGCGCGTCGTATCCCCCGCACAAGGCCGCAACGACGATGAAGCCGATGACCCAGGGCGCGAACCGGTCGTCGGCATGCGAGACTGCATATTGTCCGCAACGCCAGATCAGGTAGGGCGCGACGAGGGCGCCGAGCAGGCGCAGCAGGTGACCCGGCCAGACGTGCTGTTCCAGGACGCTCACGTCGGGCAGCAGTTGCAGCAGCATCGTGAACAGCAAGGCCGCGGGAAACAGCCAGAGCAACACCCGCGAGAACCGGCCCGAGGCCACGCCGAGCACGGCATCGGCGAAACGCGGCGTGAAGCACACGCAGGCGAACGCGCCCCCGAAATACAGCAGCGTGCGTAACCAGAACGGTCCGCGCAGATCGGGCACGATGCCCGACAACAGCATCAGGATGGCGCCCACGGCGCAGACGCCGAACCACAGATGGACCGGGTCGCGCCGCGCGAGCACCAGGGCGAGCGCGATCAGCGCGGTCGCCAGCGTCAGCAGCGCCGACACCTGATGCCCGAGCGGCCCGATCCAGCGCGCCTGCGTGTAGGCCGAGCGCAGCAGCCTGCCCTGTCCGACCCAGAACGGCATCAGGATCAGCGACCGCGCCGAATTCGACCCGCGCACGACCACCGCGACATGGTTCTCGCCCGGGTGCAGCAGCCCGCCCGGAAAGGGCGCATACAGCGGCCAGTGTCGGCGCACGGCGCCGCGTTCGATGCCCCAGTCCGGGCCGAAGCGATGGCCGTTCACGAACACCTGCGCGTTGTCGTTGAAGAATTGCAGATAGACCGCGTATTCGGTGTCGGGGTCGATGTGCTGCGGCAATTGCACGCTGGCGACCAGATACTGCGACGCGCAGTCGTCGCTGCAGCCGACCCAGGGCAGCTCGCGATTCGGCGGCGCGGGGTCGCCGCGCACGATGGCCAGGGCCTCGGCAAGACTGGCGACCTGCTGCGCATGCACGCGGGTGATGGGTGCGGTCGCGGGAACACGCGTCGCTGCGAGCCAGTGGAACAGCGCGAAGGCGAGCAGGTTGATCGCCGCGACGATGCCGAGGAATCGCAGCAGCAGCAGCAGGGTGCGCGCCATGTCCTCAGCGATCGAGCGAAATCAGGCCGTCCTGCACGGCGCGATAGACCGCTTCGCCGCGCGAACCGACCGCGAGTTTCGGATAGATGTTCTTGACGTGGTGCGCCACCGTGTTCGCGCTGATGCCGAGTTGTTCCGCGGTCTCCCGGTAGCTGTAACCGCGCGCCAGCCGTTCCAGCACGTCGCGTTCGCGCTGCGTCAGCAGGGCTTCGGGCGCCGGCGTCGGCGCCGGTTCGTGGCGACGCACGCGCTGCAGCAGATACCGCGCCACCGCAGGCGAGATCGGCGAAGCGCCGTCGCGGGTCTGCGCCAGCGCGTCGAGCAGGTCGTCGCGGCTCACGTCCTTGAGCACGTAGGCGTCGATCCCGGCCTCGACCGCATCGACGACATTGGCTTCGTCGCTGAACACGGTGAAGGCGATGACCCGCGGCGGCTTCGGCAGCGCGCGCAGCTGCGGCACCAGACCGATGCCGCGACCATCCGGCAGGCCGAGATCGAGCAGGACCAGTTCGGCCGGACGCTGCATCTGCAGGCGCGCATCGCGCAGGCTGTGCGCGATCCAGGCCAGCGCGAAGTCGGCGCTGTCCTCGATGATGCGGCGCAAATGCAGAGCGAGTGCGACATCGTCTTCGACGATGGCGACGCGGGTACGCACGGGCTCGCTCATGGCGCAATGCTCCAGTCCCCAATTCCGGTGAGGATGCGCGATGTTGCCATGGACCCGCACGCCCCTCGGTCGGACCGGTGGCGCCGCTGGCCGGCGTATCCCACGTTCTTGGGATGCCCCCGGGGCTGGGGTCGCCGCATCGTCGCCGTCCATGACGAGGGAGACGATCATGCAACGATGGACCGCCCTGCTGCTGGTTCCGCTGGCTTCGGCCGTGCTGGCCGGCCCTTGGGTGCATGAGCAGACGGTTGCGCCCGGCGTGGGCGGCGAGCCCGAGGGCAATGACCTGTTCGGCACGCGCATTGCGCTCGACGGCGACGTGCTGGTGGTCGGCGCCTTCAGCGACGAGATCGAACTCGTGCCGGGACAAGGCGAGGCCGGCAATGTCGGATCGGTATACGTACTCCGTCGCAACGGCAATGCCTGGCAATTCGAGCAACGCTTGATCGCGCCGGACGCCGAGGCCGGCGGCTGGTTCGGTTTCGACGTGGCCGCACATGCGGGCCGCCTCGTCGTCGGAGCGCCGAACCACGACACGCCCGAACCGGGCGTGGGTGGCAACGTGATCGATCAGGGTGCGGCCTATGTCTACCGCCGCGACGCGTCGGCGTGGGTGCTGGAACAGAAGCTCGCGCCCGCGCTGACCGCCGGCCCCTTCGCGCGTTTCGGGCACGCCGTGGCGATGCAGGACGACAGCGTCGTGGTCGGCCTGCCGGACTGGAATGGCGGCGCCGCCGACGTGTTCGTGCGCAACGGCCCAACCTGGTCGGCACAGGCGCGATTGCTGCCGACCACACCTGACGCCGGCCCGAACGCCTTCGGCCGCAGTGTCGCCAGCGACGGCGCGACCGTGGTGGTCGGTGCGCCGACCGAGGACAACGGCGGCATCGGCAACGGCGACAGCGGCGCCGCCTACGTGTTCGTGCGCGCAGCGCAGACCTGGTCGCAGCAGGCCCGGCTGGTGCCGAACCCGAGCCATCCCGGCCAGGCCTTCGGCGAAGCGGTGGCGGTGTACGGCCACCGCGCCCTGGTCGGCGCCCGCGACGAGACGGTGAATGCGCTGTCGTCGGCCGGCGCCGTGTACGACTACGCGCGCACGGCCGGGATCTGGAACACCGGCACACGCATCGTCGCACCGATGCCGGGGGCGTCGTTTCGCTTCGGCAACAGCGTCGCCTTGTCCGCTGCGCGCGCCGTCGTCGGCAGCGACTGGCACGACGGCGTCACCGGCCAGCAACAGGGTGCGGTCTTCGTGTTCGACGACGGCGGCAGCGGCTTCATGCACACGCAAACCCTGGTCGCGCCGGCGGCCACGCGCGGCGCATTCAACCAGTTCGGCGCCGACGTCGCCCTCGCCGCCACGCGGCTCGCGGTCGGCGAACCGGGTGTCGATGGCAGCAGCTTCAACGCCGGACGCGCCCACACCTTCGGCGAGGACGCCGGCGCGATCTTCCGCGACGGGTTCGACTGAGGCGGCGCACGCGGCGTCCGCAGCTATGATCCGCGTTTTCGCGGATTGCCCGCCCATGTCCTCGTCCCGCTATCCCGCACCCGCGGCCGCTGCCGCGCGCGACGCCGCCGATCCACGCGTCGTCGGCCTGCCCGAAGCCACGGTCGCGTTGCTGCATCAGGCCGCACGCGGCATCCGCGACGGCGATGCCGCGACTGCGCAGGCAATCCTGACGCGCGTCGTCGCCGATACACGCGAACACCCGGAAGCGTTGCGCCTGTTCGGCCTGCTGCAGCTGCGGCAACGGCGCGCCGCCGAGGCGGTCGCCACGCTGCGTCGCGCGGCTGCGCAATGGCCGGACGACGCCCTGTTGCGCAGCGACCTGGCCAGTGCGCTGGCGGCGAGCAGCGACATCGACGGTGCCCTCGCGAGCTGGCGCAAGGCGACCGAGCTCGACCCGACCGCGGCCATGCCCTGGTTCAATCTCGGTCGCCAGCTGCAGTTGCGCGGCGACAGTGCGGCTGCGGCCGATGCGTTGATGCGCACGACGACACTGCTGCCCGACTTCCTGCCGGCACGCGTGCTGCTCGGCGACGCGCTCGTGCACCTCGGTCGTTTCGACGACGCGACCGCGAGTTATCGCGCCGCACTCGCCGTCACGCCGTCTTGCGGCGACGCCTGGCGCGGTCTCGCCAACATCAAGACCCGCGCCCTCGACGACGCCGATCGCATGCAGATGCGTGCCTTGCTCGATGCAGCCGACACCGCCGACAGCGACCGCATCGCGATCGGCTTCGCGCTCGGCAAGGCGGAAGAAGACGCCGGACGCTACGCCGATGCCCTGAGCGCGCTCGCGCACGCGAACACCTTGCAGCGACGGCTTGCGCCCTGGCGCGAAGCCGCGTTGCGCGACTATGTCGATCAGGTGCTGGCGGCCACGATCGCGTTGCCGAAGCCGCCGAATCCGGACATCGGTCGCGAGGCCATCTTCATCGTCGGCTTGCCGCGATCGGGCTCCACGCTGCTGGAGCAGATGCTGTCCGCGCATCCCGAGATCGAAGGCGCGAGCGAGCTGCCGGATCTCGGCGAGGTGCTGGTCGCGGAATCGAACCGGCGCGGCCAGCCGTGGCCGCACTGGATCGGCAAGGCGACCGCGCAGGACTGGCTGCGCCTCGGCCGCGATTACCTCAAACGCACCGCGCGCTGGCGCCAACACCGGCCGCGCCACACCGACAAGATGCCGGAGAACTGGAAGTTCGCCGGCGTGCTGCGCGCGATGCTGCCGGGCGCACATGTCATCGACATGCGCCGCGACCCGCTCGAAACCGCGTGGTCCTGCTACAAGCAGCAGTTCTACCAATTGCCGCATTTCGGCTGCGACTTCGCCGACATCGCCGCCTGCCTGCATCACTGCGAACGCGCGCTCGACGCTTGGCGCAGACGCGATCCGCAGCATCTGCACGTGCAGCACTACGAAGCCCTGGTCGCGCATCCCGAGGCCGAACTGCGGCGTCTGCTCGCCGCGCTCGGTCTCGAATTCGCGCCGAACTGTCTCGACTACGCGCAATCCGCGCGCAGCGTGCGCACCGCGAGCGCGGCCCAGGTGCGCGAACCGTTGCGCGCCGATACCGCCCGCGCCCCCCGCTACGGCGCCCTGCTCGACCCGTTGCGCGCCGAGCTGGCGCGCTGGCCGCTGCGCCGCGATGCCTGAAACGACGAAGCCCCGGTTCCCCGGGGCTTCGCTTGTTCGTTACGGCGAGCGCATCACATCGTGATCGACCAGCTGTTGATGTAGCCGGTGTCGCCGGCGCCGTTGTCGTTCACGCGCAGTTTCCAGGTGCCGTTCAACAACTCGGACGACAGGTTCAGCGTCATCGTCTTGTTGAGGTTGTCGGTGCCGGCCCCGGTGCGGTTGTGGATGTTGTACAGCGAACCGTCCGGCGCCACGAGATCGACCTTCAGGTCGCCCTGGTAGGTGTGCACGATCGCGACCGTGATCGATGCCGTGCTCGGGGCATTGCCGCTGCGACCGCCGACCGTGATCGGCGAATCCACCGTGGCGTTGTCGCCGATCGTGTAATCGGTCGTGTTGCTGTAGGTCTGTGTGTTCGGCGGCGGCGTGCCGGTGCTGTAGCTGCCGGTCAGGCTCAGGCCCGAGAACGCCGAATAGGCTTTCAGCCGCACGTAGTAGGTGCCGGCTTGCGCGGTCGCGATGCTGCAGGTCTCGTTGTTGCCGCTCTGGTACGGGCGGCAGTCGTAGCTGCTGTCGGTCGGCGCCGATCCGAACTTCACGTACATATCCGAATCGCCCGTGCCGCCCGAGGTCACGAACTTCAGTCCGGTTGCGCCGGCCGGCACGTTCATCACGTAGTTCACGGCGCCGCCCGCGGCCGCCGAGAGGTTGTTGACCGGCACGCCATTGCTCAGGATCAGCGCCGTGCCCGAGGACACCGCGACCGCGCTCGACTTGCCGTGCGTGGCGCCGGCGTTGTCGGTGACGGTGAGCGTGACCGTGTAGGTGCCGGCCGCGGCGTACGTCCGGCTCGGACTGGTCGCGGTGCTGGTGCCGCCGTCGCCGAAGGCCCAGCTGCGCGAGACGATGCTGCCGTCGGCATCGGACGAACTGTCGGTGAAGGTCGCGGTCAGGCCAGACGTGACGAACGTGAAGTTCGCGACCGGCGCCTGGTTCGTCGGCGTGCCGCCACCGGTGGTCTTGCCGAGTTCACCGAGGAAGGCGAGCCCGAGCTTCGCGAACTTGACGCTGTTCGCGGCCGAACTGCCCATGTTCGCGAGCGTGTCGTTCGGGCCGTGGATGTTCGGGTTGTAGCCGCTGCTGCTGCCGGCTTCGAACATCATCGCGGCCGGATAACCGGCGCTGGTCCACGAGGCATGGTCGGAGCAGCCGTAACCGCAGGTGTAGGTGCTGCGGGTCAGGCCGCCCGGCGCCAGATAGGTGTCGAACAAGTTCGTCAGGAAGGTCTTGAGTTCGGCGCTGGAATAGTCGGTGATCAGCTGCATGTCGGCGACCGAGCCGGACTTGTAGTTGGTCATGTCGAGCTGAAGCATGCCGACCACGTTCTTGCCCGACGTCTTGAACGATTGCGCGATCGCGTTCGAGCCGCGCAGGCCGACTTCCTCGGCCGCATAGGCCATGAACTTGACCGTGCGCTTCGGCTTCCAGCCGCTGGCGAGTGCGACGCGGATGATTTCGGTCAGCGTCGCCACGCCGGACGCGTCGTCGTCCGCCCCCGGCGCGACCTGGGTGTTGCTGCCGCCGCCACTGGTGTTGATCGAGTCGAGATGCGCGCCGAGCACGACGATTTCGCCCGGCAGTTCGTTGCCGTTGATCGTCAGGATGACCGAGGGTTGGGTCGAGCAGTTGCTGCAGGTCGACAACTCCGTGCTCACGTCGGTGCGCGTGCCGGCCAGCGTCTGCCAGCGCGACCGGATCCACTCGGCCGAACTCTTGCCGGTGGTGCTGGTGTAGTAGCGGTTGGTGTTGCCGGACAGCGTGGTGATGCTGCCGCGGATGTTGGCTTCGCTGGCCTGCGGCAACCAGGGATTCACCGTCGTCTGGTTGTCGATGGTGTAGCTGACCAGCTTGGCGCGCGCAGCCTGAGCCGAGGCGTCGCCGCGCACGAAGGCTTCCGCTTCGGCGCGGGTCTTGAACGCGAAGA
This sequence comes from Ahniellaceae bacterium, assembly GCA_044229785.1. Classification (GTDB taxonomy): domain Bacteria; phylum Pseudomonadota; class Gammaproteobacteria; order Xanthomonadales; family Ahniellaceae; genus JADKHK01. Next base: position 33,572 of record JBGASK010000001.1, read on the forward strand.
AGCCGCCGCAGCGATTGCGTTGTTCATGGATGACGCGACTGACGTCGTCGACCTGCCACGCCTTGATTTCCGCCAGCACCAGCGCCGTGCCTAGGCTGTCGCGCAGGCCGATGCCCTTGCCGTTGCCGACGATGGACTGAAGGTCGCTTTGATAGATGTCGGCCGAGGTGACGATGTAGACCGGCGTTTGCGGATCGTCCGCTGCGCCATCGGCGGAGCGGTAGGCCTGTGCAGGCAGTGCGGCGGTCGCCAAGGCGGCGAGTGCGCCGGAAACGAACAACGGGTGCAGCCACTTCATTCAGATCACTCCTTCTGGGTTCCCGAAAGAAAGACCCCGGCCGAAGCCGGGGTCGTGCAGTGCAGGTTGTTGCGGCGGACGATCACATCGTGATCGACCAGCTGTTGATGTAGCCGGTGTCGCCCGCGGCGTTGTCGTTGACGCGCAGCTTCCAGGTGCCGTTCAACAGTTCGGAGGACAGGTTCAGGGTCACCGTCTTGACGATGTTGTCGGTGCCGGCCCCGGTGCGGTTGTGGATGTTGTAGAGGGTGCCGTCCGGCGCCACGAGATCGACCTTCAGGTCGCCCTGATAGGTGTGCACGATGTTCACCGAGACCGAGGTGTCGGTCCATGCGTTGCCGCTGCGGCCGCTGACCGTGATCGGCGAATCCACCGTGGTGTTGTCGCCCACCGTGTAGTCGGTGGTGTTGCTGTAGGTCTGGCGCGTGCCGCCGATCGTGTAGCTGCCGGTGATCGACAGGCCCGAGAAGGTCGAATACGCCTTCACGGCGACGTAGTACGTGCCGGCCTGTGCGGTCGCGATGGTGCAGGTCTCGGCATTGGTGCCGCCGTTGGAGCGGCAGTCGTACACGGTGTCGGTCGGCGCGGCGCCGAACTTCACGTACAGATCTGCGTCGCCGGTGCCGCCGGTGGTCACGAACTTCAGGCCGGTGGCGCCGGCCGGCACCACCATCGTGTAGTTCAGGTAGGCGCCCGTGCTCGCGCCCTGGTTGGTCAGCGCCACGCCGTTGCTGAGCACCGTGCCGCCGGTGTTCGCGGTGCCGGTGAAGTTCTGCGCGGTCTGGTTGGCGCCGTTCACGACGACGCTGCGATTGACCGGCGCGAACGTGTAGCCCGACAGCGTCGGGGTGACCGTGTAGGTGGCGTTCGCGAGGTTGGCGATCGTGTAGGCGCCGCTGCTGTTCGTCGTGGCGCTCGCGGCACCGGTGCTGACCGTCACGCCGCTGATGGCCGCGCCGGCACCGGTCGTGATCGTGCCCGAGATCGAGAACGTGGTCGGCGTGGTCGCGGTGCCGGTGAAGTTCTGCGCGGTGACGTTGGCGCCGTTGACGACGACGCTGCGGCTGACCGGCGCGAACGTGTAACCCGACAGCGTCGGCGTGATCGTGTAGGTCGCGTTCGCGAGATTGGCCAGCGTGTAGGCGCCGCTGCTGTTGGTCGTGGTGCTGGCGCTGCCGTTGCCGACGCTGACGCCGCTGATGCCGACGCCCGAGCCGTTGGCGATGGTGCCCGAGATCGAATACGTGGTGCCGGTGGTGCCGCAGTTGCTGAACTTGAAGTCGGCGACGCGCGTGTTCCACGAACCCGAAGGACGATACGAACCGACCAGGTAGAAGGTGCAGTCGTCGGTCGGATCGACCGTCATCTGGTAGTAGTCGCCCCAGCGGCCCGATGTTTCGGCGGCGGCGCCGGTCGCGACTTCGACCTCGCCCAGCGTCATCACGCCGAGCGCATCGGCCGGCGTGCGACCGGTGTAGCGCAGCGAGGCATAGGTGGTCGGCGTGGTCGTGCGGGTGGCGTTGTAGGCCATGCCGATGTTGCCGTTCTTGTCCATCGCGATCGTGCCGAGCAGGTGGTGCGTGCTGGTGTCGCCGGGGCTGAACGTGCCTTCCTGGTACAGCGACCAGTTGCCGGTGCCGGTCTTGCGCAGCTCGAACCAGCGAATGCCGGAATCGACGACGGTGCCGGTACGCGCCGAGTTCTGATTGGTCGCGAAGGTGCCGACGATGGCTTCGTGCGTGCCCATGTTGCGGTAGACGAGCTGGTTCAGGATCACTTCGCGGATCGGGTCGAGCTTCGAGGTCGAACCGGGCTGCGGCACGGTCGCGAAGGTCGAGTAGTTGGTGAACCAGCTGTTGAACTCGGTGATGGCGATGCGCGGCAGCGTGCTGATGCTGCTGTTCGCGGGCGTGTTCCAGTCGATGTTCATCGCATACAGGTCGATGAAGTCGTTGCTGGCGTTGGCGCCGGTACCGGCGTGGGCCTCGTCGTCATTGTGGCGGGCGAGGATCTGCAGGCTGCCGGCGGGCGCCGCGGTGGTGCCGTAGAAGGTGGCCGGGGTCAGGATCTGGAACCCGTAGCCGGCGAGTTTCGGCACCGAGGCGAAACGCTGCGCCGCGCGCGCGGTCTGGCCGAGCAGCATGCGTTCGCGGTCGAAGGCGTAGACGCTTTGCTGGGCATTGCCCTCGTTGTCGCCGCAGACGTAGGCGTTGTTCCAGATGCCGCAATGCGGATAGTCCGGCGTGGTCGGCGTCGAGAAACCGTAGTACCACCAGCCGCCGCTGACCGGATCGCTGGTCTTGGACACGTAGGTGCAGAGATAGGGCGTCGAACTGGAGCCGCCCATTTCGAGCATGAACCAGCGGTTGGCGATGCGATCGAACATGATGATCGGATCGGACACCGAGGTGGCGCAGGCGCTGCCGGCCGTGGCCAGCGACTTGAACGTGGTCGGACCGGCCAGCTTGGTGCCGGCCTTGTTGTAGATGGTGAAGGTGGTGCCGCTGGAACCGTTCACGCCGTAGAGGATGTGGTTCGGTCCGACTTCGACGACCGGGTCGCCGGGGCTGACGCCGGTCGAGGTGTTGTTGATGCTGACGCGGCCGGCCGAGCCGCGGGCGCCGGGGCTTCGCGCGCCGCTGTCGTCCCAGATCTGCTGCAGTTCGGCGAGGCGGTCTTCGGCCGTCGGCTTGTTGGCCGGCGCGGCCGGCGAGATCGCGTTCGGCGCGCGGTACTGGCGTTTGTGCGCTTCGCGGATGCTCATGCCGGGCGCCCACGGCGCGGCGGTCGGCAGGTCGCGGACATCGCCGCTGAAGCTCTGTGGCGTGACCGGTTCGCCGAGCGTCGGCGGATCGGCGCTGACCGCGAATGGCAACAGCAATGCCAGCGCGGCGGTCCTCAAGGTGCGTGCAACAGTCATTCGGTAACTCCCCAAGTGAAATGGATGTCGTGAGCGTGTATCGCTTCTTGTGTTGCTTGTCGGCGTGCTTCTCTTGCGTGTTGCGTGTTGCCCTCGTGGTTCAACCGGAAGGCGCGGCTCCTGCATTCGTTTCCGCTTCGACGTAGACGGCACGGCGCAGCAGGCGGATGTCGCCGCGCAGGCTGTGCAGTTCGAGCAGCGCGGGAAACGCGGCATCGGGGTTGCCGATCCGCGCCTTGGCCGTCTTGTTGGGTTCTTCGCCGTCGCGATGGGTCACGACGAGCGAATAGTCGGTGGTGAAGGGCGCCGAACTGGCCAGCGCGACGTCGGCTGCCAGCGCGTCGGACACGCCGACGATGATCGCGCCGGTGCGCGTCGCCAGACGCTGCACGGAACCGGCAGGCGCAGACGCGGCCAGCGCGGCTTCGATGGCGCCGGAATCGGTCTCGATCCGGAGCAGGCCCTCGGTACCGCGAACCGCGACGGCGCCGCTGTCGGTCCGCAGATCGAGATCGGACTTCAGGCCGCGGCTGTCGATGCCGCCGTCGATCGTGCGCGCCTGCACCGCGTGCTGTTGCGGCACGTAGACGACCAGGTCGAAGCGCTGGCCGCGGACCAGCACACGACCCTCGGGCAGGCGCGGCGCGATCAGGAAGCCCGCGGCGTCGGACGCCGGCGCAAACTGGATATCCGCGGCGTCCGCGGGTTGTTGCAGCGTGCTGTGCAGGCCGAGTTGATGCTCGTAGCCGCCAAAGCGCAGATGGACGCTGCCGTAGGGATTGTCGATCCGCAGCTTCTGGCCGGGATCGAGCGTGAATTCGAGATCCTGGCGGATCGGTTCGGGCATCGTCGCGTCCGCCGCGCTGGCGGTTTCGCGCACGCCGCCGGCACAGGCGGTCAGCAGCAGCAACGCGCAGCCCTGCGCGCCGCGCAACATGCGCGGACGCAACGTGGATTCTTGGTGGGCGCAGGACGGATTCGACACGTTGCCCTCGATGGGGATGTCAACGGGAATGGGGTCGCGCAAAAACAAGGCCCCTTCCAGCTTGCGCGGGAAGGGGCCTTGCCGGGTACTGCAGGATTACATCGTGATCGACCAGCTGTTGATGTAGCCGGTGTCGCCTGCGGCGTTGTCGTTCACGCGCAGGTTCCAAGTGCCGTTCAGGGCTTCCGACGACAGGTTCAGCGTCACTGTCTTGTTGATGTTGTCGGTACCGGCACCGGTGCGGTTGTGAATGTTGTACAGGGTGCCGTCCGGCGCAACGAGATCGACCTTCAGGTCGCCCTGGTAGGTGTGGACGATCGCCACCGTGACCGAGGCATTGGACGGGGCGTTGCCGCTGCGGCCGCTGACCGTGATCGGGCTGTTCACCGTGGTGTTGTCGCCGATCGTCACGTCGGTACCGTTGCTGTAGGTCTGCGTCGAACCGCCGCCACCGCCGGTGGTGTAGCTACCGGTGATCGACATGCCCGAGAACGCGGTGTAACCCTTGACCAGGACGTAGTACGTGCCGGCCTGCGCCGTCGCGATGTTGCAGGTCTCGGCATTGGTACCGCCTTCCGACTTGCAGGTGTAGCTGGTCGTGGTCGGGGCGCTACCGAACTTGACGTACAGGTCGGCGTCACCGGTGCCGCCCGAGGTCACGAACTTCAGACCCGTGGCGCCTGCCGGAACCACCAGCGTGTAGTTCGTCGACGAACCCGCAGCACCCGCCTGGCCAGTCTTGGCCACGCCATTGGTGAGCACACCACCACCGGTCGGCGGCGGCGTCGTGGCGCAGGACACGCCCACCGAGGTGAACGCCGCGGTCACGTCAGCCTTGGTGAAGCCCAGATCCTGAGCCGCCGTTTCCGTGCCGCAGGCGGCCTGGTTGAAGGTGCTGCTGGCCGTCCAGTACAGATCGTTCGCGCGAGCGAAGACCTTGAACGCCTTCTGGGTGTTCCAGCCGGCCTTGGTGGCGAGCAGGTAGAACGCCTTGTTGTAGACGCCCGACGAGTAGTGCACGTCCATCGAACTGGTGAAGTTCGCGGCGTTGTCGATCGACTGGCCATCCTGCGGCGGGTTGTTCATGTAGCGCAGCGCGCCGGTCGCCTTGAAGATGTCCTTGCCGACGAGCCAGTCGTTCGTGCCCTTCATGTAGTACTCGGCCGCTTCGCCGGCCATGTCCGAATAGGCTTCGTTCATGCCGCCCGACTGACCCGAGTAGGTCAGGTTCGAGTTCTGCTCGGTGAAGCCGTGCGAGACCTCATGCGAGGACACGTCGAGCGAGACCAGCGGATAGAACGTGCTGGCGCCGTCGCCGAAGGTCATCGCGGTGCCGTCCCAGAATGCATTTTCGTAGCTGGTGCGGTAGTGGACCTTCATGACCAGCTGCGAGGTCAGCGGGGCCTTGCCGATGTAGGCGTTGTACATGTTGAAGATGACGCCGCCGAAATAGTGGGCGTCGTTCAGCGGCGAATAGGCGCCGTTGATGGTCTTCACCGTGTTGCGCGGGCAGGTGTACGAGAACGCCGTGGTGCTGGTGTTCGTCGTCGCGTTGTTGAGGTTCACGGTCTTGACGTTGGTGTTGTTCATCGTGCACGTCGTGCCGCTCTGCGTCACGTCGTTGAAGCCGTACGTCGTGCCGTATTCGTACTGGCCGGTCTTGGCGTTGCCGCCGGGGCCGGTGCCGACCAGAGCGGTCGTCAGGCCTTCCCACTGCTTCAGGACCTTGCCGCTCGTGCCGTCGAGGATCACGAAGGTGCGGGTCATGCCGCCCTTGGCGCCATAGGTTTCGGCGAGAACTTCGACCAGGAACGCCAGATGGGCCTTGTCGGCGTCATCGACGAAGATGACCTGTTCCGACTTCTCGCGCTGGATGTTCGCGCCGGCGAGGCGCTTGCCGAGGGCAGCACGCTTGCCGAGATCGAGGGCGCCGGCTTCATTGAAGCGCGACTTCGCACCCATGGCCAGGTCCTGGTCCAGACCGACGACCATGCGGCCGAACAGGTTCTTGACGCCGGCCTTGCCTTCGCTGACGACGACATGCTCGCCGAACACCGGGATTCCACGATGAAGCTGCTGGTAGCGGTAGTGCGTGGTGCCGTCCAGATCGACGGACTTCTCGAGCACCTTCAGCGTCGACGACGCATCCAGGCCCAGCATTTCGGCGTGACGCGCCGGCGCTTCGCCGACGGCGCCGAGATCGGCGATGACCTTGGCGTACTGGCGGTTGATCGCCTGGACGTCCTGCTGGTGCAGGTCGGGGCGCTCGGCCGAGATCGCCGTGCCGGCGGCAATGGCCAGAGCCAGCGCCGAGAAAGAGGTGAAACCACGAACCACAGGCTTATGCGTGAAATTGCCCACTGTACGATTCCCCTTTTAAGGAATGATTTCTTTTGAAAGTCTCCCCGATGTCATCAGGGGGAATCGCCGCCACGCAGACCGCACTTGTCTGTGCCGGCGCTGCGCCGGCGGCAGAAGTGCGCGGAGTGCGCGCGATGGAAAACCCCCTGACCATCGCCCCGCCTGTCCCGCAACGGGGAAGGCCGGGCGACTATACGCAGCCTGAATCGAAGGTCACGCTGCTTTGCAACAAATCGCGTAAACGCCTGATTTTGTGACCTGGTTCACATTGACATTGCAATGGAATTCAGGCCCGCGCCTGGAAATAGGGCACTTCCGACACCAGGGACCAGGCCCGGACCTGGTCGCGATAGGCCGCGAAACTGTCGTGGACGCGCTTCGCGAACGCGTCCTTGGCCGCGAGTTCCTGCAACACGATGTCGGACTGTTCGCGCAGTGCGGCGAGCACCGGGTCGGGCAGGCGCCGGAACTCGACCTTGTGCGTCTCGACCAGTTGCTTCAGCGCTTCCTGGTTGCGCGTGGTGTATTCGGCCAGCATGTCGTCGTTGATGGCGCGACAGCAGGCATCGAGGATGGCTTTCAGATCCTCCGGCAACGATTCGTACGCCGCCTTGTTGACCATGCACTCGAGGGTCGGGCCCGGCTCCTGCCAGCCCGGGTAATAGCAATACTTCGCGGCGCGATACAGCCCGAACGCGAGGTCGTTGTAAGGCCCGACCCATTCCGCCGCGTCGATCGCGCCTTGTTGCAGGGCCGTGAAGATTTCGCCGCCTGGGATGTTCACCGGCACCACGCCGAGACGCGCCATCACCTCGCCGCCGAGGCCGGGAATGCGCATCTTCAATCCCTTGAGGTCCTCGACCGAGGTGATCTCGCGGTTGAACCATCCGGCCATCTGCACGCCGGTGTTGCCGCACGGGAACGGCACCAGCCCGAACCTGGCGTACAACTCGCGCCACAGTTCGAGGCCGCCGCCGTGATACAGCCAGCCGTTCATCTCCTGCGCGTTCAGCCCGAACGGCACGGCGCAGAAGAATGGCGCAGCTTCGGACTTGCCCTTCCAGTAGTAGGCACCGCTGTGTCCCATTTCGACGGTGCCGCGCGAGACCGCGTCGAACACTTCGAACGGCGGCACCAGTTCGTTGCCGCCATAGATCTTGACCGTCAGACGGCCGCCGCTGGCCTTCTCCAGCATCTCGCCGAGACGCACGACGCTGGTGCCCAGGCCCGGAAAGTTCGGCGGCCATGCGGTGACCATCTTCCACTGGAAGCGCTGGTCGCCGCTTCGGGTCGCGCCGGCCTGCGGCTTCGGGGCACAGGCCGCCAGCGCGGCTGCGCTGCCTGCGGCCACCATCAGATCGCGTCGTTTCATCGTGGTCTTCCTCCGTCGAAGCCGCGAGTCTAGCCGCCGACACCGGCGGCGGAACCGCTGGTCGGCCGCGGCGCCGTTCGCTTGCAGGCTCGGGAGCCGTTCAGAATGCAGTGTTATGCTCGATTCACGTTTGGTGACAGGTATGCGCGCCATCGCGCGTTTTCCCGAACGACCCATTGGGGAGATGAGCCATGAGAAGCAAGGTTGGTCATTACGACGTCGTCTGCGAACTCGGTCGCGGCGGCATGGGCGTGGTCTACAAGGGCTACGAGCCGGCGCTGAACCGTTATGTCGCGATCAAGACGCTGTCGGAATCGCTGTCGCACGACGAGTCGGTGAAGGAGCGCTTCCTGCGCGAAGCGCGCTCGATGGCGCAGCTCAACGACGCACACATCATCCAGATCTATTTCATCGGCGAGGACAACGGCCAGCCGTTCTTCGCGATGGAGTTCGTCGAGGGCGAATCGCTGTCCTCGTACCTGAAGCGCGAGGGCAAGATGACGCCGGCGCAGGCCGCGAAGGTCATCCACCAGACCGCGTTCGGCCTGACGACCGCGCACGACAAGGGCGTGGTCCATCGCGACATCAAGCCCGCGAACCTGATGCTGACCACGCGCGGCACGATCAAGATCGCCGACTTCGGCATCGCGCTGGCCCAGCACGATTTCTCGAAGAAGCTGACCGCGACCGGCGAATTCGTCGGCACGCCCGGCTACCTGTCGCCCGAAGTCTGCCTCGGCAAGCCCGTCGACCTGCGCTCGGACGTGTTCTCGCTCGGCATCGTGCTGTTCGAGATGCTGACCGGACGCATGCCCTTCACCGACGAATCGCCGCTCGGCCTGCTGCTCGAAGTGGTCAAGGCCGAAGTGCCGGATGTGCGCCAGCTGAACGGCGATGTCGATCCGGAACTCGCGCGCATACTGACGAAGATGGTCGCCAAGGACCCGGCTGATCGTTACGCGACCTGTCATGAACTGGTCGCCGACCTGCAGAAGCACCCGGCGGTGATGGCCGGCGGTCCGATCTCGGTGCAGGCGAAACTGCCGGCCGTGGCCGCGACCGTGGTCGGCATGGCCACGCCGGCCGAAGCGATCGCCGCCGCCACCCAGCGCGACGCCGCGATCAAGGCGACGAAGCCGACGCCGCTGCCGCAGATGCACGCGACACCGGTGACGAATCCGCAGGTCATCGCGCCGCCTGCGCCGCCGGCGGCAGCGGCACCGGCACGACCCTCGGTGATGGAGAGCCAGCAGAAGCGTTCGGGCGGTTCGAACCTGGTGTGGCCAATCGCCGCCGTGGTGACGCTGGGCGCACTCGGTGCGGCCGGTTACGCCTTCAAGGACCGCATCGGCGGCTTGTTGGGCGGCGGATCGAATGTCGTCGTGATCAATGACGAACCCGCCGTGCCCGCCACGCTGGCCGAGCCGCTGCCGCCGGTCGCGCCGGAAGCACCGCCCGCAGTCGCCGAACCCGCCGTGGACAGCTTGCCCGCGGGCGATGCGCCCGTCTCCGATACCCCGACGCACACCGGCCTCGCCTCGGCCGATGCCGGCGGCGACGAGGACGCGGAACCGGCGCCCGGACTGGCCGTGCTCGACGAAATGGCACAGCGCCGCAAGGACGTCGAAAGCGATCGCGCCGGGCCGCCAAAGGGCACCGGCCCCGCCGCCTTCCTCGCCAAGGCGCAGGACGCGCGCGCGGATCGTCCGGCCGTCGCGCGCAACCTGCCGCCGCCGGAGCGTCCGCTTCGCCCGTCCGGTCCGCCGCGGGTCATGGTCATCAGCGTCGGCGATCCGGCCATCGCACAGGCGGCGGAGAGCGTGATCGAAGAAGCGCTCGAATCCTCGGGCTTCCTGCTCGCCGACGAGGAGAGCACGCCGGGCATCGCTGCGCTGATCAACTCGGGTACGCCGGACATGCCGCGCCTGTTCGCCGCCCTCGCTCGCGCCAACAACGTGCGTGCGGTGACGGTGATCCGTGCCCAGCCGCTCGGTTCGACACCGATCACCTTCTACGGCCAGACCGACACGCTGTATTCGGCCAACCTGACGATCAAGACCTGGGACGTGCTCGAAGGGCAGCCGCTCGGTCCAGGCGTGACGCAGAAGGTCGACTTCACCAACCTCAGCGCCCCGGACAAGGCGCGCGAAGCGATCGAGGAACGCCTCGGCCGTTATCTCGGTGCGTTGAACGCCTTCCGTCCGAAGGGCGCGAACGGCTGAGGTTTCCGATCCGCGCACGAAACAAGGGCCGCGTTCGCGGCCCTTGTCGTTTGCGGCATCAGCTGCGGCAGTTCGCCGGCAGGATACGGTTCTCGAGTTCGGACGAGCACTTCCAGCCGGTACCTTGCTCGTCCAGCCAGAACCAGAGCTTCTTGCCCTCGACCTTCGGCAAGCGCTCGACGGTGCCGAACGTGAACTGGGCGCCGCAGGTCCCGTCTTCGAAGCGGCCGACCCAGACCTCGCTGAAACCGGCCGGCACCTCTTCGGATTTCAGGCCGATGTCGGACGGGCAATCGCCGTCGCGCTGATAGGCCTCGGCGACGCGCAGCTTGATCGGCGCGGCGGCATTGATGTGCTGCATCAGCAACGCGCGCTGGGTGTAGTCGTGATAGGCCGGAATGGCGATCGCGGCAAGAATGCCGAGCACCATGATGGCGACGAAACCGACGGCCACCGCGACGGCGCAACCGGCACCCGCGCCCATGCCCTTCTTCGCGGGCGGCGGCGGCGGCGGCGCGCCCGGCATCGGCGGCGGTGCAGCGGCATTGGCCAAGGCCTCGCGCAGCCAAGGCAATTCGTCGCCGAGCGTCGCCAAGGCCTGCCACGCCGGCAGTCCTTCGCGCCACAACAGCGTGCGCGCGTCGATGCGTCCGCTGCCGAACAACTGTGCCAGTGCGTCGCTATCGACCGGACCCTGCTGTTGCCGACTGGCGTCGGCATAGAACCACACGGCCTTGCTCATCGTTTCCGCTCTCCGTTTTGCCGGATCACAGCACGGTCAGGTTAGCGAACGCCAGCACCAGCCACTTGGCGCCGCCGTTCGCGAAGTTCACCTGCACCCGCGCCGACGAGCCGGCGCCTTCGAAATGGGTGACCACGCCCTCGCCAAAGCTGGCATGGGCGACACGCGCACCCAGCTTGATCGGCGGCAGTTCGACCACGCCGCCGCGCAGCAACCCGCGTTCGGCGAGAAAGCCCTCGGCGCTGCGCGCGAAGCCGCCGAGCGGGCGGCTGACCTGCACCTTGGGCCGCACTTCGGCGAGCAGCGCCTTCGGAATTTCGCCAAGGAAACGCGACGGCCGGTTGTAGGTTTCCTGTCCGTGCCAGCGGCGCGACTCGGCATAACACAGCACCAGTTTCCGTCTCGCGCGGGTGATGCCGACATAGGCGAGACGGCGTTCCTCTTCGAGCCGGTCTTCCTGCTCCAGCGACTTCTGGCTGGGGAACAGACCGTCCTCAAGACCCACCAGGAACACCACCGGGAACTCCAGGCCTTTCGCCGAGTGCAGGGTCATCAACTGCACGCAGTCCTCCCAGGCTTCGCCTGCGGCCTCGCCGGCTTCGAGCGTGGCGTGGGCGAGGAAGGACGCGACTTCGCTCAGCCCCGCTTCCGCGTCTTCGGCGCTGCGTTCGAAGCGCGCGGCGACGTTGATCAGCTCGTCGAGATTGTCGATGCGCGACTCGGCCTGGCCCTTGCCCTCGGCTTCGTAATACGGCTTGAGCTGGCCGGCCTCGATCGCACGTTCCATGCGAACCGCAAGCGTCGCATCGGCGCAATCGCTGGCCAGTTTCCCGATCAGCTCGACGAAGCCGCGCAAGGCCGATTTCGCGCGCGCCGCCAGCGTGCCGCCGGCGAGTTCGGCTTCGGTCGCGGCCCAGAGCGACGAACGCGCATCCCGCGCGCGCTTGCGTAACGCGTCCAGCGTGCGCTCGCCGATGCCGCGCGGCGGCGTGTTCACGGCGCGCTCGAAGGCGGCATCGTCGTCGCGCAGCAAAGCCAGCCGCAGGTACGCGAGCGCGTCTTTCACTTCGGCGCGTTCGAAGAAGCGCAGGCCGCCGTAGACACGGTACTTGATGCCCGCGACCATCAGGACTTCTTCGAACAATCGCGACTGCGCATTCGATCGATACAGGATGGCGGCATCGCGCGCGGCGCCGCCTTCGCGCACCCAGCGCTCGATGCGGTCGACGACGAACCGTGCTTCGTCCTGCTCGTTGTAGGCCGCGTAAAGATCGATGGCTTCGCCTTCGCCGGCGCTGGTCCACAGTTCCTTGCCGAGGCGGCCGCCATTGCGGGCGATCACCGCGTTCGCGGCATTCAGGATGTTCGCGGTCGAGCGATAGTTCTGCTCCAGCTTGATCGTCACCGCCTTCGGGAAATCGCGCAGGAACTGCTGCACGTTCTCGACCTTGGCGCCGCGCCAGCCGTAGATCGCCTGGTCGTCGTCGCCGACCACGAAGGCCGAGGCGCGGTCGCCCGCAAGCAGGCGCACGAAGGCGTATTGCAGCGTGTTCGTGTCCTGGAATTCGTCGATCAGCAGATGCTCGAAACGGCCGCGATAATGCTTCAGCAATTCGTTGTCGCGCAGCAGGGTCTCGTGGGTGCGCAGCAGCAGTTCGGCGAAGTCGACGAGGCCGGCGCGCTGGCAGCGTTCTTCGTAGGCGACATAGATGTCGATCAGGGTGCGCGTGGCCGGGTTGTAGTCGGTCGCGATGGCGCCCGGGCGCTTGCCCTCGTCCTTCATCGCGTTGATGAACCACGCCGCCTGGCGCGCCGGCCAGCGCGATTCCTCCAGGCCGAGGTCGGCGATGACGCGCTTCAACAGCCGCACCTGGTCGTCGGCGTCGAGAATCTGGAAGGTTTCCGGCAGCGCCGCCTCGCGCCAATGCTGGCGCAGCAGCCGATGCGCGATGCCGTGGAAGGTGCCGACCCAGAGGCCGCGCGTGCCGGCCGGCATCAGCAGTTCGGCACGCGCACGCATTTCGCCGGCGGCCTTGTTGGTGAAGGTCACGGCCAGGATCGACCAAGGCGAGGCACGCTCGACCTCGGTCAGCCAGGCCATGCGATGGGTGAGCACACGGGTCTTGCCGCTGCCGGCACCGGCGAGCACGAGATAGTGGCCACGCGGCGCACAAACGGCCTCGCGCTGCGCGTCGTTGAGCGCATCGAGCAGATGGGAAACGTCCATCCCGGCATTGTACCGGCCGCGTTGCGCCGACTGCGATCCGCATCATCTTCGTCACCAGTGATCCCGACGGCGCCGTCGCCGCGGCGCAACCGCGGCACAATGCCGCCATGACCGACCGCCAACGCCTCCACTTCCGGCAACGCCTGAGCCGCCACCCGATGACCTGGGTGTCGCTGTTCTGGTTCGGTCTGGGCCTGCTCTACGTGCCGCAACAGCTGATCATGGCCGCGGTGCGCGGCGCCAGCGACTCGGACCCGGTGATCGTGCTGTCGAATTTCGGCATCTGGATCATCTGGGCCGCGTTTACGCCGATCGTCTGGCGCATCACGCGCCACTGGCCGATCCGCGAAGGGCGGCTCGCCCGCCATCTCGGCGTGCACGCGCTGTCGGCGCTGCTGCTGGCAGCCGTCCATCTGGTCCTGATGGTGGCGTGGCTGAAGGCGATCGGACGCAGCGAACCTGCCGACAAGCTGGTCGTGCTGCAGCTGTCGGGCGTGACCGCGACCAACATCATGCTGTACGCGCTGACCGCCATCGCCTGCCACGGTTATGCCTGGTGGCTGCGGTATCGCGAGGTCGAGCGCCTGCGTGTCGAAGCGCAGCTGACGGCGCTGCGCGCCCAGCTCGATCCGCATTTCCTGTTCAACACCTTGAACGCGCTGGCCGAACTCGCGCATCAGGATGCGGCACTGACCGAGCACCTGATCCTGCGTCTGTCGGAGTTGCTGCGGCGCTCGCTGTCGGGCAGCGCCCAGCACGTCGCGACGCTGGCCGAGGAACTCGATTTCCTCGAGGCCTATCTCGACATCCATCGGGCCCTGATGCGCGGACGGCTGCAGATCGAGATCGATGTCGCGCCCGAACTGCGCGGCGCTGCGGTGCCGAACCTGTTGCTGCAGCCGCTGGTCGAGAATGCCATCCGCCACGGCCTGGCGCCGAAGCGCGAAGGCGGCCGCGTCCGCGTGCAGGCACGCCGCGCCGCCGATGGCATCGAGATCGTCGTGTCCGACGACGGCGTCGGTGCAGCATCCGCCCCGGCGCGCGAGGGCATCGGCCTCGGCAACCTTCGTCGCCGCCTCGACGTGCTCTATCGCGGCACCGCCGAAATGCATGCGGCCGGCCGCAGCCACGGCGGCTTCGAAGTCCGGCTGCTGCTGCCGCCCCAACCCGTGGAGATCGCATGAACGCACCGCTGCGCTGCCTGATCGTCGACGACGTGCAACTGGCGCGCGACCGCCTGCGCCGACTGCTCGGCAGCATCGACGACATCGAGATTCTGGGCGAGGCGGCGAACGTCACCGACGCGCTGGAACTGGTCCATGAACACGCACCCGACCTGATCTTCCTGGACATCGAGATGCCGGAACGCGACGGTTTCGCCCTGATCGCGGCGCTGCCCGAGAACCTGCGGCCGGCCGTCGTGTTCGTGACCGCTTACGACCAGCACGCGGTCCGCGCCTTCGCCGCCGACGCCATCGACTACCTGCTCAAGCCGGTCGAGCCGGAACGCCTGAAACAGGCGGTCGAGCGTGTCCGCACTCGGCGTGCGCAATGGTCGCCGCAACTGGTCGCGCAGCTGCAGCAGCTCGGCGGCGAATCGCATTATCCGGACCGGCTGTCGCTGCCGGTCGACCACGGCATCCGCCTGCTGGCGCTCGACGACATCGACTGGATCGAGTCGGCCGGGAACTACCTGTGCATCCGTACCGGCAACGAGACCCTGATCCTGCGCGAGACCCTGACCAAGATGGAAACGCGCCTGGACCCCAAGCGTTTCGCGCGCATCCATCGCTCGCGCATCGTGAATCTCAGCCGGGTTGCGAAGCTGCTGCCGCTCTACAACGGCGACCACACCGTGGTCCTGAAGGACAGCACCGAACTCGGCCTGTCGCGCACCTATCGCGACGCGTTGTATCGCGCGCTCGGGATCGAACACTAGATCGCGGGACGGAGCCTGCTCCCACGGGTCAGTGCTTGGGTTTGTGCGGCACCGGCACGTTCATCATCTTGTCGACCCAGGCGATGCCGATGGCCGAGAGGATGAAGGCCATGTGGATGATGGTCTGCCAGAGCACGCCGTCCCAGGTCACCTTCGCGCCCGGCAGGCCGATCTGGCCGGCCTCGATGAAGGTCTTGAGCAGATGGATCGAGCTGATGCCGATGATGGCGGTGGCGAGCTTGACCTTGAGCACGCCGGCATTCACGTGCGACAGCCATTCCGGCTGGTCCGGATGGCCTTCGAGGCGCAGCCGCGACACGAAGGTTTCATAACCGCCGACGATGACCATGACCAGCAGGTTCGAGATCATCACGACGTCGATCAGGCCCAGCACCCTCAGCATGATCTGCTGTTCGTCGAACATGGTGGCATGCGACGTCAGATGCCAAAGCTCCTTGACGAACAGGACGACGTACACCAGCTGCGCCAGAATCAGGCCGAGATACAACGGCAGCTGCAGCCAGCGCGATGCGAAGATCAGCTTGGCAAGCGGACCAAGATCTTTGGTCTCGGTGTGTTCGGCGGGAGTCGTCATGGCGCAGTTCCGGAACGCGGGGCGGGCGATCTTAACCGGCTTCGGCATCGCCCAACACCGCGTCGAGTTCGATCTCGACGAGCAGGGCCGGGTCGATCAGGCGCGAGACCTCGACCATCGCCGTGGCGGGGCGGATATGGCCGAAGACTTCGCCGTGGGCACGGCCGATGGCCTCCCACTGGCTGATGTCGGTGACGTACATGCGCGTGCGGATCACGTCCTCGGGGCGACCACCCGCCTCGGCCAGCGCGCGCAGCATCTTGGCGAGGATGAAGCGCGTCTGCGCAGCCGGATCGCCCGGGCCGACTACGGCACCGTCGGCATCCACGGCAGTCGTTCCGGCCACCGCGACGTGGGCACCGATGCGTACTGCCCGACTGTAACCGACCACGGCTTCCCAGCTGGCGCCGGAGCTGATGTTCTGGCGTCGTGTCATCACGGCATCCTCACGCCCGGCAAGCCGAGCACATAGTCGGGACCCATCAGTTGCGAGGCGGTGTAGAAGC
Source organism: Ahniellaceae bacterium (assembly GCA_044229785.1). Lineage (GTDB taxonomy): Bacteria > Pseudomonadota > Gammaproteobacteria > Xanthomonadales > Ahniellaceae > JADKHK01. Next base: position 49,739 of record JBGASK010000001.1, read on the forward strand.
CGCCGGCGGGCTTGTCCTTGAGCACCTTCTGCAGAATGCCGAAGGACGCGTGCGCGGTCAGGTCGTAACCGTTCGGCGTGACCAGAACCTTGCGCACCTCGCGACCCTCGGCATTGCGTGCTTCGCCCCAGACCACGGTGCGGGTGTGGTCGCGCTTGTCATCGCTCGGTCCGGGGCCGCGCTTGGCCGCCTGCGTCTTCAGCCACGACTGCACGAAGCCGAGCCCGAGCAGCGGACGGATGAAGTTCATGCGCCGCACGCGTTCGGCGGTCTTCGGCGGCACGCCCATGTAGACCTCGATGTTCGGAATGCCGGTCGACACGTAGGCGGTGTAGACGTCGCCCCACGGAATCGTCATCGCGAAGCGGCGTTCGCCCTCGAACTCGAACTCGCGGGTCTTGTAGGCCAGCGGCACCGATACCAGCTGGCCGTCGCGACGGATCTTGCCGCCCGCGGCAAGCCCTTCGACCGCGGTCTTGGCCGTGCCCTGGCTGGGTCCGCCGCCGGCATCGAAGGCGAGCGCCAGCTCGGTCGCATCCGGCAGATCGCGCTTCAGCATCGCCGCCAGCGAATCGGTGGGCACCACGTCGAAGCCGGTCCCGGGCATCACCACGATGCCCTTGGCCTTCGCCCGCTCGTGCTGTTCGTGGCAGTGCTTGAACACCGAGATCTCGCCGGTGATGTCGAGATAGTGCGCACCCACCTGCAGGCAACCTTCGAGCATCGGTGCCGCCGTGGCCGAGAACGGACCGGCGCAATGCAGCACCGCATCGATGCCGCTCAGGGCCGAAGCCAGCGTGTCCGGATGCTCGAGATCGAAGATGCGCGCCGGCAGATCGTGCTGCTTCGCCATCGCGTTGATCGCTTCGCTGTTGCGGCCCGCCAGCACGGGTCGTTGCCCGGCCTTCAGCGCCAGCTCGAGGATGAGCTTCGCGGTGTAACCGTTCGCGCCGTACAACATCCAGCCGCCCATGTGCGTCCTGTCCCGCTTCGTTCGAAAAGACGCAGTGTACGGGCTTGCGCCCCGCACAGGCAGGGGATCGCGAACCGCACCCGAATCAAGCGGCGATCTCCGCGCGCGCGTGGCGCCCGACGACAACGGCCAGATCGGCGCTCAACGCATCCGGCAGATCGTGGCCCCAGCCGCGGATCGTGTGCAGGCGCGCACCCGGAATGACGCCGGCCAGATGACGTCCGTGCGCCAGCGGCACCATCGCGTCGTGGGTGCCGTGCATGACCAGCGTCGGCACCGCGAGCTTGCGCAGCATCGGCGTGCGGTCGCCGTCGCTGATGATGGCCGCGAGCTGACGCGCGATGCCGGAACCCGTGGGCGCACGCAGGATGCTGTCGCGGGCGCGGCGCACCATTTCCTCGCGCGGCGTCGGAAAATTCGGGCTGCCGATGGCGCTGAACAGGCGCACCAGATACGTGGTCGCGGCATCGAGGCTGATGCGCTGGTTCGGTCGCGACAGCATCAGCTGCAGCACCGTCGACGACGGCAACGGCAGGCCGAGCCGTCCGCTGCTCGTCGACATCAGGGTCAGCGACAGCAGGCGCGGCCCGTGCCGCGCCGCGATGTGCTGCGCGATCATGCCGCCCATCGACATGCCGAGCACATGCGCGCGCGCGATGCCGAGCGTGTCGAGCACGGCCATGCCGTCGTCGGCGATGTCGGCAAGCCGGTACGGCGTGCGATACGGGCGCCGCAGCAGGCGAGCGGCGATCACCCGATGCAGCGGCGGCACGCCGTGTTCGTCGTAACGCGTGCTCAGGCCGATGTCGCGATTGTCGAAGCTGACACAGCGAAAGCCCTGCTGCACGAAGGCCTCGATCAGCGATTCCGGCCACGCGGTGCGCTGCATGCCGAGGCCCATGACCAGCAGCAGCGGCGTGCCGTCGTCGGGGCCGTGCGTGGCGTATTCGATCTCGACGCCGTCGCGCCGCAGCAGGTTCGCGGCCGCCATCTCAATCCTCGGCCAGCACGATGATGCGGTCGGCCGCAGTGAACGCGACCTGTGCCGACTTGTCAGGATTCACGCGCACGCCGTAACCGCGACCCTTGTCCTGCGCGTCCGCAGCGATGCGATACCCGATCGCGGTTTCGCCGCGCTGCGCCGCCGCTTCGAGCAAGGTGTGGAAGTCCATGGCCACGCCGGTGCGCACGTAGTCGCCGATCGGGCGGATGTAGATCTCCGAACCCTCGGCGCTGAACAGCACGCGGAACACGCGGTCGAGGTCGCGGTTCTCGGACAGCTGCGCCAGCATCAGGCTGACCAGCTTGTCGCTGACGATGAAGTCGTCGGCCTTGGCGACCTGGGCCAGGGCGCGATTGCGCAGGTCCATCATCTCGCTGACGATGGACAGGTCTTCGCCGGCGGCTTCGGCGATGTTGCGCAGGTGCAGCAGCGCGATCAGCGTCTTGGCGTCGGCTTCCTGCACCGGCAGATGGGTGTAGCTGAGCAGGATGATGTGGGCGTAGCTGCAGACGCCGAGCTTGTCGAGCGTGGCGCGATCGTCGATGTCGCCGTCGGCGAAGCGGATGCGCAGGCGCTGCATCGATGTCGACAAGGCCATCAGCGCGTCGCGCGCGCCTTCGCGCTCGCACAACACGACGAGCTCCGAGCCGGGCGCCACGTATTGGTCGAGTTCGCGCACGATGGCCGCGGCCTTCTCGTTCCAGCCGAGGATCAGGATGCGCTCGGGCGCCGCCTGACGCGCCTTCGGCACCTGGATCCATGCGGATTGCGGCGTCGACGGCGCCGCGCCCAACGTGATCGTGTCGTCGTCTTCGCTGATCGCGATGACCTGGTCGCCGGCGCCGATGCGGGTGTTCATCGGCGGGTTGACCAGCACTTCGCCGTCCGCGCGCATCAGGCCGATCAGGGCCGATTGCTCGTAGGCGCCGAGCGCTTCGCGATAGGTCCGGCCGATCAGGCCCGGTTCTTCCTTGAAGTAGATCTCGGCGCCGTCGAAGTCGAGCAGTTCGGTGTAGACGACGCTGAGCCCGGACTGCCGGCAGGTCTGCGCGGTGACGCGCGCGATCAGTTCCTCGCCCTGCACGAAGATCGCTTCGTCGCCGCCGACCAGCGCCGCGGCTTCGAGGTTCTTCGCGTCGCGGATCTCGCCGACGATGTGGTAACGCTCGTGCTTGCGCTCGGGATTGTTGGTGATCGCCAGCACCGACTTGATGACATGGATGTCCGGATTTTCGTCCTCGGGCGCGAGCACGATGATCGAGCGCGCGCCATGCGGATCGACCACGGCGAGATCGTCGAGGTCGAGCGGGTCGCCGCTGCGGCAGATCACGCGCGTGTTCTTCGTGTCCGGAAACTTGGCCTTGATGTCGTCCTCCATCTCGACCTTGTCGCGGTTCGCGAGGATGACGATGCAGGGACGTTTCTGGTTGGTGTTGGCGACGACGAGTTCGCCGATGATCGAATGGATCTTGCTCGACCAGCCGAGGATCAGCGTGTGCTCGCGTTCGATCACGCGCGAACGGCCCTTGCGCAGTTCGTGCAGGCGCGCTTCCAGGCCCGAGGTGATGGTGCCGATCAGGATCGAGACGAGGAAGATGCCGGCGATGGTGACGACGAACATCAGGCCGCGCAGCACCCAGCCGCTGTCTCCGGCGAGGTTGCCGGCATCGAGCGCATGCATCAGCCCCATCCAGGCGCCTTCGATGAAACCGAATTGCGAGGCCGGATCGGACGGGTCCTGGCCGACCCGCAGCAGGCTGATGACGATGGCCGCGGCGACCACCACGATCGCGGACATCAGCGCCAGCCAGGCGATGATCGCGATCGGGCCGCGCGACAGGGTGTTTTCGAAGCGGTAGCGCAGGTGGTCGCGCCAGCGGGTCGGGGTGGGCGGCATCGTCAAGCTTCCGTGAAGAAGCCGTCACCATACACGGCGGGCCGACGACCGCGCCAGACGGCCGGCGATGCGGCTGCCGTTCAGTTGTGCGGGGGCAGATTGGGCCATTCCGCCCACGGTCGAGGAGTTCGCGATGGAAGAGGAACGCAGTCCGCTGGTCCGCATGCTGCTGCTGGCCGTCGTGCTCGTCGGTGCCGGCGGCGGTGCCTGGTATGTGTTGCAGAAACCGGCGCCGAAGCCGCCCACGCCCGTGTCCGTGCCCACGCTGCCGGAACCGGTCGCGGACGCCACGCCGGCCACGCCGAACTATCCGGTCGAAGCGATCACGCCACCGCCTGCGGCCGTGCCGGACGCTCCGCTGCCCGACCTGTTCGACAGCGACGCCTATGTGCGCGAGGCCTTGATCGCGCTGTTCGCACATCCGCAGTTCGCGCAGTGGCTCGTACCCGAACACCTGATCCAGCGCTTCGTCGCCTTCGTCGACGCATTGCCGAACCGAAAGGTCTCCACGAACCTGTGGCCGGCGAAACCGGCCAGCGGCCGCTTCTTCGTGCAGGACAGCGGCACGACCCGGATCATCGGCCCCGCCAACAGCGCGCGTTACGACGCCCAGGTCGCGGCGCTCACCGGCGTCGACACCGGCGCCGCCGTGGCCTTGTACCTGCGCCTGTATCCGCTGCTGCAACAGGCCTATCGCGATCTCGGCTACCCGGATCGGCACTTCAACGACCGCGTCGTCGTGGTGCTCGACCATCTGCTGGCCGCGCCCGAACCGGCGCCGCCCGTGACCGTGGCGCTGGACGACAAGGGCAATTGGGTCTACGTCGATGACCGCCTTGAATCCGCCTCCGCAGGCCAGAAGTTCCTGATGCGTCTCGGCCCGAAACACGAGGCCGCCGTCAAGGCCAGGCTGCGCGAATTCCGCACTGCGCTGGCGGGCGCCAAACCCTGATCGTCTTTGCCGCGCGGCCGGCTCCGGCCGGCGGCGCTCAATGGAGTGGACATGAACCCGAAACCTGCCATCACGGTGTCGTCGCGCGATCTCGAACGCTTGGAGGCGGTGCTCTCGACCCTGCCCTTCGATGCGCCGGCCCGTACCCAGTTGCAGGCCGAACTCGATCGCGCCGACGTGGTCGATCCGGAACGCGTGCCGGCGAACGTGGTGACGATGAACTCGATCGTGCGTTTCCGCGCCGGCAACGGCGAACCCTTCGAGCGCACCCTCGTCTATCCGCGTGACGCACAGGCCGATGGCACCAGGGTGTCGGTGCTCGCGCCGGTCGGCGCGGCCATGCTCGGCCTGTCGGTGGGCGACGACATCGAATGGCCGGGCCCGGGCGGCGAATCGATCGCGGTGCGCGTGTCCGAACTGGTCTATCAGCCGGAACGCGCGGGCGACCTGCATCGCTGACCGTCCTGCCCGCCGTCCCGAACGCGCCGACCGACCCGCTCAGTCGGCAGCGGCGTAGATCCGTTCGCCGCCGAGCCAGGTCTGCAACACCCGCGTGCGCAGGATCAGTTCCACCGGCACGCGCATCAGGTCCTGATCGAGGACCACGAAGTCGGCGCGCTTGCCGGGGCTCAGGGAACCGACCTCAGCCTCCATGAAGGCGGCCTGCGCCGGCCAGATCGTCATCGACTGCAGCGCTTCGTCGCGGCGCATGCGCTGTTCCGGATGCCAGCCGCCGGCCGGCCAGTCCTTCGCGTCCTGGCGCGATACCGCGGCATGGAACGAGATCAGCGGATTCGGCAACTCGACCGGCAGGTCCGAACCGTTCGGAACGATCACGCCGGTGTCGAGCAGCGAACGCCAGGCATAGGCGCCGAGTTCGCGCGTCGGTCCGATGCGCGCGCCGGCCCAATACATGTCGCTGGTCTGGTGGCTGCTCTGCATGCTCGGGATCACGCCGAGCTCGGCGAAGCGCGCGAGGTCGTCCGGATGCAGGATCTGCGCGTGCTCGATGCGGAAGCGATGGTCGGCCACCGGTACGGCATCCAGCGCTTCGGCGAGCTCGTCGAGCACGACGCGATTGGCCCGATCGCCGATCGCATGGGTATTGACCTGGAAGCCGGCCTTCAGCGCCCTCTTGGCGACCTCGCGCACGCGCCCGGCCGGCAAGGTCGCCAGTCCCGAATGGCCCGGCGCGTCGGCATACGGTTCGAGCAGCCAGGCACCGCGCGAACCGAGCGCGCCGTCGGCCGAGAGCTTGATCGAACGCAGCCACAGGCGACCGTCGTACAGGGCATTCCGCGCACCGCGCGCGAGCGCCCAATCGATATCGGCATCGCTGCCCGCGACCATCACGTAGTTGCGCAGGCCATACCGGCCTTCGCGCGCCAGGGCTTCGTAGACCGCGATCACGTCGCGCGTCACGCCGGCGTCGTGGATGCCGGTCAGGCCCCAGCGCTGCAACTCGGCGATGGCGCGGGTGACGGCATCGCGCAGTTCGTCCTCCGTCGGCGCCGGCATCACCTTGGTGACCAGTTCGATCGCGTTGTCGACCAGCACGCCGGTCGGTTCGCCTTGCGCGTCGCGTTCGATGCGGCCACCCGCAGGATCGGTCGTGTCGCGGCCGATGCCGGCCGCCTTCAGCGCGGCGGCATTGACCAGCACCGCATGGCCGTCGACGCGCTCGAGCAGCACCGGATGCTCGGCGGTCCTGGCGCTCAACGCCGCATGCTCGGGAAAGCGCGTGTCGGCCCAGTCGTTCTGGTCCCAGCCGCGGCCGACGATCCAGCGTCCGTCCGCCGTCGCGGCGCGACGTTCGACGACCTTCGCGATCACTGCGTCGTAGGAACCCGTGCCGCGCAGATCGATCGTCTGCAGGCCCTGGCCGAGCCCGAGCAGGTGCGCGTGCGCATCGACCATGCCGGGAATGACCGTCTTGCCGTCGAGATCGAGCAGCCGCGTCTTCGGACCGCGCAGGCTCATGGCCTCGCGTTCGCTGCCGACGAAGACGATGCGCCCGTCGCGCACCGCCATGGCCGCAACCTGCGGACGCGCGGCGTCGACGGTGTGGATGCGCGCGTCATGCACGATCAGGTCGGCAGGCGCGGGCGCGCCCTGGACCGCGGCAGCCATCAGGCCCAGAACAAAGAACGATGCGCGCATGGTCGATCCCGGCGATGAGGGACCGCGAGTATCCAGAGCCTTCGCGACGGCGACAACCGCTCAGCCGACGCAGTTCGTCATGATCGCGAGTTCGAGTCGCGTCAGCAGGATGCCTTCGGCACGCAAGGTCTGGCGCAGATCGTCGCGCAGGCAATGGTTGCGTTCGGCCGGCGACAGTTCGGCCAGTTGCGGCAACGCGCCCGACAGCTGCGTCAGCACCGCATCCTGCACGCGGGCGTCGATGTCGGCATCGCTGGCGAGCGCGCGTTCGGCATCGAGCACCTGGAAGTAGATGCGGCCCCCGACCCGCGCCGTGTGCGCACCGGCATGCACGCGGCGCGGGCAGAGTTCGAGATGACGACCGAGCAGGGACACGCGGGTCGCGATCGCTTCGCCGGGCAACAGCCAGTGCATGCCCGGCGACAACACGCCGGCCGGCCGGCCGAAGCGATTCAGCCGCGCCACTTCACCCTCGCGGACCCTGCGCAGTCCCGCGATCAGGGCCATCAAGGTCGCCAGAATCAGAAGCCATAGCCACATAAAATCAGTCTCTTATGAGCTTTACTTCAATTTACTCCTCAATATTTGCCCATTGCAAGTTCCGGACTTGACCGCAAATTCATTGCAATTGAGAATCATTCTTATTAGTGAAATGGAACCACAGCATGCGCAAACCACCGACCGAATCCCCGGCGCCCTCCGAACCCGCCTTGGCTCAAGACTTCCGCAGCACGATCCATGCCGGCTGCCCGGAATCGGTGTGTTGCGCACATGGGCAGCTACTGCTGCCATTCGCGTCCGCCCAAGTGTTCGACTGCCTGCGCAACCTCGCCTGCCTGGCGGAATGGTGGCCGGGTGCGACCGGCATCGTCGCGTTGCCGCCGGGTGTCTATGGCGCGGGGGATGCCGCCCTGCTGCGGTTGGCTCAGGACAACGCCACGGTCCGTGTCATCGCCTACAAGCCGGCTCGGCGCATCGTGCTGTCGGTGCAATGGCCGCGTCAGCGTGTGCTCGTCGATCTGCGCGTGCGTGGCGACGCCGCGACGACACAGCTCGATCTCTCGATCGAATCGCCGCGCGCATCGACTCTGCTGGCTCAGACGCTGCAAGGTCTGCGGCTGCGGGCGTTGTGTCGTGGCGCGCGTGAACGCCTGGAGCGACATCTGCGGCAGTCGCCGCGGGTGACGACGATGGACTCAGTTCGCGCCTGAACCGCACGCGGCCAGCAAGGCGCGCGTATGTGCATGCTGCGGCGACGCGAACACGGCGCGCGTCGCGCCCTGCTCGACGACACGACCGTGTTCCAGCACCAGCACGCGGTCGCAGAGCGCGCGCACGGCAGCGAGATCGTGCGAGATGAACACCAGCGTCAGCGCACGTGTCCGTTGCAGTTCGCGCAGCAGATCGAGGATGCCGGCCTGCACCGAGAGATCGAGCGCGGAGATCGCTTCGTCGCAGACCAGGACGTCCGGATCGAGCGCCAGCGCACGTGCAATCGCGACGCGTTGCTTCTGCCCGCCCGACAAGGCATGCGGCAGGCGCGACGAGAGCGCAGGATCGAGGCGAACGGCAGCGAGCAGTTCGACAACCGTCGCCGACTGCGATGCGACGTCGCCGAGCCAATGCAGTTGCAGGGGTTCCCGCAGGGTCTCTGCCACCGTCATGCGCGGATCGAGCGCGGTACCCGGATCCTGGAACACGATCTGCGCCTTGCGCCGCCACGCCTTGCGTGCGGATGCGCGCAAGGCGAACGGATCGGCACCGGCGATCCGAAGCGACTTGGCGTGCCCGCGCTGCAGCGCCAACAGCACCCGCGCCAGCGTCGACTTGCCGCTGCCCGACGCGCCGACGACGCCCAGCGCCGCACCGCGCGGCAGGTCGAACGAGACCTCGCGCAGCGCCGCTCGCCCGGCGTAGTCGGCTGCGAGCGCCTGCACCTGCAGCACCGGCATGCCATCCACCGCGGCCGGCGCATCGCCGCGTGGCGCAGCCGCCAGCAGTTCGCGTGCCGCGTCGCTCGGCGGCGATGCGAAGAAGCCGGCGACACCCGCCACGGCATCGACACGGCCGCCGCGCAGCAACAGCACGCGGTCGGCAATGCGCCGAACGGCATGCAGATCATGGCTGATGAAGAGCAGGGACAGGCCGCGCTCGCGCCGCAACGTCTGCAGCAGATCCAGCACGCCGGCCGCGGCCAGCGGATCCAGCGCCGACGTGATCTCGTCGGCGATCAGCAATCGCGGCGACGATGCCAGCGCCAGCGCGATCAGCACGCGCGGCCGCTGCCCGCCCGACAATTCATGCGGATAACGCGCGGCAAGAGCCGGCGCATCGTCGAGCCCGACTTCGCGCAAGGCGGCAGCGACATCGCGCCCACGTGCCGCGCGACGCAAGGCTTCGCCGAGCTGCACACCGATACGGCGCAGCGGATGCAGGCTGGCCGCCGCATCCTGGAACACCATCGCGAGGTCGCGGCCGCGCAACTCGATGACGCGGGTCGCGTCCAGCAGCGTGCCGTCGAAGCGCAACTCGCCGCAGCAGCGCGCGCTCTTCGGCAGCAGGCCCATCAGGGCACGGGCGATGGTCGACTTGCCGCTGCCTGATTCGCCGAGCACGGCCAGGCATTCGCCCGCAGCAAGCTCGAAGCCGACCTCGCGCAACACCGGTTCGCCGACGCGGTATTCGAGCTGCAGCCCGCGCACCGACAGCAAGGCCGCGTTCATGCCGCACGCGCCAACAGGCGCGCGCGCAACGCATCGCCGAGCAGCGTGAACGCGATCAGCAACAACGCGAGGAAGGTCGCCGGCGCGAGCAGGACCCAGGGCGCGTCCTCCAGTTCCTGCACGCCCTCCGCAAGCAGGCCGCCAAGGCTGACCGACGGTTCGTCCAGGCCAAGTCCGAGAAAGCTCAGGAAGGACTCGACCAGGATCGCCTGCGGCACCGCAAGGCTGAGGTAGACCACGGCGAACCCGAGCAGGTTCGGGCCGATGTGCCGCGTCAGCAGCCACCACGGGCCTGCGCCGAGCGCACGCGCCGCCTGCACGAAGGGCAGCACCCGCAGTCGCGCCGCTTCGGCGCGCAGCATGCGCGCGAGATCGATGCAGGCATAGGCGCCGACGGCGAGCACCAGCAACACGCCGCTGCGCCCGAACAGGGTCAACAGCAGGACCACGATCAGCAGGAAGGGCAAGGCCGACACCACATCGAGCGCCCGCATCATCAGCCGCTCGGGCATGCCGCCGAGCGTGCCGGCCAGCGCGCCGTAGGCGAGGCCGAACAACAACGCGACCGCCCCCGCGCCGAAGCCGAGCAGCAGGGACATGCGCCCGGCCAGCAGGGTGCGCACGAACACGTCGCGACCGATGGCATCGGACCCGAACCAATGGCCGTGCGCGACTCCGGGCGCGATCTGCAGCTGCGCCCAGTCGGTGTGCCAGGCATCGAAGGGCCGCAGCCACGGTCCGACCAGACTCGCGACCGCGAGCACCGCGAACAGGCCGGCCGCGATGCGCAGAAGGCGGCTCTGGCCGGCCATGCTCAGCGCGGCAGCAGGGCCGCGAGGTCGAGTCCGGCGAGACGACGCGGCGCCCCGAGCCAATGCCCCTGCGCGTACTCGACGCCGCAATGGCGCAGCGCCGACAAGGTCGCGAACGAATCGACGTGTTCGCCGATCACCGCCAGCTTCATCGACTTCGCGAGGCCTGCGATCGACGAGACCATGGTGTGGTCGAGTTCGTTGTCGGCCATGCCTTCGACGAAGCTGCCTTCGATCTTGACGAAATCGACCGGCAAGTGGCGCAGATGCGTGAACGAGGAAAAGCCGGTGCCGAAGTCGTCGAGCGCGAAGCGGCAGCCGATCTCGCGCAGCTGGTTCATGAAGCGACGCACGGTATGCATCGAGGTCATCTCGCTGGTCTCGGTGATCTCGAACACGAGTGCGCGCGCCGGCACGTTCGAGGCGCGGATGGCGTTCGTGATCAGGGCCATCGATTCCGAGTCGGCCAGGGTCTGGTTGCTCAGGTTGATGTTGAAGGCGATGCGCCCGACCAGATCGCGGCGGGTACCGAGTTCGGCGAGCGCGTGCTGCACGACCCAGAGATCGATCTTCGGCATCATGCCGACGCGTTCGGCGAGCGGCACGAAGACGCCCGGAGAAACGTGCTCTCCGCGCCGGTCGCGCATGCGCAGCAGCAATTCGCACAGGATCTCGTGGCCAGGCGCACCGAGGCGCCAACCATCATGTTCGCCGATGCCGGCCTCGGTGTCCGCCAGCGCGGCCAGCGGCACGATCGGCTGCACTTCGAATTCGAAGCGGTTTTCCTCGATCGCCTCGCGCAGCTTGGCGGTCCAGCCGGCTTCGAGTTCGCGCGCGATGCGGGTGTCGTGTTCGCCGACGTAGATCTGGGTCTGGTCGCGGCCGCGATGCTTGGCGGTCTTGCAGGCGACGCGCGCATGTTCGAGCACGTATTCGGCGCTCGGCGTGTCGCGCGAGACGACGGCAACGCCGAGCGACACGGTGGCATGACGCTTGTGCTGATTGACCGTGTAGAAGCAACCGTGCGCGAGTTCGCGGAAGCCGTCGGCGAGCGTGAACAGGTGGTCGAGCTGCACGCCGGTCAACAGCAGCACCAGACGATCGCCCTCGATGCGCGCGAGGATGTCGCCTTCGCGCAGGCGCTTGCCGAGCGTCTGCGCGAGGTCCGCGACCAGACGATCGCCGACCGCCGGACCGCCGGCATCGACGATGTGGGTGTAGCGGTCGACATCGAAATACAGCAGCGCGCCGTAACCGCCGTGTTCGCGACGGCGCGCGATGTCCTGCGACAGCAATTGCGCGAAATGGCGGCCGTTGAACAGCCCGGTCAGCGGATCGTGGATCAACTCCCAGCGCAGGCGGTCGCTGTCGCGGCGTTCGCCGATGTCGCGGAACACGACGATCGAACCTTCGCGACGACCGCCGACATCCAGCGGCAGCACCGATGCTTCGACGGGCAACGGCCGGCGTTCGACGTTCCAGAAGACGGTTTCGATGCGCGCGACCGATTCGCCGTTGCGATAGACCTGCAACAGCGCCGAGTCTTCTTCGCGCAGGGCGCGGCCCTGTTCGTCGGAGTGGTGGATGGCGTGCTGCGCGTTCATGCCGAGCAGGGCCGCTTCGTCGTCGTGGCCGAGCATGCGCAGCGCGGTCGGGTTGACGAAGTTGATGGTGCCGCCGGCATCGACGCCGAACACGCCGTCGCCGACCGAACCGAGGATGCCGTCGAGACGCTGGCGTTCGCTGCTGGCGTTCTTCTGCAGGCGAATCTGCCGGGCCAGCCCGCCCATGCGCGCCAGGAACAATTCCTTGGCTTCGTTCTTGAACGTGCATTCGACCGCGCCGGCCTCGAGGCAACGCTTGATCACGTCTTCGCGATAGGTGCCGGTAATGATGGCGATGGTGCCGCCGGCCGTGGCCGGCAGCGCCTTGAGGCGGCGGCAAAGTTCGTCGCCGTTGCCGTCGGGCAGGAAGTAGTCGACGATGAAGAGGTCGTAGCGGCCGCCGGCTGCCTTGTTGAAGGCTTCCGCGATGGTGCCGGCGGTGTCGCAGTCGTAACCGTTGCGATCGAGCAGTTGCTTGTAGGCGAGGCGGATGCTGGCCGAATCGTCGACGAACAACACGCGAATGCCGAGTTTCTCGGCCGGTTGCTCCGGCACGGGCGCTGCGCCGATCGCGGACAGATCCACCGTCGGCGCGGGCAGGGACACGGCCGATTCGAGCCTCGGCGCGGTCACGGTCTCGGCGCCGATCGCGGGCGCCGGCACGGGCGCCGGCACGGGCGCCGGCGGCAGCGCGACCTGGGCTGCCCTCGGCAACACCTGCGCGATCACCGTCGGGATACGCGAGAAATTCGACCACAGCAGGAACTGCGCATCCGGGCGATCCGAGACGAAGCTGTCGATGGCCTGGTTCTTTTCGTGCGCAAGCAGCAGCACCGAGGTCTTGCGCACGCGCGGATTGCGCAGGTAGATCAGCAGGTCTTCGAAGTCGCGGCTCATGCGCGCCGGTGCGCCGAGGATGAGCAGGCCATAGGGCTGGCCGAGATCGGTGGCGCGACTGAGATGGTCCAGCGTGTCGGCGTATGTCGACAACTCCGACCATGAACCGACCTGCGCCGCCTGCAGCGTGCGGGTCAGCAGATGGTGCAATGTCGCCGATCGTTCGACGACCAGAATGCCTGTCACGCGACTCTCCCCGATCGGTTCCGGCACACCGCAGCACGCGGCGGGCCCGGCATTCTGGCGAGCCCGACGCGCTTTCGGCAAGCGCGGCTCAACGCCGGAACAGGCCGGCTGCCGCCGGCCGCGCGCGCAGGCGTTCGTAGTAGGCCGCCACCGCCGGGTATTCGGCGAAATTCACGCCGCAACGGTTCTGCAACTCCAGTGCGTGGCCGAACACGATGTCGGCGATGGTGAACCGGTCGCAGACGTGGTCGCGCCCGATCAGGCGGCCGTCCAGCGTGGCCAGGTGCGGCATCAGGCGCTGGATCGACGCGTCCAGCATCGCGGCATCGGGCTGGAACATCTTGTAGACGAGCAAGGGATAGGTGGCGGCGTCCAGCGTGCTGGCCGCGAAGAAGTACCAGCTGAGGAATTCGGCGCGCCCCGCTTCGCCTTCGAACACCGCGAGCCGCGCGTCGCGATGCGTTTCCGCCAGCGTCAGGCAGATGGCGGCGGAATCGAACTGCACGACGCCGTCGCGGACGAGGGTCGGGACCAGGCCGGTCGGATTCAGATGGCGATAGGCGGCGCCGCGATGGTCGCCGGCGCGTGCGTCGAGGCGATGCTCGCGGATCTCCAGACCGAGTTCGTTCGCCAGCCAGCGCACGCGCGAGCCGCGATCGAAGGGGACGAAACTGTAAAGGTCGACGACACTACTCATGGCAGGCTCCCGGGGTGCGCCAAGATTAGCGCAGCGGCTTGACCGCACTGCAGGCCCCGCGCCAGTCTGCGCACCCGCATGGAGGCCGCATGACCGATCTCGCCGAACTCGCGCCCGAACATTTCGACCCTCTGATCGGCGACCGTTTTGCCGTCAACGGCAGCGATGGCGTGCTGCAGCTCCTGAGCGTCGAGCGCCTGAAATCGCCGTCGCCGCGGACCCAGCCGTTCTCGCTGATCTTCACGTCGACCACGCACCGCCTGACGCAAGCGACGTTCCGACTGACGCATCCGGCGCTCGGCGAGATCGACGTGTTCCTGGTGCCGCTGCAACCGGATGCGCGCGGCCCGATCTACGAAGCCGTGTTCAACTGAGTCTGCACAGGATGCTGGCCACCTGCGCCCAGTCCAGATCGGGGCGACGCGTCCGCGCCAGCGCCCGGTCCGCGCTGCGGCGGTAGTGATCGGGATCGTCGACCATGGCAGCCAATGCCTCTGCGACGCCCGCGATCGCGACCTCGCCCATGCGCAGCGGCGAATGCGGCGTCATCCGAGCATGCACCGGCCCAGCCAGCGCCGCAGCATCGCCCCAGAGTTCGCGCAGGGCGGCGTGGTCCGGCAACACCTGCGGCACGCCGGTGGCGGCATGTTCGAAGCTGATCAGTCCGAAGCCTTCGCCCGCGCTGGTGTTGAGTCCGATCGCGCAGGCGTTGTAGAGGCGGTTCAACGCAGGATCGGGCAACGCTCCGGGACGGCGCGGCCACATCAGCAGGCGATCGGCGATGCCGAGCGCCCGTGCCTGTTCGCATAATGCGGCAGCCGTCTCCGCATGCGCGATTGCCTGGTGCAGGCACAACTTCAGGTCCGGGCCGCGACCGCGGGCCAGTTGCGCGAATGCCGCCAGGCTCAGGTCGATGCGCTTGCGCGGATCGGGGCGACTCGCGTTCAGCACCACCCGTGCCGGCGCGTCGAGCCCGAAACAGTCCTGCGCCCACTGCATGCGCAGCGACAAAGGGTCTGCGGCCGTCGTCACGCCGGGGCCGGGATAGAAGCGATCAAGCGCGACCCCGTGTCCGGCCACCTGCACCTCGACCGCCTGTCCGCCACGCGCGAGCGCGTTGCGCAGCGTGTCCGCCGCGTGGCGGGTGTAGGTGACGAGGCGGTCGAAGGCGGAAAGGTCGGGCAGCACCAGATCGTCCGGCACGTCCCCGTCAAGCGGCAGGTAACCATCCATCGGCACGCCGTCGCGCACCGGCCCGAGGACGCGTGCGTAGTGCTCGAGGTACCAGAGGTCGTTGAGGCAAAAGATCCAGGCAGGGCGTTCGTGTTGCAGACGTTCGCGCGCCAGGTAGGCACCGACCGGATCGCCGCGCCCGACCCGTACCGGCAGCAGCTCGACGCGCGCCGCCAACGATCGGGGCGGCCCGTCGTCGCCGATGCCGAACCACAACACCGGCGCGGATTCGGCGAAGTGCGCCACCAGCCGTTCGAGCACGCGCGTGAAACCGGTTCCGGTCCGGTGCCAGCCCAGGACCCAGATCCGCGCACTCATCGGGGTGTGCGCTGCACGCCGGTCACGACGTGCAGCGCGACGGACTCAGGCATCGCTCAGCTGGATCGGCGTGTACAGGGTCTGGCCCTGCACGGTGACCGGCAGCAACTGCACGGTGACGATCGGACCGGTCGGCGACGCCGCCACCGAACTGGCTTCGAAGCCGGGCTGGTTCTGGTTGCCGAGCACGCCGACCAAGGCATATCCGAAGGTACCCAGCGAACCGCAGCCGATCTGTGTCGCCAGCTGCTCGATCCGTCGCAGCTGCCGGCCCGCGCCGTTCACGTCGAGGAAGTTGAACAACGCTCCCTGCGGCTGGCGGTCCAGCCCGAGACCGAGCGTGGCGACGACCAGGATATGGTTCGAATCGTTGTAGCCGCCGAGGCTCGGTACCTGATCGGGCGCGGTCTGCAGCTGGTTCGAGACGACGTTGAGGTTGCTGCGATCGAGCACCACAAACCAGTAGCTCGGACTGTTCGTCGGGACGTTCTGGTTGAGCACGTTGCTGCCGACGGCAATCGTCGCGTAGGCGCCGAAACTGTTCATTGCGGCGCTGCTGACGATGCTGAGCGGGACGGTCTGGGGATCTGCCATGTTCTCTCTCCTTGGTTGAACAAGATGGATCGCGCGGGGCGACCCGTGGGACAGACCACGCCCCCCGGCGGTGGTCGGAAACTGGCGCTGCCATTCAGCGGCGGGCGACCTCCGCCGTCGTTTCGCCGATCGGGCGCCAGCCGAGGAAGTGATAGACGCCGCGGTCCTCGATCAGGGCGAAGCCCAGACGCGCATACAAACGCTGCGCCGGGTTGTTCGGCTCGACGTGCAAGGTGATCTGACTGCGCTCGGCGCGGGCGGCCGCCATCAGGCCGCGCAACATGCGCTCGCCATGGCCCTGGCCACGCCATTCGGGCAGCAGGGCGATGTCCATCAGCCGGAATTCGCTCGACGACGCATACAGGTAGAAACGGCCCACCGGGGCCTGTTCGCGTTCGATCACGCACAGGGCGGCGCCGGGATAGTTGCGCCGATAATGGTCGGCCTGCAGTCGCGACTGGTCGCGCAGGAAATCGCGCTTGGCCGAATCTGGCCAAGGCACCGCCGCGAGTTCATCCCATCGCATCGCGACGTATACGGCGTCGACGAATTCGCGGTCGGCGGCGGTCTCCTCGCGCAGTCGCCATTCGCCCCCGCAGGTCGACAAGGCGCGGGTCACCGCGGCCAGGGCCGACCCGAGCGCGGCCGTGCTCACGCCGCCGCGGCGCTCACATCGAGATCGACCGCCGCGAAGGGCTGGCCGTCGCGGATCAGGGACAGCCGATAGGCGCCGGGACCCAGCGCCGTGTCGCCGTCAGCACGGACGCCGCAGGCCGACACTGCCGCGCAGTCGTCGAAGTGACGACCCCGTCCAAGCTCGAAACCGATCAGTCGCCGCGCGTCCATCGAGAAACGCAGGCGCTGGCTGGCGCCATGACGCCCGAACGAGGCGAGATCGAAGGCCGTCGCACCGCCATCGGCCACGAACCAGGCGCGCACCCGCAGCGCATCTCCGCTCTGGCCGAACTGCTGCGGCACCACGCGCATCTGCAGGGTCGAAGCGGGGACCGGCACGTCGTGCGCGCTCAGGCGCTCGAACTTCAGCACCACGGCACTCTCGGCAACGGACTCGCCGGCGAAGGCATCGCGCAGCGGCGAAAACAGGCTTGCGCAAGCGCCGACGCAGGCGGCATTTCTCAGGAACGATCGACGTTGCATGGACAATCCTCAGGTGCGCGGCGGGAACACGCCTTGCAGCGCGATGCAGAAGTAGAAGGTCAGGTACGGCATCATGTTGTTGTGCGGCTGGTCGCCGCCCGCGGGCGGCAGCGCGAGATCCGACATCGGCACCATCGATGCCGGGGTGGCGTACAGCAATCCCCCGGTCGACCGGGCCAGCGACTCGTTGCTCGCCACGATGCGGTCTTCGCCGATGTCGTTGCGCACCATGAACGTGTGGGCATGTGAGGGAATTTCGGATTCCAGCAAGGAGACGGTCTCGCTGCCGCCGGTTTCACCGAGGTCGTGCAACGACAACCCCGGGCCCTGCCCCGGGTGCATCGGTGCGCGCCCCTGCAGATCAGGCAAGGCGAAGTTGCTCTTGCCGTTGCCGCCGTAGGTGGTGCCCAGCAACGAGAACAGGGCCGTGTTCTGCGACAGCGGCAGCAGTTGCCCGTCGCACCACGCCCAACCACGCGGCGCGAAGTTGAACGGGAAAATCCGGATTTCCGCGACAAATGGATCCATGGCCGATTCCTCAGGTTGGGCTCGGGAAAATGCCGAACAGCGAAATGATGAAGTTCACGCACAGATACGGCTGGAAATTCGTGTGCGGCTGGGACCCGCCAACGCTCGTGATGGTCACCGGCGCCAGTGCGACGTTGGGCACGTCCTGGAAGAAGGGCGTAGCAGTGAGCGGGGTACCGAGGGTGTTGCTCGCGGCATTGGGCGACGTGGTCTGGTCGGTCGACCCCAGAAACGGATGGCTGTGCGCCGGGATCTGGTTGACGGTCAGCGTGATTTCTTCCGCACCGCCGGTTTCGGCCAGGACGAAGCCATTGCCTTGATGGATCGGCAAACGCCCGCGCTGGTCCGGCAAGGCAAACGTCGATTGCCCATCACCGCCGTAGGTCGTGCCGATCAGGTTGAACAAGGTTTCGTACTCGCTGATCGGCAGCAGCTGGCCTTCGCAGAACATCCATCCGGCGGGGGCGAAGTTGCCCGCGAACATGCGGATTTCGCCGACATAAGGTTGGGCCATGATCGATTCTCCTCAGGTCGGCGACGGGAAGATGCCCTGCAGGGCGATGCAGAACGAGAGCGTCAGGAACGGCTGCATGTTCAGATGCGCCTGACTGCCGCCGACATTGGTGACGGTTCCCGACATCAAAGGCGTCAGGTTGGTCGCCGCACGGTAGGCGTCGTAGTTCTTCGACGACGCGAGGCCCAGGGTGCCGGTCGGGGTGGGCAGCGCGGTCGTGCCTTCCGCCGTGGTCGCCTGCAGCACGTGGGCGTGCTGTGGCAATTCGGACACGCTGAGCGTGTGCGCCTGTTCGCCGCCGCGCTCGCCCAGTGTGTGCGAACTGCCAACGTGGATCGGCGTTCGGCCGCGCAGATCGGGCAAGCCGAAATTCACCCGACCGTCGCCGCCGAAGGTCGTGCCGAGCAGGGAGAACAGCCCCTGGTTCTGATTGATCGGCAGGAGCTGACCGTTGCACAGCGCCCAGCCCCGGGGCGCGAACACGAAGCTCATGATGCGGATTTCACTGAGGAATGGTTCGGCCATTGGCGCTCTCCATGGAGGTGTTGATTCAACGCGGGGTCGCTACCACCGTTCAGGGCGGCGGCGTCATGCACGTGGCGTTGTTCACGACGGTGACGGTACCGGCCGCCGAGGTGAGCGTTCCCGCAGCATGGTTGTCATCGAGCACGGTCGCTGCGACTGCGGAACCCGAGACGCCCTGCTCCAGCCTCACCGTTGCCAACGAGGCTTGGCGAACGCGAATGCCCCACGGGCCGGCAACGACGTTGTTGCGCACGTCGAAGCAGCCGTCGCCGCCGTTGCGCGCGGTCACGTCGGCGGTCGATCCGGTCGCCGCGTCGACGAAGGTGACGTTGTTGGTGAGGACGCTGGCCGTCCACGACGGGGTGCGGCTGGCGTCAGGGGCATCGACGAGGAAGGGACGCGCCGTACCGCCGGTCGAATTCTGCGCGATCGTGTTCGCCTCGATCAGGACATTGGCCAGGCTGACCTGACCGGTCGTGCTCGTCAGGAACGCGATCAGGGCGTGGTTGGTCGCCGCGACCGGTGCGTTGATGAGGTTGTTGCGCAACACCGCATTCAGCCCGACCGTTCCGCCGCCGAGCGCGTTCGCGTTGCCGGAAGTCTGTCCAACGAACAGCGAGGTACCGCCGAAGTTGTTGAACGTGCCGTTGGTGACGTGCGTGGTCAGGCGTCCGTTGCTGCCGTTCGACATCAGGATGCCTTCATTGCCCTGCGCGAGGTTGCGCGAGAACGATTCGTCGACGGTCAGGTCGATGGTCGAATTGTCGTTCGCGGCCACCTGGATCGGCTGCGACTTGTTGTCGCGGAACAGGCAGCGGTCGACGACGATGGTCGCCGTCGCCGTTCCCTGCATCTCGATCTGCACGCCATCGCTGCCCAAACCGACCGAGTTGAACCCGATCGCGCAATCGGCCACGTCGTCGGCGGCGCTGGTCGGATTGGCACCCTCGCTGACCGGGTTGGTGCCATCGATGGTCAGGCTCATCGCGCCGGACTGGTTGTAGAACTCGACGCCGTGTTCGATGGCACCGCTGATCCTGGTGTTGCGGATCAGGCCGGTACCCTGCAGGCCATTCAACCCGCCGGGATTGGTGATGCCGAACACGATCGGTCCTTCAACCGGGCCGCTGGCGGTGCCGATGACGCCGTTGATGACGCTGTCCTGCAGCGAGAACCCGGTGACGCTCAGACCGAAGATGGCCGAGTTGTCGAAGTCGTTGAGTTGCATGTGTCGCAACGAGACATTGCTGGTGCTGCGCAGGAAGATGCCGTAGCCGAATGGCTCGTAGACGCCGGGCGTGCCGCCTCCCGGCTCGTCCGCGCCGGTCTTGTGCTGAATGGTGCCGCCCGAACCCGCGGTGCCGCTGCCCTTGACCGCGAGACCGCCCGCCGCGCCCGTGCCGTCGAGCACGATGCCCGCACCCGCCGACCCGGCGCCGGTGCCCGCATTGATGCTGCGGAACTCGAGGTTGTTTGCGCTGATGTTGGTACCCACCACGTTCAACGCCGTGGCGCTCGTCGTCACCAGCGTGTTGGCCAGCGCACCGGTTGCGCCTGCGTTGCACGGACTCTCGTCGCAGACTTCGATGGTGCCGCCACCGGTCGCGGAGAATGCCGCGTTGGCGCCGGTGTTCAGCGCGAGACCGCCGCGAATGCTGATCGTTGCGCCAGTGTTGTTGCTCATGATCACGCCGGCACCACCGCTGTGGCTGATCGCGCCGCTGAACGTCTTGGTATCGCCGTTCGTATTGATGACCGACACCGCCTGGCCGCTGGTATCGGTGATCGTGCCGCCATAGCTGACCGTCGCGTTGCCGCCGTCGATGATGAAGTCGGTGCCGGTGGCATTCGTGATGCTGCTGCCGGCGGGGGCACTGACAATCGCATTGGTGGTGCCGTCGGCGACATTCTGGAGAACCACGCCTTGCGAGCTGGAATTGACGCTGCGCAACGACGCCAGTTGGAGATCCGCGGTCATCCCGGAGAGATTGAGTGCCGGGCCACCGGTCGCGTCGACCGTACCGACGCCAGCGCCAACCACCAGGCGCGTGCCGGTGCCGGCACCCGTGTTGACCGCGCCGGTGCCCGTCACGGTCAGGGCGCTGCCATTGTCGGCGAAGATGTCGAGGTCGGTGAAGGACAGATCGCCAGTGACCGTGGTCAAGACGACACCCGACGCACCGACGCCGTTGCCTGAGGCGCCGACGACGGTCGTTCCGCCGGAAACCTGCTGGTATGCCCCGCCCGCCGTCGCATCGAATACCGCATTGGTCACGGCAATGCCTGTGCCGACCGTGTTACCGCTCACCGTGTTGTTGGCAAAACCGGTGATCGTCGTCACCCCGCCGCCGGCATTGGTGTCGTTGATCACGACGCCGCCAGCCGCGGACACGATGCCCGTGTTGTTGCTGAAATCGACGCCGAGCGTGACCGTGTTCGCATTGGCCAGATCAAAGG
>JBGASK010000051.1:0-19951 GCA_044229785.1 Ahniellaceae bacterium
CTTCGAACGCGGCAACGTCGAGTGCATAACCACGCGTGGCGCGCAGGCGTTCGGCAGTTTCGTGGAGTTTCGAGCGGAACAGCACGGGGTCGAGCATGGCGAATCCCAGTAAAAAGGCCGCGGATTATGGCCCGCGGCCCTCGTGTACTCAATCAAGAACGGTTCAACCGTTCGCCGGCTTCACCAGCCTGGCGATGATCAGGCCGGCCAACAGCGCGCCCACCGCGTGTTCCAGCACGCCGACCATCGCGAAATTGCGCGGGAAGTAGTACCAGGTGAATTGCGGCACCGAGATCGACAGCCAGGCGAAAACGCCCATCAGGACCGCGATCGACACCCGTTTCGTGTAGCTGCCCGGCACGGCCCCCAGCACGCTGGCCATGAGGAAGGCCGCGACAATCGAGGTCAGCAGCTGGTGCAGGATCTGCGGACCCATCGCGGCCGGATCGCCGGGCAGGCCGTTCGCCTTGTACACGACCCAGGCATACGGACCCGCCTTCGCCTTCTCGGCCCAGGCCTTGGTCGCCGCCTCGTCGCCGTGCTCGCCCAGATTCATGCTCGGCAGGATGTAGATGCCGTCGCCCTGCGTGAACTCGGTCTTCATCGCCGACAACACGGCCTGTTCGCCGGGCACCTCGTTCTTGAAATCGACCACGCCGAACGGCGTCAGCATGTGGAACACCGCGCCCCACATCCAGATGACGATGCCGCCGAGCACGGCGGCCAGAACCTTCTTCATGTCGATCTCCCCATCGAGCGCGGAATGCGCCGGCGCACGCTACGCCATTGGCCAACCCTGTCAATGGACGAATGTCATCTGCCCGAGCTTCCAGCCGGCTGCGACCGCCAGCACGCCGACCGCGACATGCGCCAGCATGGTCACCGCGAACAGGTCGATGCGGTTCGCACGCAGCAACTGGAATCCTTCGACGCCCAGCGCCGAAAACGTCGTCAGTCCCCCGAGGAAACCGACCATCAGCAGATTGCGCCACCACACCGCGTCGTGCAGTCGCGTATCGAGCCAGACCAGCAGCAGTCCGGCCAGGAAGCAGCCGATGACGTTGACGGCGAACGTCGCCGCGGGCAGGCCGTACCAGCCCTGGCGCACGAACAGTTGGTTGACGCCATAACGGGTGGTCGCACCGAGCGCACCGCCGCCGGCAACGGCGATCAGGTTCATCCAGTTCATGATTTCGCCGCCTTCGCGCGCTCGGCGCGGATGTGGTCGAGGCGTTCGCGGATGCGCGCCTCGATGCCGTTGCCGCTCGGCGCGTACAGGCGCTGTTCGCCGAGCTCGTCCGGGAAACAGCGCTGGTCGTAGGCGATGCCGCCGTCCACGTCCGGGTCGTACCGGTAATTCGCGCCGTAGCCGAGTTCCTTCATCAGCTTGGTCGGCGCGTTCCGCAACGCGACCGGCACCGGCAACGAACCGGTTTCCGCGACCAGTTTCCTGGCCGCGCCATAGGCCGAATACGCGGCATTGCTCTTCGGCGCCATCGCGAGATAGACCGCAATCATGGCGAGCGCCAGATCGCCCTCGGGACTGCCCTGGCGGTCATAGGCTTCCCACGCGGCGATGGTTTTCTCGAGCGCCGAAGGATCGGCCAGACCCACGTCTTCCACTGCCATGCGCGTGAGCCGGCGCGCCAGATAAGCCGGGTCGCAGCCGCCGTCGAACATGCGCGCGATCCAGTACAGGGCCGCGTCCGGATTCGAATTGCGTACCGACTTGTGCAGGGCCGAGATCTGGTCGTAGAAGGCCTCGCCGCCCTTGTCGAAACGGCGCACGCGATCGGCCAGCACCTGATCCAGCACGCTCGCCTCGATGCGTCCGTCCTCGGCCAGTTCGGCGGCGATTTCAAGCAGGGTCAAGCCACGGCGCACGTCGCCATCGGCGGCACGCGCGACTTCGGCGAGTGCCGCCTCGTCGATCTGCAGAGTCAGCTCGCCAAGCCCGTGTTCGCGATCCGCCAGCGCACGCCGCAGTGCGGCCACGATGGCCTCGACCGAGACCATGTCGAGCACATGCACGCGGCAGCGCGACAGCAAGGCGGAGTTGAGTTCGAACGACGGGTTCTCGGTGGTCGCACCGACAAACACGATGGTGCCGCGTTCGATGTGCGGCAGGAACGCATCCTGCTGCGCCTTGTTGAAGCGATGCACCTCGTCGACGAACAGGACCGTGCGTTTGCCGGCGGCGAAGTGCCGGGTCGCTTCGGCCAGCGCCGCGCGCACTTCCGCGAGACCGCCCAGCACTGCAGAAATCGACAGGAACTCGGCCTCGGCGTAGCGCGCCAGCACCCGCGCCAGGCTGGTCTTGCCACAGCCCGGCGGGCCCCACAGGATCATCGAATGCACACGCCCGGACTCGATCGCGCGCCGGAACGCCGTGCCCGGCGCCAGCAGCCGATCCTGCCCCACGAAATCATCCAGCGACCGCGGCCGCATGCGTTCGGCCAGCGGCTTCAGGGTTTCTGGTTCCGGCAGCAGATCGGGTTGCGGAGGTCGGCGTTTCATCGCGCCGATTGTAGTGCGCCGATCAGGCGATCACTGCAGCGGAATGGCTTCCGCGGCTTCAGTCGGTTCGCCGATCACGTCGACGCCGGCGGGTGGCGTGAACCGGAAGGTGTCGGCGGCGAGCTTCGGGTTGCGCTGCCAGTTCGAGAAGGTCCATTCGGTACGGTTGCCGAGCAGGTCTTCGAGCAGCATGCGCTTCGGGCCGTTGCCGTCGAAGCCGATTTCGACGCGCTTGAACGGCGGTTCCTTCGCACGCGAGGTGAGGCCGAGCCAGGAGAGACCGTCGCGGTCCTTGAGGTTCTGCACGACGTAGTCGCGGTCGAGCTGAGAAAGGTCGACGAGCACGGTCAGCGGCGACTGCGATTCCTCGGTGCTCTGGTTGCGCACCGTCACCTGTTCGAGGTCTTCGTCATGGATCCAGACATCGTTGCCATCGGCGACGATGAGCTGCGGGAACGGGTCTTGGTACTGCCAGCGGAACTGGCGCGGCGCGGCGAGCGCCAGCGTGCCCTGCGATTCCTCCTGGACGCTGCCATTTGCGTCGGACGTCGTCTGCGTGAACTGGCCACTGAGCGCGTTCAGACCGTTCGCGAAGGCTTCGAGGCGGGTGCGGGCGTCGGCGGCGAGGACGGCATTCGACAACAACAAGAGGGACACGAGAAACAGTCGCATGAATATGCTCCGAGGCGTTCGATATCGCGGGGCGGAGCCCGCTCCCACACGAGCCACCAGAAACCATGGTGCCAGCCCTTGTGGGAGCGGGCTTTTGTGGGAGCGGGCTCCGTCCCGCGATCCGGATACTGCAAGCCACGCCCTGAACCTCGCTTGAGGAGATCAATCCTTCGGCGGCGGCGGCGCCAGGACTTCGCGGTTGCCGTTGTGGCTGGGCGCGCTGACGATGCCGGCGGCTTCCATTTCCTCGATCAGGCGCGCGGCGCGGTTGTAGCCGATCTTGAGGCGCCGCTGCACGCCGGAAATCGACGCGCGCCGCGACTCGGTGACGATGCGCACGGCCTGGTCGTACAAGGCATCGGATTCGCCGCCCTCGCCTTCGCTGCTGGCTTCGGGCAGGCCGGTCGCGCCGATGACCTGGCCGTCGCCGAGCATCTGCACTTCATCAAGCACGCCGGGAATGTAGTCGGGCTTGTTCGACATCGAGCGCAGGTGCTTGACCACGCGATGGACTTCGTCGTCGCTGACGAAGGCGCCGTGCACGCGTTCGGGCGTGGCCGTGCCGGGCGGCAGATAGAGCATGTCGCCGTGACCGAGCAGTTGTTCCGCGCCGCTCTGGTCGAGGATCGTGCGCGAGTCGATCTTGCTCGACACCTGGAAGGCGATGCGGGTCGGGATATTGGCCTTGATCAGGCCGGTGATCACGTCGACCGACGGGCGCTGCGTCGCCAGGATCAGATGGATGCCGGCGGCACGTGCCTTCTGCGCCAGACGTGCAATCAGTTCCTCCACCTTCTTGCCGACGATCATCATCATGTCGGCGAACTCGTCGATGATGACGACGAGGTAGGGCAAGGTTTCCAGCGGTTCCGCCGACAACTGCGGCAGGTCCGGCGCCGGCTTGAACAGCGGGTCGAGGATCGGGTGGCCGCTGGCTTCGGCGTCCTGCACCTTCTTGTTGAAGCCGCCGAGATTGCGCACGCCCACGGCCGACATCAGCTTGTAGCGCCGTTCCATCTCGGCGACGCACCAGCGCAGGCCGTTCGCGGCTTCCTTCATGTCGGTGACGACCGGCGCGAGCAGATGCGGAATGCCCTGATAGACGGACAGTTCCAGCATCTTCGGGTCGATCATCAGCATGCGCACATCCTGTGCGGTCGCCTTGTACAGCAGCGACAGCACCATCGCGTTCAGCGCAACCGACTTGCCGGAACCCGTCGTGCCCGCGACCAGCAGATGCGGCATCTTGGCGAGGTCGACCACGGTCGGACGCCCGCCGATGTCCTTGCCGAGCGCCAACGCCAGCGGCGAAGCGATCTTGTCGTACTCCTTCGAACGCAGGATCTCGGACAGATAGACGATCTCGCGGTTCACGTTCGGGATTTCGAGACCGATCACCGACTTGCCCGGGATCACGTCGACCACGCGCACCGATTGCACGGAAAGGCCGCGCGCGATGTCCTTGTCGAGATTGCTGATCTGTCCGCCGCGCACGCCGGGCGCCGGCTGCATCTCGAAGCGGGTGATGACCGGCCCCGGATACGCGCCGACCACCTGCGCATCGATCTTGAAGTCGCGCAGCTTGAACTCGACCTGGCGCGACAGCGTTTCCAGCGTCTCTTCGGAATAACCCTTGGGCTGCGGCTTCGGGTCGTCGAGCAAGGACAGCGGCGGCAATTCGCCCGCGGGCAGCGAGGTGAACAGCGGAATCTGCAGTTCGCGTTCGGCGCGCTCGCTCTTCTCGACCATCGGCGTCGGCTGCTCGATCTTGAGCGGTTCGCGCTTCGCCTGCTTGACCTTCTCGACCTTGCGGATTTCCTCGCGTTCCTCGCGCACTTCACGCACGGCGCGGCGTTCCTCGCGCCCTTCCCAGAAGGCGCGCAGCTTCGCGATGGCGTTCAACACCGCGCCGCCGATCGCTTCCATCAGGCGAAACCAGGAAATGCCGGTGAACAGGGTCAGCATGACCAGGAAAATCGCGAACAGGAACAGGGTCGCGCCGAGTTCCCCGGCGGCGCTGCGCAACAGATCGCCGAACAGGGCGCCGACGACGCCGCCCGCGTTCGCCGGCAAGGGCGAGGCCGTTTCGAAGAAATGCAGGTGCGCGAGCCCGGCGCCGCTGGCGATCCAGCCCGCTGCACCGAGCAGCAGCCAGGCCGAATCGTGTTTCGTGCCGGGCAAGGCGCTCTCGTCGCGGATCAGTCGCCACGCGATCGCCGCCAGCATCAACGGAAACGCGAAGGCCATGCCGCCGAAGAAATACAGGCTCAGGTCGGCGATCCATGCACCGACGCTGCCGCCGAGGTTGCGTACCGGCGTGTCCGAGCCGGCATGCGACCAGCCCGGATCGCCCGGGAAATAGGTATACAGACAGACGCCGAGATAGACGATCATCGGGATCAGCAGCAACACCGCGGCTTCGCGCAGGCGCTGTTCCCAGACGGATGGTTCGGCCGCGGCGGCCTGCTCCTTGCTGCGATTCGTCACGTGTTCCCGCTGCGTTGTGGTTCACGGCCGCGTCGTCTCGCGGCCGTCATGATTCGAGTCTTGATATCGATGCCGCGCGCCCGCATGCTGCGCGTTCTGCGCCGGCTGCCGGCCTCTGCTTTCTCGACGGAATCATACATGACCATTTCCAAGCACTGCCGCCTGCTGATCCTCGGCTCCGGCCCCGCCGGCTATACCGCGGCCGTCTACGCTGCGCGCGCCAACCTGAAGCCGGTGCTGATCACCGGCATCGCCCAGGGCGGTCAATTGATGACCACTACCGAAGTCGACAACTGGCCGGGCGACGCGCACGGCCTGATGGGTCCGGATCTGATGACGCGCATGCAGGCGCACGCCGAGCGTTTCAACACCGAAATCGTCTTCGACCACATCCACACCGCCGACCTGCAGTCGCGCCCGTTCCGCCTGATCGGCGACAACGGCGAATACACCGCCGACGCGCTGATCATCGCCACCGGCGCGACCGCGAAATATCTCGGCCTGCCCTCGGAAGACGCGTTCAAGGGCAAGGGCGTGTCGGCCTGCGCGACTTGCGACGGCTTCTTTTATCGCGACCAGGACGTGGCCGTGATCGGCGGCGGCAACACCGCGGTCGAAGAGGCGCTGTACCTGTCGAACATCTGCCGCAAGGTCACGCTGGTGCATCGCCGCGACAAGCTCAAGGCCGAGAAGATCATGCAGGACAAGCTGTTCGAGAAAGCCGCGGCCGGCAAGATCGAACTGGTCTGGGACCACACCCTGGACGAAGTCTTGGGCGACGATTCCGGCGTCACCGGCATGCGCATCCGCCATGTCGAGAACGGCAGCACGCGCGACATTCCGCTGATGGGCGTGTTCATCGCCATCGGCCATTCGCCGAACACGCAGTTGTTCGACGGCCAGCTCGACATGAAGAACGGCTACCTGCGCATTCGCTCGGGCATCGACGGCGGCGCCACGGCCACCAGCATTCCGGGCGTGTTCGCGGCCGGCGACGTGGCCGATCAGGTCTATCGCCAAGCCGTCACCTCGGCCGGCTTCGGCTGCATGGCGGCGCTCGATGCCGAGAAATATCTCGACCAGGTCGGCCTGAGCTGATTCTTCAGTGCCTGTCACCGCGCGCTGGCTCGATCGCATCGCGGCCGTGCCGGCGGCGGATTGGGACGCCTTGCATGGCGACGATCATCCTTTCGTCGCCCATGCCCTTCTGGATGCGCTGGAACAGTCCGGCAGCCTGCGCCGCGATCTCGGCTGGCGAGCGGAACATCTGACCCTTTGGCGCGACGGCAGGCTCGCCGCCGCCGCACCCGCCTACCGCAAGGACAATTCGCACGGCGAGTTCGTGTTCGACTTCGCATTCGCCGATGCCCATGAACGATCCATCGGCGATTACTACCCGAAGCGGCTGGTTGCCGTGCCCTACTCGCCCGTGCCCGGTCCGCGATTGCTGGCGCGCTCGGAAGCGGATCGGTACGCGCTTGTTGCCGCACTCGCGGATGACACACGCGCACGCGGCTGGTCGTCGGCACACGTGAACTTCCTGCCTGAATCCGAATGCGCCGCGTTCGACACGGAATGGCTGCCGCGCCACGACTGGCAATTCCATTGGACCCGCCGCGGCTATCGCGACTTCGACGATTTCCTCGATGCGCTGACCTCGAAGAAGCGCAAAAACATCCGCCAGGAACGCGCACGACTGCTGCGCGACGGCTGGCGATTCGAACGTCGCTGGGGTGGCGAACTTTCCGCCGTCGACATCGACTTCGTCCATCGGTGCTACATCCGCACTTTCGCCGACAAGGGCAACACCCCGGCGCTGACGCGCGATTTCTTCGCGCGGATCTGCCGCGACCTGCCGACACGCACTTTGGCCGTGATCGCCTCGCGTGGCGACGTAGCGCTGGCCTGTGCCTTCCTGTTGCAGAGTTCGACCACGCTGTACGGGCGCTACTGGGGCTGCATCGAGGACGCGCCCGGCCTGCATTTCGAGACCTGTTATCACCAAGGCATCGAACACGCGATCGTGCAGGGTCTGCAGGTATTCGAACCCGGCGCGCAGGGCGAACACAAGATCGCACGCGGATTCCTGCCGGTACGCACGCATTCGCGCCATTTCTTCGCCCATGCGGGTTTCCGTCTGGCCATCGCCGACTACCTCAAGCGCGAAGCGCAGCACCTCGAGCGCTATCGGGATGCGGTGATGCTGCACAGTCCGTACGCTGCGACGCCATGATCCATCTTCCGATCCTGCCGCGCGCGCTGCTGGTGCCGTTCCCGCCGGTCCATCAAGCGCTGGACGCGCCGAACGGCCTGCTGTGCGCGGGCGGCGATCTGAGTCCGGATCGTCTGCTGCTGGCGTATCGCTCCGGCATCTTTCCATGGTTCAACGAAGGCGAGCCGATCCTGTGGTGGTCGCCGCAGCCGCGCGCCGTGTTCGAACTCGACGCGACCCGCCCGAATGCACGCTTCCGTCGCTTCGCGCGTTCCTGCCCCTGGACCTTGCGCATCGACCACGACTTCGAAGCCGTGATCGACGCCTGCGCGGCGCCGCGCCACTACGCCGACGGCACCTGGATCACGACGGCGATGCGCGCCGCATACCTCAACCTGCATCGCCTCGGACATGCGCACTGCATCGCCGTGCTCGAAGGCGAGGAACTCGTCGGCGGGCTGTACGGCCTCGCCATCGGCCGCGTGTTCTTTGGCGAGTCGATGTTCTCGCGGCGCACGAACGCGTCGAAACTCGCCTTTTTTGCACTCACCTGCACATTGCGAGACGCCGGCTTCGTCTGGCTCGACGGTCAGGTCGAATCCGGCCATCTGGCCCGTCTCGGCGCACGGGCCATCGACCGCGACCACTTCATCGTCGGGCTCGAACGTCTGTGCCGACAAAGCCCGGAAAACCCGCGCTGGGCGGCCGATTTCGGATGCAAGACCGCATCGGAACTCGCTTTCTGAATGAACGAAACATTGACACTCAGCCCTTCCGTGTCAGAATCCGCGCCCTTCGTTCACCCCTTTTCCGCTGGAACGCATGTCCAAAGACGATCAGATCGAGATGGAAGGCACGGTTGCCGAGACGCTGCCGAACACGATGTTCCGCGTCAAGCTCGACAACGGCCACATCATCACGGCGCACATCTCCGGACGCATGCGCAAGAACTACATCCGCATTCTCACCGGCGACAAGGTCAAGGTCGAAATGACGCCTTACGACCTCACCAAGGGCCGCATCACCTACCGCATGAAGTAGGAGCGCGGTTCATCGCGCGAAAACGAAAACGCCGCGAGAGATCGCGGCGTTTTGCGTTTTCCAGTCACCACCAAGGATTGTGCCCATGATCCGCAGGTTGCCCTGGTTGTTGATCGCGATCGTTGCCGTATCGCTGGTCTACGGGTGGTTCGCGATGCGACCTGCAGGGAATTCCGGCGCTATCGAGCGAGCCTCAAACAGTTCGGGACAAAGACAGCGATCAGATGCCGATCCATCCGCGCCAGCACTGAAGGACGACGCTGTGGCGGACATCGAAGATGCGCTCCCTGTCGCCAATGCGACAACGGCAGGCACCAGCAAACTGGATGACGTGGCGAGTCGAGCGCAACTCGGGACAGACTCGGTCGACAACCTTCTGGCGCACCCCACCGGCCCGGAAGCCGCATGGATGCGGCGGAACGGGTATCCGAGCTACGAGGAATGGATGCGCCGGAACGAGATCCCTTTGGCGGAGCTTGAACTCCGCGCCGGGCGCGGTGATGTCGTTGCGCAGATCATGCTGGCCGATCGGCTTCACCTGACAGAGCCAAATCGCGCGGAACAACTGCTCGAAAAGGCGTTGTCGACAGGCAGCGCCTTTGCAGCCGGCGTACTCGCGGACCAGCTCAGCGCGCGTGCTCTGGCGGAGACGGACCCTCGCCGTGCCTCGCTCTACCGCAACGAGATCTTTCGATTGGGGCAGATCGCTGCGTTGCTGGGCGACTATCGCGCCAGCGAGCAGATCGTGCTGCGCAACGGACAGATACCTACCGACGGCTACCAACTATCGCGCGCGATGTATGCGGCGCATTTGTTCTTGAGTGAAACCAATGCGCAGCGTCAACGAACCGGATTGCCGCCGCTACAGACCTCGCTTCGACCTGGGTTTGATGCGTGGAATCGGTCGTTGAATGGGCCGCCACCCGAAACGATCACCATCGATTGCACTGCTCGGCCAGACCTGTGCGTTCCAGTTGGTCGCAAGCCCTGAGTCGGAAGGCGGACAACCAACGAACGAAAACGCCGCGAGAGATCGCGGCGTTTTGCATTTCGGAGCGGCCCCTCATCTGCCCTTCGGGCATCTTCTCCCCGCATGCGGGGAGAAGAAAAATCTAGAGCCGCCGGCTGCTGCGTCGCGGGGACAAGAAAAAGATCACGAAGTGGCTTCGGCGGGTTCGGGCGGGGCCTTTGCGGGTTCCGGGTGGCAGTCGAGCGCGAGCTTGTTGTCGCGGACCGAGATGTCGACGCGGCCGCCTTCGGCCAGCTTGCCGAACAGCAGTTCGTCCGCGAGCGGGCGCTTGATGCTGTCCTGGATGATGCGTGCCATCGGGCGCGCGCCCATCATCGGATCGAAGCCGTTTTCCGCCAGCCAGCGCCGTGCATCGGGGCCAGCCGACAGCGAGACGTGTTTCTCGTGCAGCTGCGCTTCCAGTTCGATCAGGAACTTGTCGACCACACGCAGGATGTGTTCCATGTCCAGCGCCTTGAACTGGATGATGGCGTCGATGCGGTTGCGGAATTCCGGCGTGAACGCCTTCTTCAGGATTTCCATCGCGTCGGTCGAATGGTCCTGATGCACGAAGCCGATGGTGCGGCGCGCGGCCACGGCGGCACCGGCATTCGTGGTCATGACCAGCACGACATTCTTGAAGTTCGCCTCGCGGCCGTTGGTGTCGGTCAGGGTGCCGCGGTCCATCACCTGCAGCAAGATGTTGAACACGTCCGGGTGCGCCTTCTCGATTTCGTCGAGCAGCACGACCGCATGCGGATGCTTGACCACGGCTTCGGTGAGCAGACCGCCCTGATCGAAACCGACATAACCCGGGGGCGCACCGATCAGGCGCGACACCGAATGCGCTTCCATGTATTCGCTCATGTCGAAGCGGATCAGTTCGATGCCGAGCTGCATCGCGAGCTGGCGCGTGACTTCGGTCTTGCCGACGCCGGTCGGTCCGGCAAACAGGAAGGCACCGATCGGCTTGGCCGGATTGGCCAGACCCGAGCGCGCCATCTTGATCGCCGCGGCGAGTGCGTCGATGGCTTCGTCCTGACCGAACACGACCATCTTCAGGTTGCGGTCGAGGTTGCGCAGCACTTCGCGATCCGAGACCGACACCTGCTTGGCCGGAATGCGCGCCATCTTCGAGATGATGTATTCGATCTCGGGGACGTCGACCGTGGTCTTGCGATCCGCTTCCGGCACCAGGCGCTGGCGCGCACCGGCTTCGTCGATCACGTCGATGGCCTTGTCAGGCAGCAGGCGGTCGCCAATGTGGCGCACGGACAGGTCCACGGCCGCCTTCAACGCATCCGGCGTGTATTCGATCTGGTGGAATTCCTCGAAGCGCGACTTCAGGCCCTTCAGGATTTCCAGCGCATCGGCGATCGTCGGCTCGACCACGTCGATCTTCTGGAAGCGGCGCGCGAGCGCGCGGTCCTTCTCGAAGATCTGGCGGAATTCCTGGAACGTGGTCGAACCGATGCAGCGCATCTCGCCCGAGGTCAGCGCCGGCTTGATCAGGTTCGATGCGTCCATCGTGCCGCCCGACGCCGAGCCCGCGCCGATGATGGTGTGGATCTCGTCGATGAACAGGATCGCGTTCGGTTCCTTCTTCAATTCGACGATGACGGCCTTCAGCCGCTTCTCGAAATCGCCGCGGTACTTGGTGCCGGCGACGAGCGCGCCGAGATCGAGCGAATAGATCACGGCGTCCTTCAACACCGTCGGCACGCTGCCTTCGACGATGCGGCGCGCCAGACCTTCGGCGATCGCGGTCTTGCCGACGCCGGCTTCGCCGACGAACAGCGGATTGTTCTTGCGACGGCGACACAGCACCTGAATGGTGCGCTCGACCTCGTCCTGACGCCCGATCAGCGGGTCGATCTTGCCGATCCTGGCCTGCTCGTTGAGGTTGACGGTGAATTCGCTGAGCGGATTGCCCTTGGCTTCGTCGCCGCCCTCGCCGTCCTGCTTGGCGGCCGCATCGGCGGCTTCGCCCGGTTTCGGTTCATGGCCGATCTTGGCGATCTTGTGCGAGATGAAGTTGACCACGTCGAGGCGCGAGATCTCCTGCTGGTTCAGGAAATACACGGCATGCGAATCCTTCTCGCCGAAGATCGCGACCAGCACGTTGGCGCCGGTCACTTCGGAGCGACCGCTCGACTGCACGTGATACACCGCGCGCTGCAACACGCGCTGGAAGCCGAGCGTGGGCTGGGTATCGCGGGTGTCGCCGCTCGGCAACACCGGCACGGTCTCGGCAATGATGCTGCGGATGTCCGTGGCCAGTTTCTTGAAGTCGGCGCCGCAGGCACGCAAGACGCCGGCGGCCGACGGATTTTCCAGCAGGGCCAGCAACAGGTGCTCGACGGTCATGAACTCGTGGCGACGTTCGCGCGCGTCCTTGTAGCACTGGGCCAGGGTTTGCTCGAGATCCTTGCTGAACATGTTCGACTCCTCAGAGCTTTTCCATCGTGCACATCAACGGATGATGATGGCTGCGGGAAAACTCGTTGACCTGCGTCACCTTGGTTTCTGCCACTTCCCTCGTGAATACACCGCAAACGCCCTTGCCGCGAGTGTGCACGTGGAGCATCACTTGCGTCGCGCGTGCGTGGTCCATCGCGAAAAACATTTGCAAAACGGACACGACGAAATCCATCGGCGTGTAGTCGTCGTTGAGCAGCGCGACCTGGAACATCGGCGGTTTCGCCAGCTCCGGCCGGACCTCTTCGACGACGGCGCCGTGCTGGCGGTCGGTGTCGGTGGGGGATGTGGACATGTTTCGGATCGTGAACGTCATGGGCGAAGTATAAGCCGCGCCCGGAACGCCGCACGCGAGGTCGGAGATGGCCCTGACCGGACCGGATTCAAGTGCGGACGGACGGCTGCGATAGAATGCGCGGCTTGCTGCGCCGAGTACCCATGTCCGAACGCGAAATCTGGAAGCCCGATGTCACCGTCGCCGCCGTCGTCGAACAGGACGGGCGATTCCTGTTCATCGAAGAACGCGTGCGCGGCCAACTGGTCCTGAACCAGCCGGCCGGCCATCTGGAGCGGGGCGAGTCCCTGGTCGAGGCGCTGGTGCGCGAAACCCTGGAGGAAAGCGGCTGGCATGTGCAGCCGAGCGGCCTCGTCGGCATCTACCTGTGGACCAGTCCGGTCGACGGCGTCAGCTTCATGCGCGTGACGCTGGCGGCGACGCCGGTTCGGCACGACCCCACCCGAGCCCTGGACAAGGGCATCGAACGCGCACTCTGGCTGCACCCCGACGAACTGGCGGCGCATGCGGTGCCGCATCGCAGCCCGATGGTGGCGCACAGCCTGCACGACTATCTCGCGAATGGCGCAGGTCCGATGGACCGGCTCCAGCACGTGCATTTCCCGGTCGCGCCATGAGCGGACGCATCATCGTCGGCGTGTCCGGCGGCGTCGACTCTTCGGTCACCGCCCTGCTGCTGAAACGCAGCGGCCGCGACGTGGCCGGCATGTTCATGAAGAACTGGGAAGACGACGACGCCTCCGGCGTCTGCCCGGCCGAACAGGACGCGCGCGACGCGGAAGCCGTCTGCAGGCACATCGGCATCGCGTTCCACACCCGCAACTTCGCCGCCGAATACTGGGACGGCGTGTTCGAGACCTTCCTCGCCGAATACCGCGCCGGCCGCACCCCGAACCCGGACGTGTTGTGCAATCGCGAGATCAAGTTCAAGACGTTTCTCGAACACGCCGACGACCTCGGCGCCGACAAGATCGCCACCGGCCACTATGCGCAGGTCGACGAAGCGGACGGCCGCTTCCGCCTGCTGCGCGGCGCCGACCCGAACAAGGACCAGAGTTACTTCCTGCATCTGATCGGACAGGGCGCCTTGTCGCGCACCCTGTTCCCGATCGGCCATCTGCCCAAGCCCGAGGTTCGCCGCATCGCGCGGGAGGCCGATCTGCCGACCTTCGCGAAGAAGGATTCGACCGGTATCTGCTTCATCGGCGAGCGTCGTTTCCGCGAGTTCCTGTCGCGCTACCTGGCGGCGCAACCGGGCGCCATCGAGACGCCGGAGGGCCAGCGCCTCGGCCAGCATCAGGGCGTGTGCTATTACACGATCGGACAGCGCGAAGGGCTCGGCATCGGCGGCGTGCGCGGTTTTCCCGAAGCGCCATGGTTCGTGGTCGGCAAGGACCTCGCCCGCAACGTGCTGATCGCCGTGCAGGGCACCGATCATCCGCTGCTGTTCTCGACGCGATTGACCGCGCACACGCCGAACTGGATCGCAGGCGATGCGCCCGCCGCGACGTTCCGCTGCACGGCGAAGACGCGCTATCGGCAACCGGATCAGGATTGCTCGGTCGAACTGCGCGATGACGGCACGCTGGCCGTGCAGTTCGATCAGCCGCAACGCGCGGTCACGCCCGGCCAGTCGGTCGTGTTCTACCGCGACGAGGAATGCCTGGGCGGTGCCGTCATCGCCGCCACCGATGCCGCCTACGGTGGCCTCGCATGAATGCCGATCGCGAACAGACCCTGGCCTTGGCCGCGATGTTCCAGGCGCTCGGCTGCGTGCAGCAACTCGCGGAGACCGGGCGTTGCGACGCCGAAGCCAGCGAGGGCGTGATCGATGCCATCTTCGCCATCGACAGCGCCGACGCCGAATCGCTGTATCCGCCGGCTCGGCTCAAGCCTGGCCTCGCCACGGCCGCGACGCAGCTCGACCGCAATCCCGGCGACGCCGTCATGCGCATGGGCATCACCGTGCTGCGCCTCGAACGACGACTGATGACGAATGCCAAGCTCGCTGCGGCGCTGCGCGAACGCATCGGGGACATCGAGCGTGCCCGCGCTGCCTTCGGCGGCCAGCACGAAAACGTGCTCGCGCGACTGTCCGAGGCCTATCTGCAGACCGTCAGCAACCTGCAGCCGCGGGTGATGGTGCATGGCTCGCCGCTGCATCTGCAGCAGGAACGCACGGTCCAGCACATCCGCGCCTTGTTGCTTGCCGCAATCCGCGCCGCCGCGATGTGGCGCCATGTCGGCGGCAACGGCTGGCGACTGTTCTGGAGACGACGGCACTGGTTGCGCATCGCGCAGGCGCTTGCGCAGGGCGATCGACCCGCGCCTGAATGATGTTCCACTTCGGACCGGACTGGGATACCCTCGGCGCGTCTGCCCCGAAGGATCGGAAACATGCGCCAGCCCAAGCTCCGTCGTCGTCCCCTGAACAAGGCCGTGGTCGAACAGCTCTATCACGTGGAATACAGCGCCGATCAGATTCGTCTTGCCGGCGGAACCGCGGCCGCAGGCGGCGTCTTGCTTGGCCTCGCCGGTCTGGCTGCGGATGCTCAGGCGGCGACATTCACGGTCAGCAATCTCAACGACAGCGGTGCCGGCAGCCTGCGTCAGGCGATTCTCGACGCCGAAGCGACTCCCGACGCCGACACCATCCTCTTCCAGTCCGGGCTCAGCGGCACGATCCAGCTGACGACGGGACACCTGCAGATCGACTACAGCGTCAATGTGCAGGGGCCTGGCGCGAACATCATCACGGTCAGCGGTGGCGGCACGCCCGCCCGTGCCGTCAATCGCCTGGGCACATACAGCGGCGGCGTGTTCCAGATCGGTCCGGAAGTGGTGCTCTATCAGCCCGAGCGCGACACGCGCGGCGCCCTGCCTCAGGTCACGCTCAGCGGCTTGACGATCACCAACGGCTCTGCCGACTTCGGCGGAAACATCTCGAACACGACGGCCGAACTCACGGTACAGAACTGCATCGTCTCGAACGGCACGGCCTATTACGACGGCGGCGGCATCTTCAATTCCGCGATCACGCACGTCGTGTCCTCGACCGTCACCGGCAACAGTGCGGCCTACGGCGACGGCGGCGGCATCGCCAGCGACGGCTATTACGACACGCGTCTCACCTCGACCGACAGCACGATTTCCGAAAGCTACGCCTACTACGAAGGCGGCGGCATTGCGGCTCAAAACGGTTCGCTCGCGATCGCGACCAGCGTGATTTCCGGCAACACCGGCTCGACCGGCGGCGGCGGCGTCTATGCCCACATCGATGCGGACGATGCCATCGACATCTCCGACTCCACGTTCAGCGGCAACGACACCAACTATGGCGATGCCAGCGGCGGCGGTCTCGCGATCCGCCACACCGGCTCGTCGGTCCGTTCGTCCACGCTCAGCGGCAACAGCGTGGTCGGAAGCGGCGGCGGCCTGTACCTCCACAATCACTACTACGCCGTGAATGTCGAGAATGTCACGGCCTCGGGCAACACCGCCGCCGACGCCGGCGGCGGCATCGCGCTGGATGCGGAGAACGACGGCACCGTGCTGAACTTCGTCACCGTCACCGGCAACACGGCGACCGATGGCAGCGGCCTGAATGCCTACTACTCCGACGGCGATGGCTTGCCTGCCATCTCGAATTCGGTCATCGCCGGCAACAGCGGCGGCGTCGATTTCGAAGGCAACCTGGCCGGCACCACGCTCGCCTTCAGCGCCGTCGGGACCGAGAATGCGACCTTTGCCGACGGCGGCGGCAACCTGTTCGCGGTTGCGCCGATGCTCGCTGCGCTGGCCGACAACGGCGGCGCGACGCAAACCCACCTCCCCTTGGCCGGTTCGCCCCTGCTCGATGTCGCCGATCCGGCCTTCGTGCCGCCGCCGAGCACCGATCAGCGCGGCGAAACGCGTGTATCCGGCGGCCGTGCCGACATGGGCGCGGTCGAGGTGACGGCAGCATCCGTGCCCAAGGTGCCGGTGCCGGCGACCTCGAATCCCGCACTCGCGCTGCTGGCTGCGGCCATGGCCGCCATCGGTCTCGCCGGACTGTCGCGTCGACTGCGCGGCGGCGCCGCGCTGGCGGCAGTGCTCGCAGCCGGACTGATCACGAATGCCGATCCCGCACTGGCGGCCAAACCGGAGCACGACGAGGTGAAGGTCGGCACGATCCTGTCCGCCCGTGCCGCCACCGCCAATCAACACACGGTGGAAGTGCGTCTGGCCGATGGTTCGAGTTTCGTGACGCGCCGCGGCCATCTGCGCGTGATCGATCGCCGCAGCGCCAGCCCGACGCCGGTGCAATCGCTGGCCGATGTCCGCGCCGATCAGGCCGTGCTGGTCCGCGCCGTGCGATCCGAACGCGGCCGCATCAATTCCTTGCGCGTCGTGCTGTTCGACTCGGTCGAAGCCGCACGGGCCCATCGACTGGCCGGCAAGCTCAAGCACTGATCCGATCCGACCCGAACCGATTCGTGTCGACGAACGCCCGGCCCGCACAGGTCCGGGCGTTCGCTTTCGGATGAAGCCCATTGGACGGAAGTCGCATACGCCGGCGTTTGGCGAGCGGGCGGCTTGTGCGCGATAATCGCGCGATTTTGGCGTTGGAACATCTCGGCGCCCTCCCAGCAACCTTCTGTTCCGCAAAGGAAACACCATGCGCGATACCTTCTCGGTGCTCGATACGCTGAGCCTCAACGGCAAGAACTACCGCTACTACTCGCTGGCGAAATTCGGGCAGAAGCACGACATCAAGCGCCTGCCGTTCTCGATGAAGATCGTGCTCGAGAACCTGCTGCGCTTCGAAGACGGCATCAACGTGACGATGAAGGAAGTCGAGGCAGTCGCGAACTGGCAGGCGAAGGCCGAGCCGGACACCGAAATCAGCTTCATGCCGGCGCGCGTGGTGCTGCAGGACTTCACCGGCGTGCCCTGCGTGGTCGACCTGGCCGCGATGCGTGACGCGGTCACCAAGCTCGGCGGCAAGCCCGAACAGATCAACCCGCTGATTCCGTCCGAACTGGTCATCGATCACTCGGTGCAGGTCGACAGGTTCGGCACGAAGTCGTCGGTCGACGAAAACGTCGAGATCGAATTCGGCCGCAACGGCGAACGTTACTCGTTCCTGCGCTGGGGCCAGAAAGCCTTCCGCAACTTCAAGGTGGTGCCGCCGCGCACCGGCATCGTGCACCAGGTCAACCTGGAGCACTTGGCCCGCGTCGTCATGACCAAGGACGAGCACGGTGAAACCTTCGCGTTCCCGGACACCGTCTATGGCACCGATTCGCATACGACGATGATCAACGGCATCGGCGTGCTCGGCTGGGGCGTCGGCGGCATCGAAGCCGAAGCAGCGATGCTCGGCCAGCCCTCGTCGATGCTGATCCCGCAGGTCGTCGGCTTCAAGCTGACCGGCAAGCTGCCGGAAGGCGCGACCGCGACCGACCTCGTGCTCACCGTCACCCAGATGCTGCGCAAGCTCGGCGTGGTCGGCAAGTTCGTCGAATTCTTCGGTTCTGGCCTCGACCATCTCGCCCTCGCCGACCGCGCGACGATCGCCAACATGGCGCCGGAATACGGCGCAACCTGCGGCATCTTCCCGATCGACGGCGAAGCGCTGAACTACCTGCGGCTGTCCGGTCGTCCGGATGACCAGATCGCGCTGGTCGAGGCCTATGCCAAGGCCCAGGGCTTGTGGCGCGATGCCGATGCCGCCGAGGCCGACTACAGCGCCGTGCTCGAACTCGACATGGCCACGGTGAAGCCGTCGCTGGCCGGTCCGAAGCGCCCGCAGGACCGCGTCCTGCTCGAAGGCGTGCAGCAGAATTACCGCGACAACCTGAAACCGATGGCGGATGCGCGCGTCGGCAAGTCGAAGGCAGCGACGCCGGGTTCGGCCAGCGTCAATGGCGAGTACGAATTGAAGGACGGCGCCGTCGTCATCGCCGCGATCACCTCCTGCACGAACACGTCGAACCCGGCGGTGATGCTCGGCGCCGGCCTGCTCGCGCAGAAGGCCGTCGCCAAGGGCCTGAAGGTCAAGCCGTGGGTCAAGCCCTCGCTCGGCCCGGGTTCGCTGGTGGTCACCGACTACCTGAAGAAGGCCGGCGTCATCGAAGCGCTGGAAGCACTGAAGTTCAACGTCGTCGGTTACGGCTGCACGACCTGCATCGGCAACTCCGGCCCGCTGCCGCCGGAAGTGAGCAAGGGCATCGCCGATGGCGATCTCGTGGTCGCTTCGGTGCTCTCGGGCAACCGCAACTTCGAAGGCCGCGTGCATTCGGAAGTGAAGATGAACTACCTGGCCTCGCCGCCGCTGGTGGTCGCCTACGCCATCGCCGGCACGGTCGACATCGACCTGTCGAAAGACGCGCTCGGCACCGACCAGAACGGTCAGCCGGTCCATCTGCGCGATATCTGGCCGAGCAACAAGGAAATCTCCGACGCCATCCTCGCCACCATCGGCCCGGACATGTTCCACAAGAACTACGCCGACGTGTTCAAGGGCGACAGCCGCTGGAACGCGGTGCAGAGTCCGGAAGGCGACCGTTACCAGTGGGACGAATCGACCTACATCAAGCACCCGCCGTATTTCGAAGGCATGACGATGAATGTCGGTTCGATCCACGACATCCACGGCGCGCGCGTGCTCGGCGTGTTCGGCGACTCGATCACCACCGACCACATCTCGCCCGCGGGCGACATCAAGGCGACCTCGCCGGCCGGTGCGTTCCTGCAGGGCCGCGGCGTCGTCAAGGCCGACTTCAATTCCTACGGCGCACGTCGCGGCAACGACGACGTGATGGTGCGCGGCACCTTCGCCAACATCCGCATCAAGAACCTGATGCTGGGCGGCGAAGAAGGCGGCAACACCATCCACGTGCCGAGCGGCGACAAGCTGTCGATCTACGACGCCGCGATGCGCTACAAACAGGAAGGCACGCCGCTCGTCGTCGTCGCCGGCAAGGAATACGGCACCGGCTCGTCGCGCGACTGGGCGGCCAAGGGCACGATGCTGCTCGGCGTGAAGGCGGTCATCGCCGAAAGTTTCGAACGCATCCACCGCTCGAACCTGGTCGGCATGGGCGTGCTGCCGCTGCAGTTCCCCGTTGGCCAGAATGCGCAGTCCCTCGGCCTGACCGGGCGCGAGGTGATCGACATTGCCGGTGTCGCCGATGCCGCATCGAAAACCGTCAAGGTGGTCGCGACGCCGGAGAACGGCGGCAAGCCGATCACGTTC
>JBGASK010000052.1:0-19621 GCA_044229785.1 Ahniellaceae bacterium
GGGCAATGTGCCGCGGCGCAGACGGAACGCCTCGCGCACGATGCGCTTGATCCGGTTGCGATCGTTCGCCTTCGGCACGCTGCGCTTCGGCACGGTGATGCCGAGCCGGGCCGCGGCATCCGCCACGACCAGACCCCGGAAAAGCTTCGAGCCGGCACTGAGGCCGGCTCGAAAGGCATGATCGAACTCGTGCTTGGCCAGGATGCGCGCGCAACGCGGGAAACCCGCGGCGGACATCTTGGTTGCCTGATCAGGGGATCAGACGGGCACGGCCCTTGGCGCGGCGGGCGTTCAGGATCTTGCGGCCGCCCTTGGTCGCCATGCGGGCACGGAATCCGTGGTCACGGACTCGCTTGAGATTGCTCGGTTGATACGTGCGCTTAGTGGCCATGACAGCACCGTCGTCTGAGTTGACAAAAAAAGGGTGCGGATCTTATGCAGTTCGGGCACTTGCGTCAACCCCACGTCCGAACCGCGGCGGTCCGGCAGGGTCGATGGCGCTGGTACACTGGGCGGCCCGACGCGCAACGCGTCGTTTTTACGCGCGCGGCATCGATGCAATCACTCTGGGAACGCCTGCTGGACCGTCTCGAAGCGGAATACAGCGAGCAGGACATTCTGACCTGGCTGAAGCCCTTGCAAGTGGGTGGCGGCGATGGCGTGCTGCGCCTGCTGGCGCCGAATGCCTTCGTGCTGGACGTGGTCCGCGAACGCTTTCTCTCTCGCATCGAAGCCGTGGCGCGGCACCTCGACGGGGGCGATCTGGTCGTCAGGCTCGATGTCGGCTCGACCCCGCGCGTCGAACCGGCCCGGGCCGCCGCGGCCAACAACGGCACCGTCGCCGTGCCCTTCGATCCCGAATTCGAAACCAACCTCGACCCGCATTACACCTTCGACAACTTCGTCGAAGGCAAGTCGAACGAACTTGGCCGTGCGGCTGCATTCCAGGTGGCCCTGCACCCGGGCCGGCGCGAGTCGAATCCGTTGCTGCTGTATGGCGGCACCGGCCTCGGCAAGACCCATCTGATGTATGCGGCCGGCAACCTGATGCGCAAGAACAACCCGGGCTTCCGCGTGCTCTACCAGCGCTCGGAACAGTTCGTCGCGGCGATGATCCGCGCGCTGCAGAGCAAGACGATCGACGAATTCAAGAACCGCTATCGCTCGGTCGACGCACTGCTGATCGACGACATCCAGTTCTTCGCCGGCAAGGACCGCACCCAGGAAGAGTTCTTCCACACCTTCAACGCACTGTTCGAGTCGAATCAGCAGATCATCCTGACCTGCGACCGCTACCCGAAGGAAATCAGCGACCTCGAACCGCGCCTCACGTCGCGCCTCGGCTGGGGCTTGCCGGTCGCGATCGAGCCGCCCGATTTCGAAACCCGCGCCGCCATCCTGCTGCGCAAGGCCGAGCTCAAGGGCGTGTCGCTGCCGGAAGACGTGGCCTTCATGATCGCCCGGCGCATGCGTTCGCATGTGCGCGACCTCGAAGGCGCCTTGAACACGCTGTCCGCACGCGCGCACTTCACCGGCCGCACCATCACCATCGAATTCGCCCAGGAGGCCCTGCGCGACCTGCTGACGGTGCAGGAACGCACCCTCAGCATCCCGAACATCCAGAAGGTGACTGCCGACTATTACCAGTTGCGCGTCGCCGACCTGCTCTCGAAGCGCCGTACTCGCCAGCTCGCGCGTGCGCGCCAGACCGCGATGGCCCTGACCAAGGAACTGACCTCGCATTCGCTGCCCGAGATCGGCGATGCGTTTGGCGGACGCGACCACACCACGGTGCTGCACGCCTGCCGTCTGATCGCCGAACTGCGCGATACCGACGGCAAGACCCGAGAAGACTGGGACAAGCTGATCCGCGCGTTGACCGGCTAGACAACAAGTTGAGGAGAAGCGACGTCGAGCGCTGTGGATAACTTCTGGACGACTGTTATCCACAATCGATCCACCGGGCTCGCTCAGACTGACCCACAACATTTGCGTAGCCGGGAAGCGGCATGACACAAGGGATTGTGGGTCCCCATTGCAGTTATCCCCAGCCCCCATCATCATCACCATCTTCATATAAACAAGAAGATGAAAGAGGGAGGCTCATGCGCTTCAGCATCCAGCGGGAAGCCCTGCTCAAGCCTTTGACCCAGGTGGTGGGCGTGGTCGAACGCCGCCAGACCCTGCCGGTTCTCGCCAATGTCCTGGTGGAAGTCACCAACGGTTCGGTCGGGTTCACGGGTTCCGATCTCGAAGTCGAGTTGTCGGCGCGTTGTTCGGTCGAAGACAGCGATGACGGCGTGACCACGCTGCCGGCGCGCAAGCTGTTCGACATCGTGCGGGCCTTGCCGGACGGCAGTCGCATCGACCTGAGCCAGAGCGGCGAACGCGTCACCCTGAAAGCCGGGCGCAGCCGCTTCACGCTGTCGACCTTGCCGGCTTCTGAATTCCCGACCGTCGACGACATCGACGTGGTCGAACGCGTCACCTTGACCGAAGCGACGCTGAAGGAACTGATCGATCGCACGGCGTTCGCGATGGCGCATCAGGACGTTCGTTATTACTTGAACGGCATGCTGCTCGACCTGCGCGAAGGCGCCCTGCGCTGCGTGGCCACCGATGGCCACCGGCTGGCGCTGTGCGAAACCACGGCCGATGTGGCGATCAAGGCCAAGCGCCAGATCATCATCCCGCGCAAGGGCGTGATCGAGCTGCAACGCTTGCTCGACGGCGATGGCCAGCTCGAACTGGAATTCGGCAAGAACCATCTGCGCGTCACCCGCTCGGACTTCATCTTCACGTCGAAACTGATCGACGGTCGTTTTCCGGATTACGAGGCGGTCATTCCGATCGGCGCCGACAAGATCGTGCAGTTGCC
Source organism: Ahniellaceae bacterium (assembly GCA_044229785.1). Lineage (GTDB taxonomy): Bacteria > Pseudomonadota > Gammaproteobacteria > Xanthomonadales > Ahniellaceae > JADKHK01. Next base: position 2,879 of record JBGASK010000052.1, read on the forward strand.
GCGCGACGAATTGCGCATGGCGTTGCAGCGCGTGGCCATCCTGTCGAACGAGAAATATCGTGGCGTCAAACTCGATGTCGCGCCGGCCAAGCTGACCATCGTCGCGCACAACCCGGAGCAGGAAGAGGCGACCGAAGTGCTGGAGGTCCAGACCGTGGTCGACCACCTCAGCGTCGGTTTCAACGTGAACTACCTGCAGGATGCCTTGTCCTCCCTGCGCGGCGTGAACGTGATGCTGTGCCTGCGCGACGGCAATTCCAGTTGCCTGGTGCGCGATGCCGACAATGACCGCTCGCGCCATGTCGTGATGCCGCTGCGCCTGTGACGACCGGGCGAATCCGAGCCACCCCATTGCGGCCCCGGCGATCCCGGGGCCGTTGTCGTTCTGGCCAATGAAGATCCTGCGCCTCGACATCGACGGCCTGCGTTGCGTGCGGCAGGCCCGTGTTCCGGGCGGCGACGGCGTGCACCTGCTCGTTGGTCCGAACGGTGCCGGGAAGACGACCGTACTCGAAGCACTGCATCTGCTGGGTTACGGGCGCAGCTTCCGCGGCGGCCAGCGCGAGGCGGTGATTCGCCGCGGCGCCGAGCACAGCCTGGTGTTCGCCGAACTCGAACGCGGCGGCGGCCGCCACCGGGTGGGCCTGCGGCGGGCCGCGGCGGACTGGTCGGCACGTATCGACGAGGTCGACGTCGCCGGGTTGGTCGATCTGTTCCGGATCTGTCCCGTCGTCTGTTTCGAGCCTGGGTCGCATGCATTGATTTCTGGGCCCGCGGAATTGCGCCGCGCTTATCTGGATTGGTCTGTGTTCCACGTGGAACCGGATTTCTTGTCGGACTGGCGCCGACACCAGCGTGCATTGAAGCAGCGCAACGCCGGGTTGCGCTCAGGATGGACGGACGCCTTGCTCGAACCCTGGGAGCGGGAACTCGCGGATGCCGCGATCCGCATTGCCGCGACCCGGCAACGGGTGATGGACGAGTTGCGCGCACCGGTCACCGTCAAGGCTAATGCGTTCCTGTCCGAGCTGGGGGCCGTATCGCTCATGCTGTCGGCGGGATTTGGCGAACGGCCGGCTGAATCCGTTGAGGATCTGGTCGCCGCCTATGCCGAGGCGCGCCCACTCGATCGCGAACGCGGCCATACCCGTTTCGGCGTGCACCGCGCCGATTGGTCGCTGGCTTTTGCGGCGGCGCCGCGTCGTGAACACCTTTCGCGAGGGCAGGAGAAGCTTGCGGCGCTGGTCATGGAACTGGCCCAGGTCGAACACTTCCGGGCTCGCACCCGGGAATGGCCGGTACTGCTGCTGGACGACCTGGCCTCGGAACTCGATCGCGAGCATCAGCAGCGGGTGCTGGACTGGATGTTCGAGGCCGGGCTGCAGGTCTGGATCACCGGCACCGAGGTCCCGGATGCCCTGCGCGCCCGCACCGAACCCTGGCGTTTGTTCCACGTGGAACAGGGGATGATCACGCCGGCTTGATATACTTTGTCATCGCCCTGCGACCCGCCGCCGACCCGATTCCCGGGCGCGGTTGCGTCGCCCACCGGAAATCCGCATGACCGAGCAACAGTACGACAGCAGTTCCATCAAGGTGCTCAAGGGCCTCGACGCCGTCCGCAAGCGCCCGGGCATGTACATCGGCGACACCGACGATGGCACTGGCCTGCACCACATGGTCTTCGAAGTCGTCGACAACGCCATCGACGAAGCTCTGGCTGGTCATTGCGACACCGTACTGGTCACGATCCACGGCGACGGTTCGGTTTCCGTCCTCGACAACGGCCGCGGCATTCCGGTCGGCATGCACGAAGAAGGGCGCTCGACCGCCGAAGTGGTCATGACCGTGTTGCACGCAGGCGGCAAGTTCGACGACAACAGCTACAAGGTGTCCGGCGGCCTGCACGGCGTCGGCGTCTCGGTGGTGAACGCGTTGTCGTCGACCTTGTGGCTCGACATCTGGCGCGAAGGCTTCCACCACCAGCAGGAATACGGCCTCGGCGAGCCGAAATATCCGTTGAAGCGGGTCGAAGCAAGCACGAAGCGCGGCACCCAGGTGCGTTTCCTGCCCAGCACCGAGATTTTCTCGGACGTCGAATTCCACTACGACATCCTTGCCAAGCGCCTGCGCGAACTCGCGTTCCTGAATTCGGGCGTGCGCATCGAACTGCGCGACGAGCGCGGCGAGGGCAAGCACGACGTGTTCGCCTACGAAGGCGGCATCCGCAGCTTCGTCGAACATCTGGCGCACACGCGTACCGCCTTGCATCCGAATGTCGTCAGCTTCATCGGCACGAGCGACGACATCGCCGTCGACGTCGCGCTGCAATGGACCGATGCCTATGAAGAACGCATGTTCTGTTTTACCAACAACATCCCGCAGCGGGACGGCGGCACGCATCTGGCCGGCTTCCGCGCAGCGCTGACGCGCACGCTCGGCAACTACATCGAGGCGTCCAATCTGCTCAAGCAGGCCAAGGTTTCGCCGACCGGCGACGACATGCGCGAGGGCATGATCGCGGTGCTGTCGGTGAAGGTGCCGGACCCGAAGTTCAGCTCGCAGACCAAGGACAAGCTGGTCTCGTCGGAAGTGAAGGGTGCGGTCGAGTCGGTCATCGGCAACAAGTTCGCCGAGTTCCTGCAGGAGAACCCGGCGGTCGCGCGCGCGATCTGCGAAAAGGTGGTCGATGCCGCCCGCGCCCGCGAAGCCGCCCGCAAGGCACGCGAGCTGACGCGTCGCAAGGGCGCGCTCGACATCGCCGGCCTGCCGGGCAAGCTCGCCGACTGCCAGGAAAAGGATCCGGCGCTGTCGGAACTGTTCCTGGTCGAGGGCGACTCCGCCGGCGGCTCCGCCAAGCAGGGCCGCAACCGCCGCACCCAGGCCATCCTGCCGCTCAAGGGCAAGATCCTGAATGTCGAGAAGGCGCGTTTCGACAAGATGCTCGGTTCGGCCGAAGTCGGCACCCTGATCACCGCACTCGGTTGCGGCATCGGCAAGGACGAGTTCGACATCAACAAGCTGCGTTACCACCGCATCATCATCATGACCGACGCGGACGTGGACGGTTCGCACATTCGCACGCTGCTGCTCACGTTCTTCTACCGCCAGATGCCGGAGCTGATCGAGCGCGGCTACGTCTATATCGGCCTGCCGCCGCTGTTCAAGCTGAAGCAGGGCAAGCAGGAGATGTATCTGAAGGACGAGGCGGCGCTGGCGGCTTACCTGATCAACAATGCGGTCGAGGACGCCGAACTGCATCCGAGCAGCGGCACGCCGCCGATCCGCGGCGCGGCGCTGGAAAAGCTGCTGCGCGACTACCAGTCGGCCCGCGACCAGATCGAACGCCTGTCGACGCGCGTCGATGCGAACTTGCTCGCGGCCTTGCTAGATGCCGCGCCGATTGACAGCGCGCTGCTGGCCGATCACGACCGGCTCGCGGCTTGGGCACAGCAGGTCACGGCGCGCTTGAACACGCGAGGCCTTGGCCGACCGCAATACGAGATCGTCGCCGAGCCGGCCGCGGCCGAGCAGGGCGCCGCGCTGCGTATCCGCAAGCTGCACCATGGCCTGTCGACCGAAAGCCTCGTCCCCGGACAGTTCTTCCTGTCCGCCGATTATGCGCCGATCGCTGAAATAACCAAGCAAATCAATGGCTTGATCGCCAGCGACGGGCGCGTGCAGCGCGGTTCGCGGCAGGCACCGGCCAGCGACTTCCATGCGGTGCAGCAATGGTTGATGGAGGAGGCCAAGCGCGGCCGCACCATCCAGCGCTTCAAGGGTCTCGGCGAAATGAATCCGGAACAGTTGTGGGAAACCACGGTGAATCCGGAAACCCGCCGCATGCTCCAGGTGCGCATCGAAGACGCCGTCGCCGCCGACCTGATCTTCTCGACCTTGATGGGCGACGTGGTCGAGCCGCGCCGCGAGTTCATCGAATCGAACGCGTTGCGCGTCGCCAACCTCGACGTATGAGGCGAGCGGGATGTCGCGTTTCGCGGTCGTCATCCCGCAGTTGCCCGACTACCCGCACAGCCGGGCCTTCGACGACATTGCGCTGACGCTGGTCGAGGGTCTGAACGCGCTCGGCCATGACGCCGTCCAGAGCGACCGGGCGCAGCACGACGATCGCCGCAGCATCGTGCTGGCCCCGCAACTCCTGCATCTGTGGCCGCAGCCGGTGCCGGAGGACGCCATCCTCTACAACCTCGAACAGATCGACCGCAGCAGCACCTGGATCACCCCGGAACTGCTCGAACGCTTCCGCCGCCATGCCTTGTGGGACTACAGCGAACGCAACCGCGAGGCGCTCGCGTCCGAGCACGGCATCAGCCATGCGATGTTGCTGCCGGTCGGCCACAGCCCGGGACTCGAACGCATCGCGCAGCGCAGTCGACAGGATGTGGACGTGTTGTTCTATGGGTCGCCGAACGACCGGCGCATCGCCGTGCTTGAGGCGTTGGCGCGATTCGGCGTGAAGGTGCATCCGCTGTTCGGGGTGTACGGCGCCGAACGCGACGCCTGGATCGCGCGATCGAAGATCGTGCTCAACATGCACTACTACGACGCCCAGGTGTTCGAGCAGGTGCGCGTGTCCTATCTGCTCGCGAACGCCTGCTTCGTGGTGTCGGAAAGCGGCGACCCGGACGCCGAGCGCGAATGGCAGGATGGCCTGGCGTTTGCGCCTTACGCGCAGCTCGTGGACACCTGTCTCGGTTACCTCGAGCGTGACCGCGCACGCGATCGCATCCGCCTGCGCGGCCGCGAGCTGATGCGGGCGCGGCCGCAATCGGCCTACCTGGCGCGACTCGTCGGCGCCGCCGCCCAGTAGCCCGCGACGCATGGCTATACTCGCGCGGATACGGGGATCCTCAGACGCGCACCATGAAGAAGACACAGCTCTACCTGCTTGCCCTGATCCTCGCGACCGCCGGCATCGCCGGGTTCTATTACAAGTGGAAGGTGCTGCGTTTCCCGGTCGAGCCGCAGAGCGAGAGCGAGGTGTGGGAAGTGCAGGCGCGCGTCGAGTTCAGCGCGCGCAGCGGCCCGAACAAGGTGACCTTGCAGATCCCGCACAACCCGCCCGGCTATTCGGTCATCGACGAGAACTTCGTCGCCCGCAATTACGGCATGAACATCGAGCGCGCCCGCGGCGCGCGCGAGGTGCAATGGCAGATTCGGCGCGCCAGCGGTACCCAGGCGCTCTATTACCGCGCCACCATCTATCGCGACGAACACCCGACCGCCGATCCGATCGAACCGAAGCCGCCCGAACAGCGCACCTACGAGGAGCCCTTCGCGACCGCGCGCGCCAGCTTGCTCGATCAGGTGCGCGAACGCTCGGTCGACTCGACCACGTTCGCGGGCGAACTCGTCCGCCAGCTCAATGCGGCCAAGCCGAGCCAGGAAGTCGAACTGCTGCTCGGCAAGAACGACAAGGCCGAACACCGCGCCCTGCTCGCCATCGACTTGCTCGCCGACCGCCAGATTTCGGCACGGCTGATGTACGGCTTCGAACTCAACGACGGCAGCGTCGACACCGAACTGCAGCCGTTCCTGCGCATTTGGGACAGCGACTTGAAGCAATGGCGCCCGATCGACGCCCGCACTGGCGCCGAAGGCTTGCCCGAGAACCTGTTCGTCTGGAGCACGGCACAGAAGCCGGTGCTCGTGGTCGACGACAACCCGCGCGCGAACGTGACCTTCTCGCTGCAGCGCAGCCTCGCCGATGCGCTCGACACCGCCAAGGAAAACCTGCGCAGCCGCGACGAGAACTTCATCGCCTATTCGCTGTTGAATCTGCCGATCGAAACCCAGCAGACCTTCAAGATCCTGCTGCTGGTGCCGGTCGGCGCCTTCATCATGCTGATCCTGCGCAACCTGGTGGGCATCAAGACCTTCGGCACCTTCATGCCGGTGCTGGTCGCGCTGGCATTCAACTGGACCGGCCTGATCGCCGGCCTGGTGCTGTTCGCGGTCATCATCAGCCTCGGCCTGCTGGTGCGCTTCTACATGGAGAGGCTGAAACTGCTGCTGGTGCCGCGGTTGACCGCGGTGCTGATCGTGGTCGTGCTGCTGATGGCCCTGGTGTCGGTGGTATCGAACAAGCTCGGCCTGAATGTCGGCCTGAGCGTCGCGCTGTTCCCGATGATCATTCTGACCATGACCATCGAACGCGTGTCGGTGGCCTGGGAAGAACGTGGCGCCGCGTATTCGATCAAGCAGACGCTGGGTTCGCTCGCGATCGCCGCACTGGCCTACACCGCGATGGGCCAGCCGCGCCTGCAACACCTGATCTTCGTGTTCCCGGAACTGCTGCTGGTGCTGCTTGCGGTGACGCTGATCCTCGGGCGCTATTCCGGCTATCGACTGAGCGAACTGTTCCGCTTCCGTGCGCTGGCGCGCGACCCGGATCCGATCGCGCCGCCGCCGGCCAAGGCGGACGCGGCGCCGGGAGCCTGACATGGGTTTCTTCAACCCGTTCGCGACTGCCAGGCGCCTGCGCCAGATCGGCCTGATGGGCATCGGCCAGCGCAACGCCGAGTTCGTGCTGACCTACAACCGGCGCCGGTTCTATCCGCGCGTCGACGACAAGCTCATCACCAAGAAGATGGCGCTGAAAGCCGGCCTGCCGGTGCCCGACCTGTATGCGGTGGTGCGCGAAGAACACGAGATCGAAGAGGTGCACGAAAAGATCAAGGACCGCGAGTCCTTCGTCGTGAAACCCGCGCATGGTTCGGGCGGCGACGGCATCCTCGTGATCACCGGCCGCCGCGGCGACAAGTACCGTCGCTCGAACGGCTCGTTCATGACCCGCGACGAGTTCAACCATCATCTGTCGAACATGCTGTCGGGCCTGTTCTCGCTGGGCGGGCAGCCGGATCACATCCTGATCGAATACTGCGTGCAGTTCGATCCGATCTTCGAACACGTCAGCTACAAGGGCGTGCCGGACATCCGCATCATCAGCTTCCTCGGCTATCCGGTGATGGCCATGATCCGCCTGCCGACGCGGCTGTCGGACGGCAAGGCCAACCTGCACCAGGGCGCGATCGGCGTCGGCATCGACATCCCGACCGGCACCACCCGTCGCGGCGTCTGGAATTCCGAGATCATCCGCGAACATCCGGATACCGAACAAAGCATCGTCGGCCTGCAGATCCCGCGCTGGGACGAGCTGCTGATGATCGGCGCCAAGGCTTACGAGCTGTGCGAACTCGGTTATGTCGGCGTCGACATCGTGCTCGACCGCGATCTCGGCCCGCTGGTGCTGGAACTGAATGCGCGTCCGGGCCTCGCCATCCAGATCGCCAATGGCAATGGTGCGTTGCATCGCCTGCGCAAGGTCCAGGAACTCGAGCGCAACGGCCAGTTGTCGAAGGACCCGGCCGAGCGGGTCGCGTTCGCCAAGGCGAATTTTCCGACCACCTGATTCCGCACCGTTGCTCCCCGGCCGGCACGAGCGTCGCAATGGCTTTCGACACATCCGCAAGCCCGGCCGTGGCGCGACAGTCCGGGTTCAGCTCCGTAACATTCAAACAACGCCGCTTGTGACACCGTAACAGCACGGCTACGCTTCGCGACCTTTTTGCTGGCAGGACGCCGGCGCAGCTTTCTTGTGGAGGGGTGAACCATGAAACGTCTGGCTTTCCCGATCGCCGTCGCGCTGCTTGCTGGCGCCGTGCTGGTCGCTGTCCCGTTCTCGGCTGCACTGGCCCAGATCGAAACCGGGGGCGTCGACAAGCGCGCCGCGAACACCCGCGCTGCGCGCAACGCCGAAAAGAACAAGACGAAGCAGGCGACGGAGAATCCGTACCCCAACGCCTCGCGCAAGGAACCCGAGGCGAAGGCGTCGAGCAAGCTCGGCAAGAAGATCGACAAGGCGGTGAAGGCCCTGTACGACGAGAAATACGACGAAGCCGAGCAGAACTTCAATGATGTGCTCGCCGACGCCAAGGCCAACGACTACGAAAAGGCGATGGCCTATCAGGGTCTGGCCAACATCGCCAACGATCGCGACGACGATGTCGCCCGGGTGCTCGAATACACCAAGAAGTCGCTGGATCTGAATGCGCTGCCCAACGTGACCCATTTCGGCGCGTTGCTGCAGTACGCCAATCTGAGCATGAGCGAAGAAAAGTACGCCGACGCGGTCACGACCATCGACCAGTGGCTGGCCCAGAGCGGTACCGAAAAGGACACCGCCTACGCGATCAAGGCGCAGTCGCTGTATCGCCTCGAGAAGCTTGACGAGGCCGCGGCCGCGGTCCGCAAGGCGATCGCGCTGTCCGGGAAGCCGAACGAGGGCTGGTACCAGCTGCTGATGGCCTGCTACTACGAACAGGACAAGTTCGCCGAAGCCGTGGTCGAGGGCGAGACGGCACTCAAGGCGCTGCCGGGCAGCAAGGCGATCACCCGCCTCCTCGGCAACGTGTACATCCAGGCCGAACAGCCGGACAAGGCGGTCGCGCTGCTCTCGGCGGCCTACCAGTCGGGCATGATGACCAGCGAATCCGAGATCAAGCAGCTCTACCAGCTGTACAACTTCGGCGAGCGCCCGCTGGAGGCGATCAAGGTCATCGAAGACGGCCTGGCCAAGGGCGTGCTGCCGCGCAACCTCGACCATCTGCGTGCGCTCGGCGACTCCTATCGCCTGGCCGAAAAGCCGGTCGATGCGGCCAGGGTGTTCGGTGAGGCGGCGCAGTTCGCCACCGACGGCGAAGTGAAGTTCCTGCAGGCCTACACCTTGTACGAGGTGGCCGGCAATTTCGAAGGCGACAAGGCGGCCGAGGCCGCGAAGCTCACCGAGGCCCGTGCGGCCGTGCAGGAGTCGCTGAAGAAAACCCCGTTCAAGAGCGAAGGTCAGGCCTGGATTCTGCTCGGCAACTGCGAGCTGGAACTCGGCAACAAGCCGGCGGCCGTCGCGGCGTACCAGAAAGCGACCGGTTTCGAGGCGACCCGGGCGAGCGCCGAAAGCTGGTTGAAGAACGCTGCCAGAATGTGATGCAGTTCACGGACCGCCAACCCCTTGGGGCGAAGCGGTCCGTTATGCGGCTGTAACGTGCAGGGAACATGCTGCGCGGAGGCTGGAACGAATACAACTGGCCGTGGTTATAATCGCGACCCCCTTGCCCGGACTCGTGCCGGACAAGGGACCGAATCCACGGCCTCCGCAGAACCGAGACCCCCATGTCGAGTATTGATAACGACACCGAAACAGGCTTCAGCTGGCGCCGCGTCGCCGGCCAGTCGTTCGCGTTGGCCCTGCACGCCGGAGCCTTCATGTTCCTCGTTGCGCCGGTGAAACCGCCGGATGCGGTCGTGGACGAGAAAGATCAGGTGATCGACGTCACCTTCATCGAGCCGCCGCCGCCGCCGCCGCCGCCGCCGCCGCCGCCGCCGGAGCCGCCGAAGGAAATCAAGAAAGTCGTCGAGAACAAGCCGCAGCCGGTGGCCCCGCCGCCGCCGCCGGTCGACGACCGCCCGGTGTTCGACGAACCGACCGAAATGGCCGAGGAGGCGACTCCGCCCGCGCCGCCTGCACCGCCGGCCCCGGCCTTGCCGGAGAACATCGGTGCCTCGGAAGACCCGAGTTACCGCAAGATGCGCCCGCCGCGTTATCCGCCGGCCGCCGCGCGTCGCCGTCTGCAGGGCGAAGTCGTCCTGGTCGTCACTGTCGGTATCGACGGTACGCCGCTGAAAGTCGAAATCCAGAAGTCGAGCCGCCACCGCGAACTCGATCAGGAAGCGGTGAAAGCGGTCAAACAGTGGAAGTTCAACCCCGAGAAACGCGACGGCCGCCCGGTCGAGGGCCGCGTCCTCGTTCCCATCAAGTTCACGCTCAACTCCTAAGGGTATTGCCATGCAACAAGACCAGACGACCCAGCCTGCCGATGCCGCGGCTGTTCCTGCCGAAGCTACGACGGCTGCTGCGAGCATGCCCGAAGCGACGAGTGCACCGGCGGATGCCGCCCTCGCCGGCGACACGTCGAACGCCGCTGCCCTGCAGCAGATGGGTTTCGACCACCTGATCCAGAACTTTGACTGGGTCGGCTGGGTGGTGTTCGTCACCCTCGTGCTGATGTCGATCGTCAGCTGGATCTACACGGTGATGAACATGATTCGCAACACGTCGATCACCGGCAAGATGGAAAAGGTCATCCGCACCTTCTGGGAAACCCCGTCGGCCGCCGACGCCGTGCGTTTCATGGAAGAGCAGCCGAAGGGCGAGCCGTTCTCGAAGATCGCGCTCGATTGCGCTTCGGCCGCTGCGCATCACCAGCGTCATGAAGGTTCGCGTCTGGTCGAAGCCCTGAACCGCTCCGAATTCATCGACCGCGCCCTGCGTCAGGCCGTGGCCCGTGAAAGCTCGAAGCTGGAAAACGGCTTGACCTGGCTTGCCACCACGGGTTCGTCGGCGCCGTTCGTCGGCCTGCTCGGTACCGTGTGGGGCATCTACCACGCCCTGCTGAACATCGGTGCGGCCGGTACGGCCGACATCACCGTCGTCGCGGGTCCGGTCGGCGAAGCGCTGATCATGACCGCCATCGGTCTGTTCGTGGCAATCCCGGCGGTGCTGGCCTATAACTTCTTCTCGCGCAGCAACCGCAAGATCATGGCCCGTTTCGACGAGTTCGCGCACGACCTGCACGACTTCTTCGCCACCGGTTCGCGCGTCGAAGGCGCGATGCCGAAGGCCGCGAAGAAGTAATCGCAGTCGTCACGGGAGCCCGCAATGGGAATGTCAGCAGGTGGTAACGACGGTGGCGTGATGGCGGAAATCAACGTCACGCCGCTCGTCGACGTGATGTTGGTGCTGCTGATCATTTTCATGATCACGACGCCGATGATGAACCACAAGGTCAAGGTCGATCTTCCGACCAAGACCGTCTCGGTGGAAGAAAAGGAAAAGGCGACGCCGTTGACGTTGGCGATCGACGATGCCGGCCAGATCTATCTCGACGACGCGCTGATCGACCAGCGCGCCCTCGAGGATCGCCTGCGCATCGAGGCCTTGAGGACGCCGCAGCCGATGATCGAGCTGCGCGCCGACAAGACCACGCAGTACAAGCAGATCGCCGAGGCCATGGCCACGGTCAAGAACGCCGGCATCCGCAAGCTCGGCTTCATCACCGAGCCGTCCAAGTAATCCGCAGGAGCGCATCATGGCTTTCGCAAGCAACAACTCCGGCGGTCCGATGGCCGAAATCAATGTCACGCCGCTAGTCGACGTGATGTTGGTGCTGCTGATCATCTTCATGATCACGGCACCGGCGGCGACCAACCGCATCCTGATCGACGTGCCGCAGAAGTCGACGCAGCCGCCGCCGAAGGATCCGCCGCCGCCGATCGACCTCGGCATTCGCGCCAACGGCGAACTGTTCTGGAACGGCCAGCCGATCTCGCTGGAAATCCTCAAGCTGCAGATCGAGTTCGAGGCCAAGAAGAATCCGCAGCCGGTGCTGCAGATCCAGGCCGACGACCAGACCGCCTATCAGGTCCTCGCGGAAGTGATGGGCACGGCGAAGAACGTCGGTTACAAGAAGATCGGTTTCGCATCGCCGGAAGGCTGATCCGGAATCTCCGCAGGACCCGAAAGGCCGGACGCGAGTCCGGCTTTTTTTGTGCCGATCAGTGTGCGGCGCAGATCGCGCGATAGCGCCGGACGGTGACGGCGAGACCGTCGTAGAGCGCGTCGTTGATCAGCGCGTGGCCGATCGAAACTTCGGCGATCGGACCTGCGGCCGCGAGCAGCGGCGCCAGGTTCGCCTGATCGAGATCGTGCCCGGCATTCACTGCGAGGCCGGCGGCGCGGGCGTCCGCCGCGGTCCGCGCACAGTCCGAGCGTTCGGTGCTGCAGCTGCCTGCTGCAAAGGCGTGGGCATATGGCCCGGTGTAGATCTCGATGCGGTCGGCGCCGAGTTCGCGCAGATCGGAACCCCAGGCGGATCCGGCATCGACGAACAGGCTGACCCGCGCACCCGTGCGTTTCAGGCGCGCGATCGCCGGCGCGAGTCGTTCTCGGTCGCGGCCGACATCGAAACCGTGATCGGAGGTGATCTGCGCGTCGCCGTCCGGCACCAGGGTGACCTGCGCCGGGCGCACCGCCTCGACCAGTTCGATGAAGCCCGGGTACCCCTGGGCGTTCGGCCCGACGAAGGGGTTGCCTTCGATGTTGAATTCGACCGTGAGCATGCGCGCCAGCGCGAACACGTCGTCAGGCCGGATGTGGCGCAGATCCGGTCGCGGATGCACGGTGATGCCGTCGGCACCGGCAGCGATGGCCACGCGGGCCGCGGCGATCACGTCGGGCAGGGCGCCGCCTCGCGAATTGCGCAGGACGGCGATCTTGTTCAGGTTCACGCTCAGGCAGGTCATGACGCCAGTGTGCCGGCCCGTGGGCGCAACGAGCAAGGTCAACAATGCTGAATCGCCGCTTCCGCCAGCCGGGTGCTGTGGTGAAATGCCGCCATGCCGGTAAGCGCAGCCCGCAAACTGCTGAATTGCCTCGTGTGCCTGGCTGCCAACGCCGGCATTGCGACCGCTTTTGCGAATGACGCGGGCGACATCCAGGTCGCGGCGGACGCCAGCGGCGTGCCCATGCTGACGCGCTTCAACGCCGAGCATTACAGCGTCATGCCGCAACACAGCGCCGTGGTCACCGACGCCGACGGGCGGGTCTTCGTCGGCAATGTCGAGGGCGTGTTGCTGTATTCGGCGGGCCGCTTCGAACACCTGCATCCGCCCGATCAGGAGATGTCGGTGCGCTCGGTTGCGCTGGCGGGCGACCGGCGCATCATCGTGGGCGGCTACGACCAGTTCGGTCGTTATGACGAACAGCCGGACGGCGAATGGATCTACACCGACCTCGACGAACGCTTCCGCGACGTGGCGGAAGCGCACCCGCTCGGTCAGGTCTGGCTCGCGACCGACTTGGCGGATGGCCAGTACTTCCTGGGCGAGCGCCGTCTCTTCCGGATCGGGACGGACGGCAGCGCGCGCAGTTGGCCGATACCGGGCGAGGTTCTGACCGGGCTCCGGGTCGGCGACGAAGTCTGGGCGCGCGTGGTCGACCGCGGGCTGATGCGGTTCGACGGCAACGCCTTCGTGGCGGTGCCGGGCGGCGAGGAATTCATTCGTTATGGGGTCCAGAGCGCGGCGCCGCACCCGCAAGGCACCTTGTTCAGCTCGCGCGTCAAAGGCCTGTATCTCGGCGATGCCGAACACGGCCTGCGTCACGTCGACACGGCCTACGACGCCTGGATGCAACGCGCCCAGGTCTATGCCGCGACCGCGCTCGACGACGGCGATTTCGCGCTGGCCACGCTGACCGGCGAGGTCGCCATCGTCGATGCCGACTTGCGCCTGAAGAAGCTGTATCGCATCAGCAGCTATCCGATCACGGCCGTGGCCGCGAATACGGATGGCGGACTCTGGTTTGCCACCGAAGGCGACCTCGTTCGCATGGAATGGCCGTCGCCCTGGACCTTCGTCGGTGAGGAAGATGGCCTGTTCGGCGTCTTGAACGATGCCGAATGGTTCGAAGGACAGCGCTGGGTCGCCACCTCGCTCGGCCTGTTCCGGTCTGGCGCCGACGATCAGGGGCGCATGCGCTTCCAGTCCTTGCCTTGGGCTCCGGACGAAGTCTGGGACCTGCAACGAGTCGGCGACGCCCTGCTGGTCGGCGAGCGCAAAAGCATCCAGCTGATCCGCGGCGGACGCAGTCAACGCCTGATCGACAGCGACGGCGTGTTCGAACTGATCCCCTCGATGTTCGTGCCGACGCGCGTGCTCGCGCTCGAAGGGGCGGCGATCGTCGAACTCGAACAGGCTCCGGACTGGCGTGCCGGACCGCGCCACGATCTCGGCAACGTGGCCGTGTCGACCTTGGTCGAACTCGATGCCGAGCATTGGCTGATCGGCAACTGGCGCGGGCATCCGCTGCTCGTCACGCGCAGTGCGGACGCCGACGGCGTCCGGATCGCCGTGCAGTCTCTGGCCGATCGCGGCATGGTCGGCCCGGTCGACGGCGGCAGCAGCGTCTGGCAACTGCACGGCAAGACCTACGCGACCCTGGGCGACGCCCTGTACGAATGGCGCGACGGGCGTTTCATCGCGCAACCCGGCCATCCGCTGGTTGCCCTCGCCGGGCAACGCCTCAACGAGATCGAGTTCCGCGCCGGTCTCGGCCATCAATACGCCTTCACCAGTCGCGATGTCTGGGTCGAACACGAGGGCCAGTGGTCGGCCTTGCGCATGGAGTCGCGGCGAACGCTGGGCGTCACCGAGCTGGCGGTGGCCGACGACGGCCGCCTGACGGTCATCGCCTGGGGCGGGCTGTTGACGTACGACCCGCGTCTGGCGGATGCCGCGGACACCGCCTTCCACCTGCGCATGCATCGCGTGGCGCTGATCGACACCGAGCGCAGGACCCGTCTGATCGACCGCCGCGGGGCGACGACGCTGGCCTTGCCGCCGCTCGAAGGACTGCGTTTCGAATACGGCATCGACGGCCACGACACGGCGATCGAATACCGTACCCGTCTCGATGGCGGCGACGGCTTGTGGAGCGACTGGTCGAACACGCCGATGCGCGAGCTGAATCGGCTTGCCCCGGGCGACTACAGCTTGCAGGTCGAGGCGCGCACGCGCAGCGGCCGCAGCACCAGCGATGCCCTCGATTTCCCGTTCCACGTCGAGCCGCGCTGGTACCAGACGCGTTCGGCCGCCTGGGCCGCCGCCGGCGTGGTGCTGCTGCTCGGTTCGCTGTTGGCTTGGGCCTGGGGCCGGTATCGCTCGCGCAAGCTGCACGAACGCAATGTCGAACTCGAACGCGAAGTTGCGGCGCACACGCGCGACCTCGAGATCGCCAACCAGCGCCTGTCGCGTCTCGCGGTGCAGGACGGCCTGACCGGCATCACCAATCGTCGCGGCTTCGAACAGTTCTACCTGCGCACCTGGAACCGCCTGGCCGAGCACCGCCAGAACCTGGCCGTGCTGATGGTCGATGTCGATTTCTTCAAGCAGTACAACGACCAGCATGGCCACCTGCTCGGCGACGAGATGCTGCGCGGCATCGCCCGGCAGCTCGAACAGGACGTGCACGAACCCGAGGAACTGCTGGCCCGTTTCGGCGGCGAGGAATTCGTCATCGTGCTGCCCGGCACCGACATCGAGGAAGCCACTGCGCGCGCGCATGCGGTCCGCGTCCGCTGCGAACGTTTCGGACAGGACCGGGAGGTGACGGTCAGCGTCGGCGTGGCCGCTTGCGTGCCGCGTGGCGGACTCAAGGCCGTACAGCTGATCGACGAAGCCGACGCGGCGCTCTATCGCGCCAAGAAACTCGGGCGCAACCGCGTCGAACGCGGTCGCGCGCTCTGATCCGCGTTCAGTCGGTCACGACTTCGCGACGCTTCGCGGTGTGCAGCAGCCACAGGTTGCGGCTGTAGATGAACAGGCCGGAGAACTGGCCGAGCGTGAACACCAGGTCGCGCTTCTGGATCGCGTACACGGTCAGGATCAGGCCGCCGGCCAGCGACAGCCACCAGAACACGGTCGGCACCACGACACGCTTGGCGCGTTCGCTGAACCACCATTGCACGATGAAGCGCGACGCGAAGATGGCCTGGCCGAGAAAGCCGACGGCGAGCCAGAAGTTGAAGTTGTGCGCCCAGGACGCGAAGAAGTCGGTCATGTGTTCCCCAAGGCAGAATCCGGGGCGGAACCCCGAAGCGAGTCGCCCAGCTTAGCGACTCAATCGTTAGAAAATTCCCGGACCGCGGTGCGCTTCGCGCGCCGGATGAGCCACGCGACGCCGCGCAGGTCGGCGATGCCGACCAGGGCGCGATTCAGGTTGTTGTACTTGGACACGCCGGCACCGCGGGCGCGATGGTTCACCGGCACGCTCACGGTCTTCCAGCCGGCACGTTGCATCAGCGCCGGCAGGTAGCGATGCATGTGATCGAAATACGGCAGGTCGAGGAAGGCGTCGCGCTCGAACAGCTTGATGCCGCAGCCGGTGTCCGGGGTGTCGTCGCGCAGCAGGCGGCGGCGAATCGCATTCGCGAATTTCGACGCCCAGCGCTTGCTGCCGCTGTCCTGACGGTTCACGCGCCAGCCGGCAAACAGCCGCGTGTCGTTCGACGCGTCGTTGCGAGCGGCCAGCAGCTTGGGGATATCGGCGGGGTCGTTCTGGCCATCGCCGTCGAGCGTGGCGATCCAGGCGCCGCGCGCGGCTTTCACGCCGGTGCGCACGGCCGTGCTCTGGCCGCTCTGCGTCAGATGATGCAGCACGCGCAATTCCGGCACGCGTGCCTGCAGCGACTTCAGCACCGCCAGCGAATCGTCGCGGCTGTGGTCGTCGACATAGACGATCTCGAAGGCGATGCGGCCGCGCAGCGCAGCGACGATTTCGTCGACCAGCGGCGCGACGTTGTCGCGTTCGTTGAACACCGGAACGATCACGGACAATTCGGGCAAGGACACGCGGAACCTGGACAGCGACACCGCAGCGTTCGCGGCAAGGCGCGCACGCTAACCGATGCGGCGCGAGGCTGCCACCGAAGTTTCGTCTCAGGGCGCGCCGACTGCGCTGCCGTCGCCGCCCGCGAAGGCATATTGGAATTGCGACTCAATCGCATCGAATTCGCGCGCGTCGGCGGCAAGCAGGATCAGCGTGCCGTCACCCAGCGTCGACTCGCGGCCGCGCACCCCGGCGCGTTCGAAATCGCGTCGCGCCTCGTG
>JBGASK010000165.1:0-4509 GCA_044229785.1 Ahniellaceae bacterium
TGCCGACGATCGAGGCGATGATCGAGACGGCGCCGAGCACCAGCGGGTAGATGACGCCGGCCGTGCCATAGGTCGAGAACACGATGCCGGCGATCAGCATCGCCGCGATGATGGTCACCGCATAGGTTTCGAACAGGTCGGCGGCCATGCCGGCGCAGTCGCCGACGTTGTCGCCGACGTTGTCGGCGATCACGGCCGGGTTGCGCGGATCGTCTTCCGGAATGCCGGCTTCGACCTTGCCGACCAGGTCGGCACCGACGTCGGCGCCCTTGGTGAAGATACCGCCGCCGAGACGCGCGAAGATCGAGATCAGCGAGGAACCGAAGGCCAGGCCGACCATCGGGTGCAGGGCTTCCTTCAGGGTTTCGGCGGTGATCGCCTGGCCCTTCATGACCATCATGAAATAGCCGGCGACACCGATGATGCCGAGGCCGACCACGAGCATGCCGGTGATGGCGCCGCCGCGGAACGAGACCGCGAGCGCGGCGTTCAGGCCTTCAGTTGCGGCCTGCGAGGTGCGCACATTGGCGCGTACCGACACGAACATGCCGATGAAGCCGGCCAGGCCCGAGAGCACCGCACCGATGGCGAAGCCGATCGCAGTCGGCCAGCTCTTGAGGCCAAGGCCGATGACCAGGAACAGGACCACGCCGACGATGGCGATGGTCTGGTACTGGCGCTTCAGGTAGGCGCCCGCGCCTTCCTGGATCGCCGCCGCGATCTGCTGCATGCGCTCGTTGCCGGCGCTGCGGCCGAGAATCCACTGTACCGATACCGCGCCGTAGACCACGGCGAGCAAGCCGCAGGCAATCGCGATCCAAAGACCGTTTTGTTCGAGCATTTCTGTCTCCCACAAGCAGAGGAACCCCGGCAGACCCGCCGGAAGCGAATAAAGCCGGCGGATTCTACGGGGCAAGATGAACGGCGGCAAACCGGGCACGGGATTCCTCGACCAAGGTCGTAGCGGTCGCCGCGACCGGGCCGACTGGCCACGGCCGGCCGGGTCGCCGACAATGCCGCCATGCACGCCCATCCGCACGGCCCGCACGCGCACCACGCCCACGCCCATGGCCCTGGCCACGACGATCCGCACGACCGCCACGCCATCGCGCACGGGGGAGCGAACCGGCGTTACGTCATCGGCGTTGCGCTGAACATCCTGCTGGTCGTGGTCCAGGCGGTCGTCGGCTTCTGGATCGGTTCGATGGCCCTGCTCGGCGACGCCGGCCACAACGCCGGCGACGTGCTCGGCCTGATCCTGGCGCTGTGGGCGATGAAACTCGCCCGCCGCAAGCCGGATGCGCGCCATACCTACGGTTACGCGCGTTCGACCATTTTCGCCGCGAACATCAATGCCGCGCTGTTGCTGATCGCCTGCGGCGCGCTGGCGGTCGAAAGCATCCGCCGCTTCGGCGAACCGGTGCACGTGCCGGGCTTCTGGGTGATGGTCGCGGCCGGCGTGGGCCTGCTCGTGAACGCCGGTTCGGCCCTGGTGTTCTGGGGCGGCAGCCAGCACGACAGCAACCTGCGTGCGGCCTTCCTGCACCTGATGGCCGACGCCGCCGTGTCGCTCGGCGTGCTGGTGGTCGGTGTGGTGCTGATGTTCAAGCCCTGGTACTGGCTGGACCCGCTCGCGGGCCTGCTGGTGTCGGTCGCGATCTCGTTCAGCGCCATCGGCCTGCTGCGCGAATCGCTGGCGCTAGCCCTCGATGCCGTGCCCAAGGGACTGGACGTGGCCACGATCGAATCGGCACTGCGCGACGTGCCCGGCGTACGCCACGTGCACGACCTGCATGTCTGGTCGCTGTCGACGACCGTGAACGCCCTCACCGCCCATGTCGAGCACGACGGTTCGCGCGACGGCGACGCGCTGCTGCGCGACGCCGAGGCCGCGATCCAGCAACGCTTCGGCATCTCGCACACCACCATCCAGCTCGAAAACGTCGGCTGCGAGCGGCACTGCGAAGCCGATCACTGAGCCGCACAAACGCGGTTTCGCCCCTTGTGCTTGGCTTCGTACAACGCGGCGTCGGCCGCCGCGAGCAGATCTTCCGCGCGTTCGTCGACGCGCGGCACGCGACAGATCACCCCGGCGCTCAGCGTGAGGGTCTGCACGTCGTTGCCGAGCAGGCGCGGCGGCAAGGCTTCGACCAAGGCACGCATGCGTTCGGCGACGGCAAGTGCCACATCGGGCGCGGCATCGACCATCAGGCAGGCGAATTCCTCGCCGCCGTGACGCGCGACGAGATCGTGTTCGCGGGTGGCGCTGGAAAGCGCCTGCGCCACCGCCCGCAAGGCGGTATCGCCGGACAGGTGTCCGAAACGGTCGTTGTAGGCCTTGAAGTGGTCGACATCGATAACGATGACGCCGAGCGGGCGCCCCTGTTCGACGGAGCGAATCATGGCCGCCTGCATCGCTTCCAGCAATCGGCGCCGATTGGCGATGCCGGTCAATGGATCCCGGTACGACAACTCGGTCAGCTGGCGATTGGCCTCATGCAGATCGACGGTACGCGCCGCCACCAGAGCCTCCAGATGGAGCTGCCGTCGACGCAGGCCGCGCAGATAGGCGCGCACCGCGACGACGACCATCGCGATCGCTGCGAGCGCCGACAGCGCTTGCACCGCTGTTCGCTGCCACCAGTACGGCGCCACCACGATATCGAGCGCGTCGGCCATGGCCGCATGACCGGAGAAGTCGCGACTTTCGACTTCGAATCGATAGTGGCCCGCTGGCGGCCGCGTGTACGAACGACTGGGCTCCGCCGTCCAGCCGCTCCAGTCCTGGTCGTAACCGACCAGCCGCGTGCGGAACTGCGCGTCGGTCTCGCGATAGGCATCGAGCAACCCGAACTCGATCCGGACTTCGCGCGTGCCCGCCGGCAGGTTCCAGCGCGTGCGCGAATCCACCGAACGCACCTCGCCATCGACGATGAGCGTGGCGACCCGCGTTCTGGCGGCATACTCTGCGTTTGCAGTCGACGCGATCGTCGGATCCAGCATGCTCAATCCACCCATCGTGCCCACCCAATAGCGATCCCGGGCATCGATCAACTGGGCGTTGGTGTTGCATTCGTCGTGCAGCAACCCGTCCCGTCGACGATGGATGCGCGACGAATACCCGCCTTCGGTCAAGGGCGTCAGCTGCTGGACGCCGTTGTTGGTGCAGATGAAGATCCGCCCGGTGCTGTCGCGAAGCGCGGAGTACGTATACGGATCGGGCGGCGGCGGCAGGTCATCGCGCGGCAGCACGCTGGGTCGCAGCGGATCCGGGACCGCCAGCCTCACGACGCCGTGGCGTTGACTACTGGCCCAGAGCACCGGCTTGTCCTGCTCGATGACGAGCGACGCGCCGCGATAGCTGTCGATCGGCAAGTTGGCCAGGCCTTCGAGCAACTGCCAACGTTCGCCATCGAATCGGGCGATGCCCTGTGCCCCGACCCCCCATAGCCAGGAGCGGCCATGCGCATCGACCTGTTCGGTCAACCGCACCACGTTCCAGGGCGGCGACTGGCCATCCAGCGCGAATGCAGCCCAACGACCATCGCGCCACCGGTAGACGCCGCCACGCACGAGTGCAACCCACCACTCGATGACCCCGTCCACCTGCCGCGCCAAGGCCGAAGTCGCGATGTCGGTCGCAACCCCCTTGTCGACCCAGGGCACGGGAATGGACTCGAAACGAAAGTCGTCGTGCACACGCCACAATCCGCTCTCCATGAGGCTGAGCACGCGCCACGGCTGCCCATCCGGCCCGGGCAACCGCCAGATCTGACGCACGCCGACCCCCGGAAGCGTGCCATCGGCGTGGCGGAAGTAACGCCATTGACCGCCCTGCAATACGCCGAGCCCCTCTTCCGATGCGCCAATCCACAGGCGCTCGCCGCCAGCGTCGTCCGGCTCGATCATTGCGGAGAAAATGCCGTTGTCGCGCGCCCCCATCAGGCTCACCGTCTGCCAGGCGGACCGCCCCAGCGTCGCGCGCGCAATGCCGCCTTCGGTCGCGATCCACAGCAGTTCGGTTCCGTCCGCCACACGCTGCACCATCAGGCGCCTGACCGCGTTCGACGGCAGGCCGTGACGACGATCGAACGCACGAATCCGGTCGCCGCGGATCTGAAGCAGTCCCGAACGCGACGCCAGCCAGATCAAGCGCGTGCCGTCGGATTCGTACGTGGCCACGCCGCCATAGATCGACTCGCCCGGAAGATCGCCATTCGCAGCCGTCCACCAGCGGACCCCGTGGGCATTGATTCGCGCGATGCCGAGGCCATAGGTCGTCACCCAGAGTTCTTCTTCGCCGTCGGCCACGCTTCGGATTGCGTCCGTGGACAGGATGCCCTGCAGGCTCGGGGCTTCAAACTGCCGCCAAGGTGTCCAGGATGTTCCGTCCCGGGCCTCGCGATACATCAGGCCGAAGCGTGTCGCGAGCCATTGGCGCGGCCTCCCGAACAAGCGCTCGGTTCGAGCCATGCCGAGCGGCCCCTGCAGGGGCGCATCATCGTCGTG
>JBGASK010000166.1:0-5188 GCA_044229785.1 Ahniellaceae bacterium
CGGCCGGCGGCGGCGGCAACGTCATCTCGGCCAATACCGGCAAGGGCATCTATGCGCGCTTCCTGGACGGCCTCACCGTCAAGGCCAACCGCATCGGGACCAGTCTGGATGGCGGCATCAAGCGCGGCAACGGTCAGGAGGGCATCCATCTGGGCAGCGTGGTCAACGCCACGATCGGCGGCGATACCGCGGCCGAAGGCAACGTGATCAGCGGCAACCTCGGCGGCATCTATGCCAGCGGCGGCTCCGGCGCGATCAAGTCCAACCTGATCGGACTGGCCGCGGACGGGTCCGCGACCATCGGCAACACCGGCAACGGCATCATCGCCTACGACAGCGTGCTCGACATCGGCACCATGGCCGCCGGAAACACCATCAGCGGCAATGGCCAGGCCGGCGTCCTGGCGAACAGCGGCACGATCTCGATCCGCGGCAACCGCATCGGCACCAATGCGTCGGGCACCGAGGCACGTCCCAATCTCGCCGGGATCGGCATCGGCGGCGCCAGCGTGGTGGTGGCGAACAACCTGATCTCCGGGAACGTCCAGACCGGCATCGCCATCAACAGCGTGCTGGCCGACGCCGAAATCACCGACAACCGCATCGGCACCGACGCCGCCGGCAACGCCGCGATCGGCAACGAGGGCAGCGGCATCCGCGTGGTGCGCGCTGCACCCGGTCTCGTCATCGGCGCACCCGGCCACGGCAACCAGATCTCCGGCAACTACCGCGGCATCACGCTGGACGACACCACCGCGTCGATCTTCGTCCAGGGCAACACCATCGGCCTGAACGCCGCCCGGAACGCCAAGCTCGGCAACATCGAGACCGCGATCCTAATGGGCGGAACCGACCACCAGATCGGCGGCATCGGCGCGGGCGCCGGCAACGTGATTTCCGGCAACGGCAGTGCGGCCATGAGCATCGGCGACGGCGGCGGCCACCACATCGAGGGCAACGTCATCGGCAGCAACCCCGCGCTCGCGACCGAGCTCGGCAACGGCACCGGCATCGTCAACCACACGGCCAACGACATGGTCATCGGCGGCACGGCGGTCGGCGCCGGCAATGTCATCACCGGCAGCACCTACATCGGGCTGGAGCTGGCCGGCGGTCAGAACAACGCCGTGCTCGGCAACCGCATCTACGACAATGGCGACTACAACATCGACATCGTCCCGAACGCGGGGCCCAACCTGAACGACACGCTCGACGTCGACCAGGGTCCGAACAAGGGCCAGAACTATCCCGAGATCACCAGCGCCACCGTCAACGGCATGAACCTGCAGATGGCCGGCAAGCTGCGCAGCCGCGCGAACACGCAGTATCGCATCGAATACTTCCAGGCCACCGCCTGCCACAGCTCGGGCTTTGGCCAGGGCCGCAGCTACATCGGCCACGAAGTGCTGATGACGAACGGCATCGGCGAGGCCGCGCTCGGATTCCTCGGCAGCAACGGCCAGAACAGCGGCTTCGTCACCGCGACCGCCACCGACCCGGCCGGCAACACCTCCGAGTTCGGCAACTGCGTCGCCATCGGCGCGCCGACCGCCGGGCAGTTCAACGTCATGGCCTACTGGCAATACGGCTGGGAAGACTTCGGCTTGGCCGAGGTGTTCGTGACGCGCAGCCAGGGGGCCGTGGGCGCCGTCAGCGTGCAGTTCGCAACCGCGAACCACGTGCCGCAGAGCGCCCAGGCCGGCCTCGACTACACCGCAGTCGCGACGACGCTGAACTTCGCCGACGGCGAGACCACGAAGTCGGTGCTGGTACCGATCCTCGCCGATGCGGCGGTCGAGGGCATGGAGGACTTCGACCTCAAGCTGACCAATCCGACCGGCGGCGCCACGCTGGGCGCACTGGCGAACGCGCGCGTCGCGATCTACGACCACGACCCGGCCCTGATCCGGGCCCGCATCGACGACACCGGCGTCTCCGAACCGGTCAACGGCATGGTCGACGCCGTGTTCACGGTGACGATGGGTGCCGACACTTCGGTGCGCACGATCCAGTACACGACCGAAGACGGCACCGCGGCCGCGGGCAGCGACTACGTGACGACGAGCGGCACGCTGACCTTTCAGCCCGGCCAGACCACGAAGACGATCAGCGTGCCGGTGAAGGCCGACATCGCACTCGAAGACGACGAATACTTCCAGGTCGTGCTCGACGAGCACGAGGATGGACTGCAGATCGAGCGCAGCATCGCCGTCGGCGCCGTGCTCAACACCGGCGGCGCCCCGATCCTGTTCGTCGACGGCTTCGACTGATCGGCCACTGGCTTTCGTCAGGGCTGGGCGGTTCACGCCACGACTAGAATCGCGGCGTGAACGACGACTTCCGCGAACGCGATCGCCTCGATGCGCTGCGCCAGATGGTCGAGGACGTGTCCTCGGAGCTGGAACTGCAGCCCTTGCTGACGCGCCTGATCGAGTCGGCCTGTCGGCTGATCGGTGCGGCCGACGGCACCATCGGCCTGTACCTGCCGGAACGCAACGTCATCCGCACCGAGGCCGCGTATCGCATGCCGGCCGGCGAGATCGGCGCCGAGATGGCGCCCAACATCGGCCTCGCCGGGCGCGTGCTGGCCAGCGGCGAAGCGGTGATCGCGCGCTACGGCGACCTCGCCAACATCACCCTGCCGGAACTCGCCGAGAACCGGGTCGTCGGCCTGCCGATCCGCTGGCGCGGCCGTCTGATCGGCTTCTTCGGCATCGGCGCGAAACCGCCGCACGTGTTCGGCGGCGCCGACATCGCCCTGCTCGAAGTGTTCGCACGCCACGCCGCCATCGCCATCGACAATGCCCGTCGCTACGACGAGGAACGCCGCCGCGCCGCGCGCTTCGCGCTGATCGCACGCGTCACCGCCGCACTCGGCGCATCCAGCGATGTCGACGTGGTATTGCAGCGCGTGGCCGATGCCGTGCACGAACTGCTCGGCTTCGAGAACGTCGACATCCCGCTGCTCGAGGCGGACGATCCGGCCACGCTGGTGATCCGCATCCGCGGCGGCTCGTACAAGGACCGCATCCGCCACGAGGACCGCATTCCGATCGCACGCGGCATCATGGGCGCCGCGGTGCGCGAAGGCCGCAGCCAGTGCGTCAACGACGTGCGCAAGGACCCGCGCTACGTCACCCCGCCGGACGTGCCGGTGCCGCAGGCCGAACTCGCCATCCCGATCGTGCTCGGCGGCGAAGTCCTGGGCGTGCTGAACGTCGAATCCAACCGCCTCTTCGATGCGCTCGACATCGCCAGCCTCGACATCGTCGCCAGCCATCTCGCGGTCGCGATCGAGAACGCGCGCCTGCTGGCCGAAGCGCGCGACGTGGCCGTGCTCGCGGAGCGCCAGCGGCTGGCCCGCGATCTGCACGACAACGTCACCCAGATCCTGTCCAGCATCAACCTGATCACGCAAAGCCTGCCGCAGGCGCTGCGCAAGAATCCGGCCGAGGCCGAACGCCGCGCCCAGCGCCTGCACGAACTGGCGCAGACCGGGTTCGCCGAACTGCGTGCGCTGCTGCGCGAACTGACGCCGCCGGCGCAGGCGAGCCGCCCGACGATCTCGAGGGCCGGCCGTGCTTTTCTCGGGCTGGAACAGTTGCGCGAGGGCGGTCTGCCCGCGGCGCTGACGCCCTTGCTGAAGCGCATGGTGCCGGAGTCGATTCGCCTGGTGATGAACATCGGCAGCTACGAACTGCAGCGGCTCGATCGCGAAGAAGCGCTGTTCCGCGTTTGCCAGGAGGCGGTGTCGAACGCGGTGCGGCATGCGCAGGCGACACGGCTGACCGTCAGCCTCAAGCTCAGCGAGCGCGCGCTCACGCTGTCGGTGCTCGACAACGGCCGCGGTCTCGCTGCCGACCGTCGCGACGGCCTCGGTCTCAAGCACATGCGCGAGCGGGTGGAGCAACTGGGCGGCGTGTTCCGTATCGTGCCCGCCTCGCCGCAAGGTACCCTGATCGAAGCGGCCGTGCCGCGCGAGGACCGATCGACGCCATGAACCCGAGCATCCGTGTCCTGCTGGTCGACGACCACGCCGTCGTGCGCGAAGGCATTCGCGCCGTGCTCGAGGATTTCGACGAGATCCATGTGGTCGGCGAGGCCAGCGACGGCGATGCCGCGCTGGCGATGCTCGCCCGCACCCAACCCGACCTGCTGCTCAGCGACCTGAAGATGCCCGGCCTGCCGGCGCCGGATCTGGTCAGGCGCGCGCTGGCGGCGCAGCCGACGTTGCGCGTGCTGATGTTCACGAGTTTCGCCGAGCACGCCCAGGTCAAGGCCATGCTCGACGCCGGCGCCCATGGCTATCTGTTGAAGGATGCGGCGCGCGAAGACATCCGTCGCGCCATCAACACCGTTGCGCAAGGACAGTCCTATCTGCACCCGCTGGCCGACGCCGCGCTGCGCGGTCGTGTCGGCCACCAGGGCCTCGAGCGCCTGACCGAACGCGAGCGCGACGTGCTGCTGCTGGTCGCCGAAGGCAAGAGCAACAAGGAAGTCGGTACGTCAGCGCCATCTTCGAAAAACTCGGCGTCAACGACCGCACCCAGGCCGCGCTGATCGCCCACCGCGCCGGCATGACCTCGTAGCGGCGCTCGCCGGCGCGATGCTCTGGCGATTCGGGATCGTGCCGGGGCGGCGGGTGGACTGGTTGGGAAATCTCGCAAGCAGGTTTCGGAAACGCTTCGTCGATGTCTCGGGGCGACGCCTTGACCATGCATGCATGACGTTCCGACCGCACACGGGCCACCAAGCGCTTCGCCGAGGCAGAACCTCGGTTGCCGGAGGGTGGTATCTCCTGACCACCGTGACCGATCGCCGCACGCCATGGTTCGCGGACGCGGACGCGGCCGATCTGGTCGCCCACGCGCATTGCGATCCTCGGCTATTTGCCGGCGCGCGCTGTCTGGCCTGGGTACTGATGCCCGACCACTGGCACGGCGTGGTCGAACTCGGCGGTGAAACCGATCTTGCAGGCGTCATGAATCGCTTCAAATCGACCACCGCGGCTCTGCTGAATCGCAAGCTCGGACGTTACGGAGCGATCTGGTCGAAGGCGTATCACGATCGCATGCTGCGCGACACGGACGACATCGTCGCGGCATTGGAATACGTGTCGATGAATCCGGTGCGCGCAGGGCTATGCGCCGACCCCCACGATTACGTCCACGGTTGTTTCCCGACGTAG
>JBGASK010000053.1:0-19507 GCA_044229785.1 Ahniellaceae bacterium
CTCGAATCCATCAGGAACTCGGCGTCGATGTCGAGTCCAGGTTGGGCGCGCAGGGCATTGAGCTTGTCGAGCGGTGCCGCGACACGAATGACATCGCCGGCGCGAATGGCATCGGCACGGCGCGACCACAGGCGATGGCGGTCGCGGATCAGTTCGATGACGGTAACGCCGTGATCCTCGGCAAAACGCGATTCGCGCAGCGTCTGGTCGATCAGCGGCGAATTCGCGCGCACGCGCAGGTCGGTCACGTAGTCGCCGACGCCATAACTGTCGCCGAGACTGCGGTCGGGATGGCTCGGCAACAGCCAGCGCCCGAACAGCGTGACGAAGGCGACGCCGGCCAGGGTCAGCGGCACGCCGACCTGGCCCAGTTCGAACATGGTGAATGCACGCACGCCCTGGGTTTCGGCGATGTGGCTGACCAGGATGTTCGTCGAGGTGCCGATCAGGGTGCAGACGCCGCCGAATTGCGCCGCGTAGGAGAGCGGGATCAGCAGCTTCGACGGCGCGATCTTGCGCAGTCGCGCCGAGGCCAGCACCAGCGGCAGGAAGATGGCCACGGCGGCGGTGTTGTTCATGAAGGCCGAGATCGCGCCGACCAGCAGCATCATCAGCAGCAACAGCAGCCAGGGCCGTTGCCCCGCGCGCGACAACAGGCGTGCGGCGCGTTCCAGCACGCCGGTTTCGCTGAGCCCGGCCGACAGCACGAACATCGCGGCGACAGTCAACGTGGCACTGCCGCTGAAACCGGCGAAGCCTTCGGCGGGCGTCACGATGCCGGCGATCAGCAGTACCGACAACACGCCGATGCCGACCACGTCGATCGGCAGCTTTTCCGAAACGAACAGCAGCACGGCGAGGCCGAGCAAACTCAGCGTAATCAGGGCTTCGGGCGTCATGACGACATTTCTACACGAAGCCTGAGTGCGCCGAAACCGATCAGCGCTTCGGAATGCCGAGGCACTCGTCGCCGAGATTCGGGTTTTCGGGATCGTCGCAGCCGCGCGGCAGGTGGAGATCGCCGTGATGCGAGGACTGCATCTCGCGCAGCGGATCGCGACCGGGAATCGTGCCCATCAGTCCAGTCGTCGAATTCGCCGCCGTTGTGCTGACCAGCATGCGGGCGACTGCGGTGGCGATTTGTTCAGGCGTGAGCGGCGGCGGCCTCAAATCGATGCGGGCATCACTGAAGGGTTCGTCACGGCCGGGCAGGCGCGTCTGGCCGCGTGGCGTCGCCGACGCGTCCGGTCGCGACATCTCGGCCGCGACGCCCGCGATGTCGCCGAACAACTGATCGGCACGCACCCCGGGTGCATGCTCGGTCGTTTCGCTACGCGGCGATTCGCGCACTTCGGTCGCGGCTTCGGCGCGCGTGGGTTGCGTCGTCGGGAACGGAATCGCGTCGGCGCGTTCGCTAGGCGCCGCAGGCTCAGGTGCTGCCGGCGGTAACGGTGCGGGTTCGATGAACTCGATCTCGATGGCCGCTGCCGACGAGGCCATCATCGCAGGCGCATGCCACGGCGTTGGTCCGCGCAGCAGGGTCCAGGCCACGACGGCATGCAAGGCCAGCGCGACGAGGACGGCCGGCAGTGCCCGCAGCGCGCGTTCGCCCGTAGTCTCCGGCCTTCGTGGGGCCGGAACCGGCCAGTCATCGCTTCCCTGCATCATGAGGCGGCGTTGTAGTGGTACCGGGGTTCAATGCGCGTTAAACCCGTGCCGCTTTCACAAAGCCGGCGCTGAACGCACAATCGGGGCCTTGCCGACTTCGTGATGCCATGGATCGCTACGAACGCATTCTCAAGCTGCACCGCATCCTCAAGAGCGCACGTTATCCGGTGCCGTTGACCAAGTTGTACGACGAACTCGAGTGCTCGCGCGCCACCCTCTACCGCGACATCGGTTTCCTGCGCGACGCGCTCGGTGCGCCGATCGAGTCCGACCGCGACCAGGCGGCGATCCATTACGCACCCGCCGAGGCCGAAGCCTTCGAACTGCCGGGACTGTGGCTGTCGAGCGCCGAGCTGGAGTCGCTGCTGGCGATGCATCAGCTCATTGCCCGCACCGGCGGCGAGGTGTTGTCGGGCGCGCTGGCGCCGCTGAAATCGCGCATCGACAAGCTGCTGTCCGACCAGGCCCAGGGCAAGCGCTGGCCGCTCGAGCGCATTCGCGTGACGCGTGCGCTGTCGCGGGTCATCGACCAGATCGTGTTCCGCCGCGTGGCGAGCGCCGTGCTGGAGCGTCGAAAGCTGAAGTTCGGTTACCGCGCACGATCGACCAATGCCGTGACCGAGCGTCTGGTGTCGCCGCAGCGGCTCACCCACTACCGCGAGAACTGGTATCTCGACGCGTTCGACCACGAACGCGCTGCGCTGCGCAGCTTCGCCCTCGACCGCGTGCGCGACGCCGACGTGCTCGATGATCGCGCGGATGATGTGCAGGAGGCTGATCTCGATACGCATCTGGCCTCGAGCTATGGCATTTTCTCGGGGCCGCCGAAGGCCTGGGCGACCATCCGTTTCTCGCCCAAGGCCGCGCGCTGGGTGGCCGACGAACGCTGGCATTCGAAGCAGGAAGGGCGCTTGCTCGACAACGGCGCGTATGAATTGCGCGTGCCATATTCGAACGCACGCGAACTGCTGATGGACGTGCTGCGTTACGGCCCCGACGCCGAAATCGTCGCACCGATCCCGTTGCGCGAAGAGGCCAAGATCCAGTTGCAACTGGCGTTGTCGAACTACGAATGATGGGTCGTCTCGGTCGCTGAGACTGGCCTCTACCAAGCTCCTTTCACGCCTGAGAGGAGCCCGCCATGTCCAAGTCCGTTTGCCCGTTCTGCGCCTGGGCCGCTGCCGGCCTGTTGCTTGCCGTTTCCGCGCCCGATCTGATCGGTGCCCGTACCCCCGCGGGTCCGGCGGTGTTGTGGCTGGTCGCGATTCCGTTCGCCAGCGCCCTGCTGCGGCGCGGGCTGAGGTTCGCAAGCGCCTGAATTCCGCCGGGAAACCGCGGCCTCGGCAGGAACATCCCTGCTAAGCTGGGCGCCCTTTTTTGAGGCCGTGGACCCGATGAAGATCCGTCATGTGCATGCGCGCGAAATCCTCGATTCGCGCGGCAATCCGACCCTGGAAGCCGAAGTCACGCTGGAATCCGGCCAGATCGGCCGTGCCGCGGTGCCGAGCGGCGCCTCGACCGGTTCGCGCGAAGCGGTGGAACTGCGCGACGGCGACAAGACGCGTTACCTCGGCAAGGGCGTGCGCAAGGCGGTCGCGAACGTCAACGACACGATCCGCGCCGCGATCCTGGGTCGCGATGCCGCCGACCAGCGCGGTCTCGACGACACGCTGATCGCGCTCGACGGCACCGAGAACAAGGGCAAACTCGGCGCCAACGCGCTGCTCGCAGTATCGATGGCGAACGCGCATGCGGTCGCCGCCGCCAAGGGCCTGCCGCTGTGGCGTCATCTCGCCGGCGAGCGCGAGGCGGTGCTGCCGGTGCCGATGATGAACATCATCAACGGCGGCGCGCATGCCGACAACAATGTCGACCTGCAGGAATTCATGGTCATGCCGGCCGGGCTCGGCAGTTTTTCGGATGCGCTGCGTTGCGGCACCGAAATCTTCCACGCGCTGAAGTCGGTGCTGAAGGGCCGCGGGCTCGCGACCGCGGTCGGCGACGAAGGCGGCTTCGCGCCGGATCTGCGCTCCAACGAGGAAGCGATCGAAACCATTCTCGAAGCGGTCGCCAAGGCCGGTTACAAGGCCGGCGAAGACGTGTGGCTGGCGCTCGATGCCGCCGCGTCGGAATTCCACAAGGACGACGGCAAGTACCACCTGACCGGCGAAGGCAAGAAGCTGACCTCGGAACAGATGGTGGAGTTCTACGCCGGCTGGTGCGCGAAGTACCCGATCGTGTCGATCGAGGACGGCATGGCCGAAGGCGACTGGGACGGCTGGAAGCTGCAGACCGAACGCCTCGGCCAGACCGTGCAACTGGTCGGCGACGACCTGTTCGTCACCAATCCGAAGATCCTGCGCGAAGGCATCGACAAGGGCATCGCCAACGCGATCCTGATCAAGGTCAACCAGATCGGCACGCTCAGCGAAACCCTGGACGCGATCGCGCTGGCGCATGCGAATCGCTACGCGGCGGTCATTTCGCATCGCTCCGGCGAAACCGAGGACACCACGATCGCCGACCTGTCGGTCGCGACCACGGCGACCCAGATCAAGACCGGCTCGTTGTGCCGCACCGACCGCGTCGCGAAGTACAACCAGCTGCTGCGCATCGAGGAAGCGCTCGGCGCGAAGGCGCGGTATGCCGGTCGTGCCGCCTTCGTGAGCCTGGCCGCGTTCCGCTGATCGAGACCGGTGAAGCTTCGCCATCCGTATCGCTGGCTGATCGTCGGGCTGATCGCATTGCTGATCGGCCTGCAGACGAGGCTGTGGTTCGGTCAGGGCGGGCGACCCGAGGTGAAGCACCTGCGCGAACGCGTCGCGGCGCAGCGCAGCGAGAATGCCGAGTTGCGCAAGCGCAATGAAGCGCTGGCGGCGGAAGTGGAAGACCTGAAGTCCGGCACCGAGGCGATCGAGGAGCGCGCGCGCAGCGAGCTCGGCATGATCAAGCCCGGCGAGGTCTTCTATCAGGTAATCGAGCCGGAGACGCCGGCCAAGGAGAGCGAATGATCTGGTGTGTGGTTCCCGCCGCAGGACGCGGACAGCGCTTCGGCGCCGCGCTGCCGAAGCAGTATGCCCCGCTCGTGGCCGAGCCGATGATCGTGCGCACGCTCGATCGTCTGGCCGCGCATCCGCGGGTCAGCGGCTTGATGGTTGCGCTCGCGAAGGACGATCCGCACTGGCCCGGCATCGACGAACTCGAAGGCAAGCCGGTGCGCACCTGCATCGGCGGCGAGGAACGTGCGCAATCGGTGCTGGCGGCGCTCGACGCGCTGGTCGGCACCGTTGCCGATTCCGATTGGGTGATGGTCCACGATGCTGCACGCCCGTGCATTCGCCATGGCGACATCGATGCGCTGATCGAACAGGGCACGCGTCACGACGACGGCGCCATCCTCGCCGCGCCGATGCGCGACACCGTGAAGCGCGGTTCGGCCGGCGGTCGCATCGAACGCAGCGAAAATCGCGCCGAACTCTGGCGTGCGCTGACGCCGCAGCTGTTCCGCTTCGGTCGCCTGCGCATGGCCTTGCGCGCAGCGTTGGCCGATCCGGTCGGCGCGGCAGCGGTGACCGATGAAGCGTCCGCGATCGAACGCGCCGGCGGGCATCCGCTGCTCGTGGTCGGCGCCGACGACAACATCAAGGTCACGACGCTGCACGATCTGGCGCTGGCCGAATTCATCCTGACCTCGCCGGCATGAGCCATCGCATCGGGCACGGTTTCGACGTGCATGCGTTCAAGGACGGCGACCACGTGATGCTGGGCGGCGTGCGGGTGCCGCACGATCGCGGCATCGATGCGCATTCGGACGGCGACGTGGTGCTGCATGCGCTCTGCGACGCGCTGCTGGGCGCGCTGGCGCTGGGCGACATCGGCCAGCATGTCCCGCCGTCCGATCCGCGCTGGAAGGACTGCGACAGTCGCGTCTTCCTGCGCCACTGCGCGTCGCTGCTGCACGTGCGCGGCTGGCATGTCAGCAATGCCGACATCACCGTGCTGGCCGAGGCGCCGAAGATCGGGCCGCACCGCGACGCGATGCGCGCCGCGATCGCGGCCGAACTCGGCATCGAGATCGACCGCATCTCGGTGAAGGCGACGACCACCGAGAAGCTCGGCTACATCGGTCGCCGCGAAGGCCTGGCCGCGGAAGCGGTCGTGCTGCTCGATCGGATCCTGCGATGAGCGAATTGCCGTTTGCGCATGGCGGTGCGCCGCTGCGTGGCCGTCTGCGCGCCGAAGTCGAGGATTTCTTTGTCGACGAACAGCTGGGTTTCGAATCCAGCGGCAGCGGCGAACACTGGCTGGTGCATGTCGAGAAACGCGGTGCGAATACCGGTTTCGTGGCCAAGCAACTGGCCGCATTCGCGGGCGTGAGCGAGCGCGATGTCGGCTACGCCGGCATGAAGGATCGCCATGCGGTGACGCGGCAGTCGTTTTCGGTGCTGGCGAAGAAGGGCAGGGACAGCGATTGGTCGCAGTGTGCGATCGAGGGCGTCGCCGTGCTGTCGGCGCAGCGCCATGCGCGCAAGATCCAGCGCGGCGCGCTGCGCGGGAATGCTTTCGTGATCCGGTTGCGCGAGATCGAAGGCGATCGTGATGTCGCCGTTGCACGCATCGCGGCCATCGCGACGCAAGGCGTTCCGAACTATTTCGGCGAACAACGTTTCGGTCGCGGCGGCGGCAATGTCGACAAGGCGCTGGCGATGTTCGCCGGCCAACGCGTCGAACGCGCCGAACGATCGATCCTGCTGAGCGCAGCGCGCTCGGAGATTTTCAACGCGGTATTGGCGGCGCGTGTGGCCGATGGCTCGTGGCAATGCGCGCTGGAGGGCGACGTGTTCCAGCTCGACGGTCGCTCGGCCATTTTCGGCCCGGAGCCGATCGGCGACGAACTGCGCGATCGCGTCGCCCGCGGCGACATCCATCCCACCGGCCCGATGTTCGGTCGCGGCGAATTGCGCTCGACCGATGTGGTGCGTGCGCTCGAATCCGCTGTCTTCGACGCCCATCCCGAACTCTGCGCCGGCCTCATCGCCGCCGGCCTCGACCAGGAACGCCGTTCATTGCGCCTGATGGCCCGGGATTTCGCCGCCGGGTTCGAAGGCGATCACCTGATCGCCCGCTTCACGCTGCCCGCCGGCGCCTACGCCACGACGGTGTTGCGGGAGTTGGTGGATTGGCGTTAACCAACTTCTGCTGGGTTGACCGTTTCGTTGTTGAGAGCGGCTGCGCTCCTTCTGGCTTGCGCGACAGCGAACTCGGGGGCTGGCGTCAGCGCGCGGGCGCGCCTCAGGACGATTTCGCCGAACGGATGCACGTCACCTGGCCCTTGCGGCCCTGTTGCATCATCGGGGCCATCGCGCACACGCGCTCGCCTTCCTCGGCAGTGATGCCCCAGTAGATGACGCGGATCTCACGTTCGGAGCGGTCGCCGCGGTCCAGCGCCAGATAGTTCACGAAGGTCGGCTGGTTCTCGAACAGCTTGGCGTTGCGCGGCGTCAACGCCGACTTGCATTCGGAAGAGGTGACGTGGATCGCCGGTGCGCCCGGTCCGCTGCTGGCGCCCACCATCTTCATCACCGATGCCTGGGCGGCCTTGCCGTAGACCTCGCAGTCCGCCTGGTTCACGGTCTTCGCGAACATGACACCATCCAGAGAACGTGAACCCAGGGTCATGTTGATGCGGACCTCGGCATACGTCGGGTGGGTGATGACGTCAGGATTCTGGTCGTCGCCCGAAAACTTCGCCTTCTGCTGGTCCCAGCCGTATTTGGCAAGGAGCACGATGACGACGAGTACGATGAGCTTCTTCATGGGACCGTCCGTTCAAGGAGATCGGAACAGCTGGGTGTCGGCTGCGCCGGCAATTTCGAGGCAGGAGAGCGGCGGCCTCCGCCGGCTGGCCCTCGGCACCCGAATCAGTGAATACCGTTGCTCCCTTCCGGGCCTGGCGGGGTTTTCCACCTATCGTCGCGAGGAACCGACGGAGACCACCATAGAAACCGGTGCTTCCTGCCATCACGCCGGGGCAGGGCAAAGCTGGCGGAGCGAGAGGGATTCGAACCCTCGATACGGGGTTTAGCCGTATACACACTTTCCAGGCGTGCTCCTTCAACCGCTCGGACATCGCTCCACTGGAAGCCCGGGAGCCGCTGGGCGGCTTTCGGGGTCGCGCACTGTAGCCGCTCGGCCGGGTTCGCTCAAGTTCGGCTGGCCGCAGCGGGCGCGGGTTGGCACAATGGCGGTCCCCCACCGGTGCCGTGATGTCGTATCAGGTCCTCGCCCGCAAATGGCGTCCGAAGCGCTTCGCCGAACTCGTCGGCCAGGAGCACGTGGTCCGCGCGCTGTCGCACGCGCTCGACAGCGGACGCATCCACCACGCCTTCCTGTTCACCGGCACCCGCGGCGTCGGCAAGACCACGATCGCGCGCATCTTCGCGAAATCGCTGAACTGCGAGCGCGGCACCTCGGCCGAACCCTGCGGTGTCTGCTCGATCTGCACGGATGTCGATGCCGGACGGTTTTTCGACCTGCTCGAAATCGACGCCGCCAGCAACACCGGCGTCGACGACGTGCGCGAACTGATCGAAAACGCGCAATACATGCCGGCACGCGGCCGCTACAAGGTCTACCTGATCGACGAAGTCCACATGCTGTCGAAGAGTGCGTTCAACGCGCTGCTGAAGACGCTGGAAGAGCCGCCCGGTCACGCCAAGTTCCTGCTCGCGACCACCGACCCGCAGAAGCTGCCGGTCACCGTGCTGTCGCGCTGCCTGCAGTTCAACCTGAAGCGGCTGACGGTCGAGCAGATCGTGTTCCAGGTCGACCGCATCCTCGCCGCCGAAGCCATCGAACACGATGCCGACTCGGTGCGCGAAATCGCCCGCGGCGGCAACGGCAGCCTGCGCGATGCGCTGAGCCTGCTCGACCAGGCCATCGCCTTCGGCGGCGGCAAACTGGTGGCGAGCGAAGTGCGCGCCATGCTCGGCACCATCGACCGCGGCGCGGTCACCGATTTCCTCGACGCCATCGTCCGCGACGACGCGGCCGCGCTCGGTGCGCTGATCCAGAAAGCCGCCGAGTTCCAGCCCGACTACGCCACCATCCTCGACGCCTTCGCCGAAGCGATGCATGCGATCCAGGTCGAACAGCTCATGCCGAATGCGGCGGCCGATGCCGCCTGGCCGGTCGCCGATTTCGCCGGCCGCATGGCGCCCGAGACGGTGCAGCTGTTCTACCAGCTCGCCATCACCGGGCGTCGCGACCTGTCGCTGGCGCCGAGCCCGCGCATCGGTTTCGAAATGACCCTGATGCGCATGCTCGCCTTCCAGCCGGCACCGGCCGCAGGGGACGCACCGGCCCGCGGCACGTCGCCGGTGCGGGCGCCGGCCACGTCGACCGCGATGCCGACGGCGACCGCGACAACCGATCGCAGCCCGAATGCGAGCGCCGTGCTCGCCAGTCCGAAAATCGCCTTGCCCGAATCGGCGGCGCCCGCGCGTGCGGCGCTGTCGATGGCAGCCTCTGCGCCACATCCGATTTCGACGCCGGCGCCGGCGCCGAACATCGCCGCCGTCACCCGGTTCGACGCGACCGCCTGGCTCGATTTCGTCGACCAGTCCGACCTGCGCGGCCCGGCGCGCGAATTCGCCAGCAACCTCGGGTTCATTGCCGACGACGGCGACGCGATTCGCGTTTCCTTGCCGGCCAGCCTCGAACACCTGCGCAACGAATTCGCGCTGCGCAAACTGCAGGATGCGCTGTTGGCCGCACACGGGCGCAGTTCGCGCATCGCGGTCGAACTCGCGGCCGCGATCGGGGGCGACACCGCCGCCACCCGCGCCGCCCGCGAGAAGAGCGAACGCGAGACCGCGGCCGATGCGGCGATCGCGTCAGATCCCTTCGTCGCCCGCGCCATCGCCGACTTCGGCGCGCGCGTCCTGCCCGATTCCACGAAACCTCTCGACTAAGGAGCGCCCCATGCGCGGACCCCTCGGCAACATCATGCAGCAAGCGCAGAAAATGCAGGAGAACATGAAGCGCGCGCAGGAGGAGCTGGCCAATGTCGAAGTCATCGGTTCCGCCGGCGGCGGCATGGTCAGCGTGACCATGAACGGTCGCCATGAAGCGCGCCGCGTGAAGATCGACAAGGCGCTGCTCGGCGACGACCTCGAAATGCTCGAAGACCTGATCGTCGCCGCCACCAACGATGCCGTGAACAAGGTCGGCGAAGCGGCCAGCGCACGCATGGCCCAGGTCACCGGCGGCATGAACCTGCCGCCCGGATTCAAGCTGCCGTTCTGATGGCGACCGCTTCGCCCCTGCTCGATGCGCTGATCGAGGCGCTGCGCGTGCTCCCGGGCGTCGGCGCGAAGTCGGCGCAGCGCATGGCCTTTCACTTGCTCGAACGCGATCGGCCGGGCGCGCAGAAGCTGGCGCATCAGCTGACGCTGGCCGCCGAGAAGATCGGTCATTGCGCGCGCTGCCGCACCTTCAGCGAAGCCGAGCTGTGTCCCGTGTGCGGCAACGCGTCGCGCGATGCATCGCTGTTGTGCGTGGTCGAATCGCCGACCGATCAGCTCGCGATCGAGCAGGCCACCGGGTATCGCGGGCGTTACTTCGTGATGCTCGGCCGGCTGTCGCCGCTCGACGGCCTGGGGCCGGAAGAACTGGGACTCGATGCGCTGGCGCGCCGACTCGCGGAAGGCGAGGTGCGCGAGCTGATCATCGCCACCAACCCGACCGTCGAAGGCGAAGCCACGGCGCACTATCTGTCGCAACTCGCGAAGCAGGCCGGGGTGCGCGCCAGCCGCCTCGCGCACGGCGTGCCGCTCGGTTCCGAGCTCGAATTCATCGACCGCGGCACGCTGGCGCATGCCTTCGGCGGTCGTCTCGAACTGACCTGAGGATCAACCCGTGTCCGATACCCTTTTCGGCAAGATCATCCGTCGCGAAATTCCCGCGAACATCGTCTACGAAGACGACGACGTGCTCGCCTTCCGCGACATCCAGCCGCAGGCGCCGGTGCATGTGCTGTTCATCCCGAAGCGGGCGGTGCCGACCTTGAACGATCTCGGTGCCGACGATGCCGCGATGGTCGGCAAGCTCGTGCTCGCCGCGGCCGCCTTTGCCAAGCGCGAAGGGTTGGCCGAGGCCGGTTATCGCACCGTGTTCAACTGCAATCCGGATGGCGGGCAGAGCGTCTACCACATCCATCTGCACCTGCTCGCCGGGCGCCGGATGAGCTGGCCGCCGGGCTGATCAGCGGCGCACGCGGAAGGTGCGCAGTTCCTGGGCGAGCCGCCGTCGATGGCTGTCGTCCAGGTTGCCGGCGGACTCGCCGTAGCGTTGTTCGGCGAAGCGACGCGTCAGTTCGAGAATGGCCGACGCGGCCCGCGGCAGCGCCGATGCCGCACGCTCGCCGAACGCGACCGGACCTTCACCGGCGGCGCGGACCACCCCGGCGCGCGCCAGTCGGGCATTGAATCGGCGATAGGCGACCAGCAGCGGGTCGCGCGTGCGTTGCGCCATGCCGCGCAAGCTCAGCCAGGCGCCAAAGGTCAGGGTGATGGCGCCGAAGACCAGCAACCCGCCGCCGAGCGCTTGCCAGCCGAGGTCCTCCAGTCCGACCTGCTGCAGCAGATTGCGTTGGCGCACGGCGTCGAATTCGATGACGGCCTGGCGCCAGTAGCGAGCGACGAGGTCCAGACGGTTGCGCCACTCCAGGCCCCATCCGTCGCTGTACCAGCGTGCCGCTTCCGGCATGGCCGCAGCCAGGCTGCCGCGATCGATGCGTTCGGGCGCGACCGCAGCCGTGGGGTCGACGCGCACCCACCCGCGACCCGTCAGCCAGACTTCGGCCCAGGCATGGGCGTCGGAGTTGCGCACGATCCAGTAGCCGCCTGCGCTGTTGTACATGCCGCCCTGGTAGCCGGTGACGACACGCGCCGGAATGCCGGCGGCACGCATCAGGAACACGAAACTCGACGCGAAGTACTCGCAGTAGCCCGACCGTGTTTCGAACAGGAAGTCGTCGACGATGTCGCGCCCGAGCGGCGGCGGTTCCAGCGTGTACATGAACTCGCGGTTGAACCACTGCAGCGCTTCGTCGATGACGGCCTGGTCGTCGGCGCCGTGGCGGGCTCTCCAGCCTGCGGCGATGCCGCGTGCGCGCGGATTGCCGCGCGCCGGCAACTGCAATCCCATCCAGCGTTGTCCAGGCACTGCGCTCGCGTCGAAGCGGAAGCGCCAGGCCGATCGGAAACGCTCGCTGCGCGGTCCGATCAAGGGCCGGCGTGCGCGGACCTGGCCGTCGCCCGTGATCTGCGCATCGATCGGGACCGTCAGGGGCAGGTCGAGCGGGAACCACCAGGCGCGCTCGGTGGGTTCCATCAGGATTTCGTAGTCCACCACCGTGTGGATGTCGGGTTCGATCCCGCTCGGAGCGGTTGCCGCATACAGATCGGCGCGTGCCCATTCCTCGCCATTGAATGTCCACAGGACCGGGCCGCGCCAGTAGCGCATCGCGGCCGGCGGCGGATCGCCGTCGAAGGTGACGCGGAATGCAGGCGTATCGTCGTTCCACAGCTTGCTGAGCGCGCCGGGACGCATGCGGTCGGAAATGCCGGTGCGCCCCTGGGTGGCGTCCCAGGGCGCGCCCCACAGCGGCGAGGACAGGCGCGGGAAGAAGACGAAGGCGATGATCGTCAGCGGCACCGCCGCAGCGGCGACGCGGGCCGCGACGCGCAGGCCGCGGCGCAGGTCGACGACCAGGAGATCGGCGCTGCCCGGATCGTCGAGGATGGACAAATGCAGGACCAGAAAACACAGCGTCGCCAGCGTGCAGAAATACAGCGTCAGCAACAGCCCCTGTCCGAACAGGAAGCCGATCATGCAGAAGAACAGCGATGCTGCGGCGACCACGCGCACATCGCGCCGTTGCGTCGACTCGAGCAACTTGAGCACGATCAGTCCGCCGAGCATCGCGCTGCCGCCTTCGCGGCCGACCGGCGAGCCGGCGGTGTAGACCAGCAGGCCGACGGTCGCGACCAGCAGGGGCAGGCGCAGCCACACCGGCGCCTGCCGGACTTCGCGGCGCACACGCCAGCGGGCGAAACCGAGCAAGGCCATCAGCCAGACTGCGTAAACCGGCGGCAGCCAGTGCACGTGACCAAGCACCACCAGCAGCAGCAGCAGCACGACGATTCGGAATCGGTGACGATCCAGGGGCATCGTTGTCATGGCAACAAGGCCAGTTCGCGCAGGCAGTGTGCGGCGAAGGCCGGTCCCTGGCCGGGGCCGAGGTCAACCTCGGGCAGGCGCAGCCGGAACGGCATCTGGCGGTCGCGCGCGTCGATCACCCAGCGCGTCAGGCGGGAGATGCGGGCTTCGCGCTCCAGCGCCAGCGCCTGCCAGTCGAGCAGCAGTGCGGCGCTCTGCGGGTCGGCGAACTCCTTGACCAGCAAGCGTTCCTGGCGGGCGCTCGGTTTCCAGGCGATGTGTTTCGGCGGATCGCCGACACGGTGCTCGCGCAGGCCGTGCCAGTCGTCGCCGGGGAAGCGCAGGCGCGATCCCTGTTCGCGCGGGTCGCCGACCGGCAGCGGCGGCGCGTCCCGTTCCGGTGCCGGATAGACCAGCACGCTCGTATCGGGATGCAGCACCGACCACGCCCAGGTGATGCCGAAGGGGTATTCGGTCCACAGCCGGAAACGACCGACCGCCATGCGGCCGCGGCGTACCGTGGGTACGTCCATGGTCGCTTCGCCAACGCCTTCGGCAGGCAGGGAGAAGCGCGTGCGCTGGGCGTTCTGGTCGAGCATCAGCAGCGGTCGCTCGGCGCCGCCGCCGGTACGGAAGCCGAGGCGCAGTCGGATCGGCTGCCCGGCGTGCACGGGTTCGGCGCCGACCGCGCGCAGTTCGATGCCGCTCAACTGGGCAACGTTGTGATGAAAGCTGATCATCGTCGTCGCCGCCGCCAGCAAGG
Organism: Ahniellaceae bacterium; assembly: GCA_044229785.1. Lineage (GTDB taxonomy): Bacteria > Pseudomonadota > Gammaproteobacteria > Xanthomonadales > Ahniellaceae > JADKHK01. The sequence goes on from JBGASK010000053.1 coordinate 13,655, forward strand.
CCAGCAGCAGCGCCGGATTGTTGTTGAAGTTCAACGCGCCGATCAGCATCGCGACCAGCAGCACGGCAAAGCCGAGACCGAAACGCGTCGGCAGGATGTAGACCCGACGCGCGTGCAGGCGGACCGGCAACGATTCCGCTTGCCGATACCGCGTCAACGCCGGCAGGCGCCGCTCGGCGAAACGCATCAGGTCGTCGCGCCAGGCGGCGAACATGTCAGTCGACGCGTACCGATTTCAGCACCTCGGTCGCCAGCGCATCGCGGGGCAGCGTCGCCTCGGCGGCAGGTACCAGGCGATGCGCGGCCACCGACGCGAAGACCGCCTGCACATCCTCCGGCAGCACGAAGCCGCGACCCGAGAGGAAGGCAACCGCGCGCGCCGCGGCCAGCAGCGCGAGGCCGGCGCGCGGCGACAGGCCGACGCGGATCTGCCCGTGTTGCCGCGTGGCCGCCAGCAGGCGCTGCACGTAGTCGATCAGGGCCGCGCTCGTCGTCACCTGTCCGACACGACGGCGCAGGTCGAGCACCTGGGCGGTATCCAGACGCGCGCCGAGTTGGGTCAGCAGCTCGCGGCGATCGCTCGCTGCCAGCATCTGGCGCTCGGCATCGGCGTCCGGATACCCGAGCGACAGGCGCATCAGGAATCGGTCGAGTTGCGAATCGGGCAGCGGGAAGGTGCCGGCCAGATCGACCGGGTTCTGCGTCGCGACGACGAGAAAGGGTTGCGGCAGCGGTCGCGACGCACCGTCGGCGGTGACCTGCTGCTCGGCCATCGCTTCGAGCAGGGCCGATTGCGTCTTCGGCGTGGCGCGGTTGATTTCGTCGGCGAGCACCAGCTGGGCGAAGATCGGGCCGGGATGGAAACGGAATTCGCCGCTGTCGCGATCGAAGATCGAGACGCCCAGGATGTCCGAAGGCAACAGGTCGCTGGTGAACTGGATGCGCTGGTAGCTCAGCCCGAGGCTTTGCGCCATCGCATGCGCCAGCGTGGTCTTGCCGACGCCGGGCACGTCCTCGATCAGCAGGTGGCCGCCGGCCAGCAGGCAGGCGAAACAGAGGTCGATCTGCGCACGCTTGCCGAACACCACCTGGTTGACCTGCTCGATGGCGGCGCGCAGGGCCACCTGCGTGGCATCATGGCGTTCGACGCGTACCGGTTCCGCACTCATGTTCCGCACTCCTTCATCCCTGCACCGATGCTAGCTTGCCGACCGCGGCGTCTAGAAGGCGCGAGCAACCGCGGGGCAGGGCGTTGACCCCATCCGTCGCATCATCGTTCCGCAGCGGCCTGATCCTGCTGCTGGTCGCGAAGCTGCTGCTGGCGGCTTGGGTGCCGCCGTTCGGCGACGAGGTCTTCTACTGGCAGGAAGGTCGACACCTCGCCGTCGGCTACAGCGATCTGCCTCTGCTGACCGCCTCGCTGGTGCGCGCCGGAACGGCCGTGTTCGGCGACCACCTGCTCGGTCTGCGCATCGGCTTCGTGCTGTGCGGTTTCGCGACCCTGCTGCTGCTGTTGCGCTGGGCGCAGTACCGGCAGGTCGCCGCCGCACGCGTCTGGCCCTGGGCCCTGGCGCTGCCGTTGCTCGTGCTGTCGGGGCAGCTGGCGACACCGGATGCGCCCTTGACGCTCGCTTTCGTGCTGGCGGCCTGTGCGCTTGATCGTGCGCTCGACGACGACGACTGGCGGCATTGGCTGCTGTTCGGCGCGGCGCTCGCCATCGCGTGGCTGACGCATTGGCGCGCGGCGATGCTGTATCCGGCGGGCCTGTTGTTGCTCGCGATCAGTCCGCGCGCCCGGCGGGCGGCGGGCGGCGGACGATTCTGGATCGCGCAGCTCATCGGCCTGGCAGGACTGCTGCCGACCCTCGGGTTCAACCTGCAGCACGACTGGGTCGGATTCCGTTTCCAGGCCGTCGATCGGCACCCGTGGGCGTTCGAACCGGCAGCGCTGCTGCAACCGCTGGAACAATCGCTGACCGTCGGCGTGCTGCTGTATCCGCTGCTGCTCTGGGCGACGTGGGCGGCTTGGCGGCGCCGACGCGAGCCGGGCTTCGACGTCATCGCGGCGACGGCGCTGGCGATCGCGGGCACCTACTTTCTCGCCGGCCTGTTCGCCGATGCCGAACGCACGCGTTTCCATTGGCCGTTGCCGGCGTATTTGCCGCTGTTGCTGGTCCTGCCGCCCCTGGTCGATGCGTCGCGATGGTCGCGGTTCGCGCGTCTTGCGCGTTTGGCCGGCATGCTGACGGCTGCGGCCATGGCCACGATCCTGGCGAGCTTCCGTTGCGCCGGCGATGCCTGGCCGCCCGGCGGCGACAGTCGCCTCGGCGAACCCTTTCTCGGCTGGACCGAAGCCGCCGCCACGACCCGTGCGCTGCTTGCGGCAATGCCGGACGACACCGTGCTGGCCGCCGACAATTTCCTGTTTGCGGCCCAGATCGATTTCGCGCTGCAGGGCGAGCGCACGGTCTACGTGCTCGATCACCCGCGCAACGTCAAGCATGGTCGGCAACCTCAGCTGGCGATCTGGCGGCGCGACGAAGCGGCGCTGCGATCGCGGGTGCCGCAACGCGTCCTGCTCGCGGTCGAGGAGAACGCGTTGTATGGCGCCGACATCCTGCCGTTCTATCGACGCCTGTGCCGGGATTTCGACTCGGTGCGTCTGCGCGACACACTGTCCTTGTATGGCAATGGTCGGCGCTTCGTCTGGCTCGAACTGGGTCGCGATGGCGCCGACGAATGCCGCTTGCCGCCGCTGGGGCGAATCGATGCGCCGCTTCAGGGCCAGCGCGTCCCTGCCGGGCGGGGGTTCGACCTGTCCGGCTTCGTGCTGCGCGAGCCGCTCGGCATCGATGCCTTCGAGGTGCGCGTGGACGGCGATCGCGACGACGCCCTCAGCGCGAGTTATGGCGCGGCGGCTGCCCACGTCAGGACGGTCTGGCCGGACCTCGACGATGCGCGCTGGCCGAACATCGGCTTCTATCGCGCAGGCGCCGGCCGCGATTGGCCGCCCGGACGACACCGGATCGAGGTGCTGGCGCGGGCCGACGGCCACTGGCGTCGCATCGCGGTACGCGACATCGTGGTCGAATGATCAGCCCAGCGGGTCGAGTCCGAAGCTGCGCAGCAGGCGCGCGGTGGCGATCAGCGGCAGGCCGACCAGGGCGGTCGGATCGCAGCTGTCGATGGCGTCGAACAGACTGATGCCGAGGCCTTCGCACTTGAAGCTGCCGGCGCAGTCGAGTGCGGCTTCGCGGTCGAGATAGCGTTCGATGTCGTGCGGTTGCAGCTCGCGAAAGCGCACGCGGGTGACGTCGCGCGCACTGCGGTGATGGCCGCTGGCCGTGTCGAGCAGCGCGACCGCGGTGTGGAATTCGACCGCTCGCCCGGACGCGGACTGCAATTGTTCGACCGCACGCTCGCGCGTCCCTGGCTTGCCGAGAAGGCGGCCGTCGCAACTCGCGGCCTGATCGGACCCGATCAGCAAGGCGTCGGGGAATCGCGCGGCCAGCGCCTGCGTCTTGGCCAGGGCCAGTCGCTCGGTCAGGGCGGCGACGGTTTCGCCGGCCAGGGGCGACTCGTCGAGGTCCGGCGCCGCGGTTTCGAACGGCAGTTGCAGGCGTGCGAGCAGGTCGCGCCGGTAGCGCGAGGTCGAGCACAGCAGCAATCGACGCGTCACTTGGCCAGTCCGTCGGCCCTGGATTCCGCCGCCGGCGCGGTGCCCATCAGCGCGTCGGATTGCGCATAGGCCGCCTGCAGTTCGACCCCGGCGCCATTCAGACGCGCCAGTTGTTGTTCCAGCTGGCTCAGCGACTTGCGTGCGGTTTCTGCCACTTCACGGAGCTTTGCGACCGGGGCGGTCGTGGCGTTTTCGCGAATCCACAGGCGATGGCTGAGCACGCGCTTCATCGCGTCCTGGATGCCGGCTTCGGAGGCCAGCGAGGCGCGCGCGTTCTCGGTGATGTCGGCCGGCAGGCGGCCGAGCATGGCTTCAAGATCGCGCATGCGGGTGCGGGTTTCGAGCAAACAGGCTTCGAGTCGGTCGGCGTCGTCGAGCAAGGCCTGGATGGCGAGATTGCGGCTGTGCTGCCGCCAGTTCGCGATCGCGAAGCCCAGTCCGGCCAGCGCAACCACGGCAATCAGTGAGAGAATCAGGTACATGGCGCGATCTCTTGAGCAGGCGCCGAGTCTAGCGGCAGCCCCGGGCGGCGCATCGGGCCGCGTCACGGAACCGAAAATCCGATTGACTTCAACGGGGTCGCTGCCTACCATCCGCGCCCTTATGTCAGCGGCCTTCCCCGAAACCGTCGACGCCTGGCGGATGGTGACATCCCAGCGTCATTTCCACGGAAGCCTGCCGATCGCCGCATTGCCGCGTCTCTGCGAGAGCCTTGCCGATCCCACCGGTCAGCTGCGTTACGAACTCGAGTTCGGGCGCGACGGCCTCGGGGTGGCATTTCTCGCGATGCGTGTCGAAGGCGCGCTCTCGCTGATCTGCCAGCGTACGCTCGAAGCGTTCGCCTGGCCGGTATCGTTGAGCATGCGCCTTGGACTGATCCGGAACGAAGCCGACGAGTCGGCCTTGCCGCCGGGTTACGAGGCCTTGCTGGTCGACGGCGAGGGCGAGTTGCGCCTGTCCGACGTGATTGAAGACGAACTGATTCTGGCCCTGCCGATCGTGCCGACCAAGCCCGGCGCGGACGAGTCCGAAGAAGTCGTCTACTCGACCGAAAACGCCGAAGCGCGTGCCAAGGAACATCCGTTCGCGGCGCTGGCTTCGCTCAAGAAGCAATAGTTTGTTGGAGATCCGAAATGGCCGTTCAGAAAAGCCGCAAGACCCCCTCGACCCGTGGCATGCGTCGTTCGCACGACGCGCTGACGGCCAAGCAGATCGCGACCGACAAGGTCAGCGGCGAACTGCACCTGCGCCATCACATCACCAAGGATGGCTTCTACCGCGGCAAGAAGGTCATCGCGACCAAGGCCGACAAGGCGTCCAGCGAAGATTGATGCCGGTTCCGCAAGGAGCCGCGCTCGACAAGACCGAACCGGTGTGACGAACGCCGGTTCGTTTTTCTTTGGCGACGCCGCAGGATTGCGTGACGCCGCCCGTCATCCGGGGATGGGAACGTGATCTATTCGCGCATCGTGGGCACCGGCAGCTATCTGCCGGAGAACGTTGTCACCAACGCCGATCTCGAAAAGATCGTCGACACCACCGACGAGTGGATCCGCGAGCGCACCGGCATCCGCCAGCGGCATGTTGCCCTCGCAGGGCAGACGACCAGCGATCTCGCGGTCGAGGCCGCGAAGCGCGCGATGGCGGCGGCCGGCGTCGAGGCCAGCGAGATCGACCTGCTGATCGTCGGCACCACCACGCCCGACATCATCTTCCCGAGCACGGCCTGCCTGGTGCAGCACCGCATCGGCGCGAACGGCTGCGCCGCGTTCGATGTCAATGCGGCCTGCTCGGGCTTCATCTTCGCGCTGTCCACCGCCGACAAGTTCGTGCGTTCGGGCGCGTCGAAATGCGCGTTGGTGATCGGCGCGGAGACGTTGACGCGCATGCTCGACTGGTCCGATCGCGGCACCTGCGTGCTGTTCGGCGACGGCGCCGGCGCCGTGGTGCTGAAGCCGTCGGGCGCGCCCGGCATCCTGTCCACGCATCTGCACGCCGATGGCGCGCACAAGGAATTGCTGTTCAATCCGGTCGGCGTGTCGGCGGGCTTCAAGCTCGACGAAAAAAACGCCGGCGTGCGCGTGATGATGACCGGCAACGAAGTGTTCAAGGTCGCCGTGAAGACGCTCGATGCGGTCGTCGAAGAGACCTTGGCCGCGAACGATCTGGACAAG
>JBGASK010000054.1:0-19505 GCA_044229785.1 Ahniellaceae bacterium
CGCGTCAACCATTCGCGCGACATCAGGCCGAGCCCCTGCGGCACCACCGGATCCATGCTGCCATGCGCGAGGAACAGCGGAATGCGCGTGGCCTCGGCGACGAATTCGCGTTCTGCATGATCGGCCAGCGGCAAATAGGTCGACAAGGCGACGGCGCCCGCCAGCATCTCGCGGCGACGCACCAGCATCGACAGCGTGATCGCTCCGCCCTGCGAGAAGCCGGCCAGGAACTGGCGTTCGGCCGGAATGCCGCGCTCGGTTTCCCGTGCAAGCAATTGATCGATCTGCTGCATCGACGCGCGGATGCCGGTTTCGTCCTGCTTGTTCGCGAGTTCGGTGCCGGAGATGTCGTACCAGGCACGCATGCGCATGCCGCCATTCAAGGTCACCGGACGCACCGGGGCATGCGGAAACACGAAACGCAGGGCCGGCCAGTCCGGGCGCACCAATTGCGGAACGACCGGCTCGAAATCGTGGCCATCGGCACCGAGGCCATGCAGCCAGACGACGCTGAAGCGCGGATTCGGTGCGGTCTCGATCTCAACCGTGTCGAGCAATGCCATGCGCAGTCCTAGGTATCGGGGCCGGCCATTGTCCCGCGCCGGCCCCGGACTGCCAATCAGGGCGCCGCGCGGGCGGCGTCGCCCGGCAGGGCCGAAGCGACGGCATTGCCCTTGGGCTGGAAGAAGAACTCGCCGGCTTCATGCCCCGCGAACTGGATCGGCGCGTATTCCGGCACCTGCACCAGACTCGATTCGGAAGCGGCCACCGCCATCGCCGACGAGACCTCGCGGAACAGGCGCTGGCCTTCCAGCAACTGCGCGTTGTCTTCGAGCGCAGCGATCAGCGCCAGCGCGAAATGCGAATTGTTGCCGCGGCCGGTATCCGGCACCGGCGCCAGGCCGCCCGAGGTCAGCGCCGTGCGCGAGCGACTCTGGCTCATGGTCTTGACCCATTGCGCCCAGGCCTTGTCGGGCATGGCATTGCTGAAGGTCGGCACCGCCGCACGCGTCATCGCGCCGGAATAGCAGGAGTCGGCGACGACCAGCACGTGTTTCGCGTTCATGGTGTTGAGAATGTCGCTGATCGCGCGGTTCGACAGCCACGAATCCGGCGTGTTCTGGCGACCGTCTGCAGGAATCCAGTAGCCCTGCCGGGTCGTGGCGTCGATCTCGCCATGACCGGCGAAGTAGACGACCAGATTGTCGTCCGGTCCCAGCGCCTCGCGTTTCGCATTGAGCGCCGACAGGATCTCGAAGCGGTTGGCGTTCTTGAGCAGCGAGGTCGCGAATCCGTAGCGCCGCGACAACACGTCGGCGATCTTGTCGGCATCGTTCGACGCGCTCGTCAGCGCCGGATAGTCGGCGTACTGGTTGTTGCCGATGACGATCGCGTGATACCGCCCGAACTTGACGCTGCCCGGCAGCGAACGCTGGGTGGCGCCCGCGGCGGCGGCGGCGACGTTCGACGGCAGCAGCAGGAACTCGACGCCGCTGCGCGAGCCGGTGCGGTCCACGGCCGTGACCGACACCTGGGTGCCGTCGGCATCGACCGGCATGCGCGCGCGGAACAGGCCGTCGGCACCGACGGAAACCGTCGTGCCGTTGATCTGCAGGGTCTGCAGCCCGCCGCGTGCGACCACCTTGCCGACCACTTCGGTGTGATCGCCCTTGGGCGCGAGCGCGGCCGTGCGCCCACGCGTGACCGTGAGCGCCGGCTCCAGGATCTCGACCAGCGGACCGCCGCCGGCCAGCATCTGGCCGCTGCCGCCACCGACGACCCGTTGTTCGAGCACGCTGATCTGAGCGCGCTGACGCACCACTTCGCGCTGCTTCGACGCCAATTGCTGCTCCAGCAGCAGCAGCAGTTCGCGGTCTTCCTTCGATGCGGCAACCGCCGACTGCATCTGCTTGCGCTCGGCATCGAACTTGTCGAGTTCGGCCTTGATCTCCGCATCCTTCTGCCTGAGCTCGGTTTCGAGCGCGCCCATGCGCGTCAACGCGGCGTCCAGTTCCAAGGCCAGATCGGAGACCGCGGCACGCACGCGCTTCAGTTCCGCCGACGCCTTCGCCGCCTCAGCACCGCCCCGCTGAACCTGCGCATCGAGCGCCGATTCCTGCGCACGCAAGTCGGCGAGGCGCTTCTCGTCGGTCGTGCGTTGCAGGGCGTAGCGACTCTGGTCCTGTTCCAGCTTCGCGCGCTCGAGTTCGATGCGTTCCTGTTCGCGCGCCAGCTTGTCGTTGAGGGCGACCATGTCCGGCGTCGCCGCGCCAAGCTGCGCCTGCTTGGCCGCGAGTTCGCCGCGCACCTTCTGCAACTCGGCCTGCGCGTTTTCGATCGCACGCTTGCGGTTGCCGAGTTCGCCCTTGAGCTTGTCGTTCTCCGCACGCAACGCTTCGGCCGCAGCCTTCTGCGCTTCGATGTCTTCACGCAGACCGGCGATCTCGCTGTCCTTCGCGCCGACCGCCGCAGTCATCGTCGAGGCGTAGATCAGGTCGTCGCCGGTGAGTCCGGAGGCGTCGCGATACAGGTTCAGCGCGCGCGTCATGTCCTTGGGAACCCCGAGCCCCTGCTCGTACAGGTAGCCGAGATTGATCTGGGCGCGCTTCAGACCTTGCGCCGCCGCCTTCTCGTACCAGGGCGCGGCGCGTGCCGGATCGGACGGCGTGCCGAGGCCCTTGTCGTAGATTTCGCCGACATAGTTCTGCGCCTCGGCATCGCCGGATTCCGCCTGCGCCATCCACACCTTGAGCGCGGTTTCGTAGTTGGCGCGGTCGTAGGCGACATATTCGCCGCCGCGGATCTCGCAGTCCGACTGGGTGGTCCGGATCGGGCGCCGCGCGCTCATGTAGGTGCTCATCTTGCCGAGCTTGCGTACCGTGCCGGGCAAGAGGCAGTCGACGATCATCATGTCTTCGGCATTGCGGATGGCGGCGCGTGGCGCTTCCACCGGCACGGCGACCAGAACCATGGTCGCGGCGATCGCGACGCTCAGTGCACTCGCCTGCAGGGTGTTCGGAACGGCCATACGCTTGGGCTCCATCGGCTGGGGGAGCGCCGCGCGGCTACCGGCACCGCTGGGCGCTGTAGTAGGCTCGGAGTATAGCCACAGCGTTTGCAGGGAGTCCGTCCGATGACTACGCCCGTCCGCTCCGCAACGCCGCGCGTCCCCCCCCAACCCGGCCGGCTGTTGCTGAAGCTGGTGGCCGCGGGCGCGCTCCTCGGTTTCGCCACGCTGGCGCAAGCGGCGTGCCTGAACACCAGCGCCGGCAGCGGCCAGGGCATCGTGAAGGGTTCGGCCATCATGGCACCGCTGATGGCCGGCATCACGATTTCGACCACGGCGCTACCGGACGAAACCTTCAACTGGACCGCGCCGGCACCGTTGTCGTTCGTCAGCGCTGCCGGGCAGTCGGTCTCGGAAACCCTGCCCTGGGTCGTGAACGGGGCGACCATGTCGGTCGAGAGCCTGCAAGGCGTCTACATCCCGCCGACGACGCCGACCGGAACGGCGAGCGTCACGGTGTCGACCACGTCCTGCCCGACGGGCGTGATGACCTACACCATCAATATCGCCGACCTGCTCAACCCGACGACCACGATCCTCGCTGGCGACAACCAGGCCGTCTTGCCGGGTGCGGCGTCCGACCCACTCGCGCTGGGCCTGACGCACACCGACCCTGGGGGCGGTCCGACCGTACTCAGCGCGACCCTGGTGCCCGTGTTCTTCACGGTCAGCAGCGTGTCGATCGCCAGCCTCCATCCAAGCACGCAACTGGCGACGCTCAAGGTCTACTCGGACGGCGGCGGCATCGCACCCGTCCAGTTCTTCGTCGATCCCGCCGCACCGGTTGGATCGAACTTCACGATCACCGCTTCCGCACCGGGCTATCCGACGCAAGTCTTCCACGCGACCGTGGCGGCACCGACGCCGACCATGACCATCGTCTCGGGCAATGGCCAGTCGGTTCCAGCGGGGAGCACGTCGACACCGCTGAAGGTCGAGACCTTGCTCTCCGGCGTCCCGGATTCCATCCCCGTCACGTTCTCCGTGGTCGATGGCGACGCCACCATCTCCGAGTCTGGCGGCAGTACCTACGTCTCGACACTGGCGGGAAACCAGCAGGAAGCCAGCATCGTCCACGGCAACCTGATCGGCTCGATCCGGGTCACGGCGAATGCACCCGGATATCCGGGCGTGCAATTCATCCTGAACACCGTGCCGCGCGGCGCCATCGTCGTCACCTCCGGGGACGGGCAAAGCCTCGCGCCGAATGCCCAGAGCGCGCCGATCGTGATCGAGACGCAGGGCACGTCGGGACTGGATGTCGGCAACACAGTAACGTTTTCGGTCGCCAGCGGCGACGCCACGATCGTCGAAAGCGGCAGCGGCAGTTACGTCAGCAGCGACGCGCTCGAGAACGGCATCCATGCCTTCACGCTGCAGGCGGGCAGCACGCCCGGCCCGGTGATCGTGACCGCATCCGCGCCCGGCCTGATCGATGGGAAGATCAGTGCGGCGGTGCAATCGACGATCCCGCTCGAACCGATCCAGATCGTCTCCGGCGATGGCCAGAATGCACCGATCGGCGCCACGTTGCCGGAGGCATTGAAGGTGCATGTGCCGGCACCGCTCGGCACCACGGCGCCCGCCGTGACGTTTGCGGTCACTTCGGGCAGTGCGTTCTTCGTCGACAACAATCTCGCCATGATCAGCGTTCCGGCGGATGCCGGCAGCGATGCTGCGGTATCGCTGCGATTCGGCAACGCGATCGGCGATGTCGTCGTGACAGCCAGCGCCCCCGGCTTCCTGCCGGCGCAATTCACGCTGTCGGCGCTGGCGCCGGGCGAGGGTTACAGCCTGACGCGCGCGTCGACGCCGCCGGTGGGCACCACCGGTTTCGACAGCACACCGCTCATCGTCTCGTTCACCAATGCCGGCACGCCCGTGCCCGGCGCCACCGTGCATTGGCAACGAGTCTCCGGCGATGCGACGCTCGACACCAGCACGTCGATCACGGACAACAACGGACGAGCCCAGACCCTGGTGCATTTCGGACTGACCGCCGGCAGCAGCGTGGTCCGGGCCTCGGTACAACCGAATGCCAACAGCCTGCCGATCGACGTCGATTTCGTGCTGACGGCAGCGAATCCGAGCCTGGCGGTCGTTGCCGGCGATGGGCAATCCGGTCCGGTCGGCACGACACTGGATCGACCGGTGGAATTCCAGTTGCGCGGCGGCGACGGCGCGGCGCTGGTCGGTCAGACGGTGCAATTCGCCGTCACCGGACCCGGCACGCTGACCACGCCGGCCAGCGCCAGTACCGATGCGGCCGGAAAGACACAGGCCGCGGTCCGGTTCGGCAGTTCTGCAGGGGCCGTCCGCATCGAGGCCAGTGCCTTGGGTGGACGGGCGCTTGCGACCGCCCAAGCCAGCGCCTTCGTTCCGGCCCTTGGCATCCTCTCCGGCGATCAGCAGAGCGCCATGGCGGGCAACGCCTTGCCGCAGCCGCTGGTGGTGAAACTGAGCGGCGCCGCAGCCGCACAGATGACGGCCAAGGGACTGGGCGGACTCACGGTGGCCTGGCAGGTCACCTGCGGCAACGGCAGTCTTGCCACGGCGAGCACGACGACCAATGCCGCCGGCGAGAGCCAGAACAGCCTGACGCTCGGCACATCGCCCGGATGCAACACCGTGCAGGCCTCGATCGCGGGGATCGGCAACGTCAGCTTCCAGGCCACCGGCACGCTGCCGTCGAACAGCGTGCTGGAAATTCTCTCCGGCAACGGCCAGAACCTGCTGCCCGGTGTCGATTCGGCGCCCCTGCGCGTGCGCGTGCGCAGCGCCGGCGGCGAGCCGGTCGCGGGTCTGGCGATCCGCTTCGCCAGCAGTCGCGGCGGCGTCCAGATCGCACAGGCCGATGTCGCCACTGCCGCCGACGGAACGGCCTCGACGACCGTGCGCATGGGCCTGCCGTCGACGTTTGCGGTCACCGCTTCGGTTCGCGATGTCGCCACCATCACGCCGGTCGAATTCACGATCAACGTCGGCATCGCCAACACGCCGGGGCTGACGCCGCCGCAGCAGCGGATTGCGGAAGTCATCGATACCGCCTGCCCTGCGCTGGCCGCGGTCGCGAACCCGACGCCGCGCCAGCTCGACCTGCTGCAACGCTGCTCGGAACTTGTGTCGAACGCGGGAACCCGTCCCGGCGAAGTACGCGACGCGCTGCGATCCCTCCTGGGGAACAAGGGCGACGCGCAGAACGCGGCCGCCCTGGCGGTGGCGAAGAACCAGCTCGACAACCTCAAGACACGATTCTCGGCCTTGCGCTCCGGCGCGCGCGGCCTCGATCTCAGCGGCCTCAACCTGATGACGGGCAGCGGCGCGTTGCCGCTCAGCCTGCTGCCCAGCGCCATCGCGCTGGCCGTCGGCGAACCGCCCGAGGAAGTCGGCGCCGACTTCTCGCGCTGGGGCTTCTTCGCCACCGGCACGATCGGCCGCGGCGAGCGTGATGCCGATACGCTCGACCCGGGCTTCGACTACAGCAGCTACGACATCACCGCCGGCATCGACTACCGCATCACCGACTCCTGGATTCTCGGCGGCGCACTCGGCCTCAACCGCAACAACACCGACCTGGGCGACGACAGTGGCGGCATGGACGCAAGCGGCTGGACGATCTCGGGTTATGCCAGCTGGTTCGGCAACACCGCCTGGTACGCCGACGCCGTGCTCAGCTACGGACGCAACAGCTACGACCTCGATCGTCGCATTCGCTACGGCATCGCCGGCCGCACCGTGATCGACCAGTTGGCGTCCGCCTCGCCGGACGGCGACCGGCAGTCGTTGTCGCTGTCGATCGGCCGCGACTTCAACCAGGGCGCCTGGACCTTCGGCCCCTATCTGCGCGCGGACTATTCGAAGATGGATTTCGACGCCTATACCGAAACCATGTCGAACCCCGATGGCCCGGGCGCCGGCCTGGCCCTGTCGGTGGATGCGCGCGAACTGAAGAGCCTGCAAGGCGTGCTCGGCGGCAAGCTGAGCTACGCCATGAGCACCTCCTGGGGCGTGCTGGTGCCGAATGCCCAGATCGAATGGGTCAACGAGTTCGAGGACGATCCCGAACTGCTGGTGACCCGCTTCGCCTTCGACCCGACCGGGACGCCGATCCTGATCGAGAGCGACCGCATCGACAACAATTACGTCAACCTCGGGCTCGGGCTGTCCGGTGTGTTCGCCAATGGCCGCAGTGCCTATGTGTACTACGAACATGTCGCCGGACAGGACCGCATGCGGTCGGACAGCCTCGCCATCGGCGTGCGCATCGAATTCTGACGGGGGCTTGGCGGAATGTTCGATTTGGTCATAATCCGAACCCATATGCGGCAGCAGCCAACATGATCGAATTCGGGCATTCCACCCACGTCGGGCTCCGCCGCGAGCACAACGAAGACACCTATTACGCCGACAGCGACCTGGGCCTCTGGCTGGTCGCCGACGGCATGGGCGGGCACGAGAACGGCGAAGTCGCCAGCGCCCTGGCGCGCGACACGCTGGTGCGCGAAATCAAGGCCGGCGAAGTGTTGTCGCGCGCGATCCAGCTGGCCGACGAGGAAATCATCAAGCACTCGAACCGGCGCCCGCAGGCCTTGCCGATGGGCACCACGGTCGCTGCGGTACGCGTGCAAGGCAATGCCTACGAAATCGCCTGGGTCGGAGACAGCCGCGTCTACTGCGCCGAGGACGGCGAGTTCCGGCAGTTGTCGCAGGACCATTCCTACGTGCGCGAACTGGTCGAACAGGGTGCGATCAGCCCGGAGCAGGCGCGCACCCATCCGCATCGCAACGTGGTGACGCAGGCGCTCGGCGTGACCGATCCGCAAAGCCTGCGCGTCGAAACCATGACCGGCACGCTGTCTCCGGGTAGTCAGCTGCTGCTGTGCAGCGACGGCCTGACCGAAGAAGTCGACGACAGCGACATCGCGCGCATCCTGTCGCGCACCGACCTCTCGGCCCAGGAATGCGTCGACCACCTGATCCTGGCCGCCCTCGACGGCGGCGGATCGGACAATGTCACGGTGCTCCTGCTGCGCAGCAAGTAGCCGCGCTCAGGGCAACTGGATCTTGCACTCGTTCGCGAGCAGCCTCAGCACCGATTCGCGCTCGGGCTCGGCCATCAAGGCATTTTCGAGGATGACGTTGCAGGTCACGTCGGCGTTTGCACGACCGCTGTCAAGCACCTGCTTGGCCTTCGACTCGAAGTAGTCGGCAATGCGGCGCAGCCCTTCGCGCGCCTGATCGTTTTGCGGATCCAGCGCCAGCACCTGACGATAGATATCCACGGCATTGTCGCCCGCGGGCCCGAATTGGGACGTGAGGCGACGCCCGTTCTCGAGCAATCCGGTGGCGGTGTATTCCTTGGCCTTGGCAAGCAGGCTGCCGACGTCGCCTTCGACGAGGATCGGCGGCGGCTCGTCCGCAATCGGCGCTGCGGCATCGTCTGCGGGCGGCGACACGTCGGCGTCGGCGACGACCGCGGACGCATCCGGCGTCGACGCCACCGCCGCGTCGTGCGGCCTGCGCGCGAACATCGACCAGACCACGACCGCAACGACCAGTGCGCCGCCCCCGAGCACGGCCCACAACCACGGCTTTGGCTGCGATGGCGACGACGCTGCCGCGGCAGCCGCACCTTGTGCAATCGCCACGCCGCGCTGGGTCGGCTCGGCGTCGTCCGCGGGGCGCACCGCGGCACGCGTGGCGGTGCGCTTGCGCGTCGCCATCGCCTCGCGCATCGCCCTGGCTTCCGGTGCGGTGGCGATCAGTTTCTCGCAGGCGACGACGAACTCGTCGCCGGTCGGGAAACGCTGGTCCGGCAACTTCGCCATCAGCTTGTCGAGCAAGGGTTGCAGCCAGTTCAGCGGCGCCGGCAACTTCGGAATCGGATGCGTCACGTGCATCAGCGCGATCGTGTATGGATCGGACGAATCGAAGGGCGGCGCGCCGGTCAGCAGTTCGAACATCATCGCGCCGAGGCTGTAGAGGTCGGAGCGGCCGTCGACTTTCTCGGCGCGCGCCTGTTCCGGACTCATGTAGTGCGGTGTGCCGATGGAATTCCCGGCCTGGGTCGCCATCGTGTTGGAATTCATCGCCTTGGCGATGCCGAAGTCGGCCAGCACCGCCGTGCCGTTGGCGCGAAACAGCACGTTCGCGGGCTTCACGTCGCGATGCACGACGCCTTTTTCATGCGCATAGGCGAGACCGAGCGCGACATCGCGCATCACGTCCAGCGTCTCCGCCACGGTCATCGACCGCAGCATGCGTTCGCGCAGGGTGCCGCCGGGAATGAACTCCTGGGCCAGGTAATAGACGCCGCCATGCTGGCCGATGTCGTACACGGTGACCAGGTTCGGGTGGCTGAGCTTTGCCGCGAGCCTTCCCTCCTTCAGGAAGCGCTCGGCGAATTCCGTGTTCGCCGCCAGGCTCGGCGACATCACCTTGAGCGCGACCTCGCGATCCAGCGACTCCTGCATGGCCAGGAAAACCGAAGCCATGCCGCCTTCACCGAGGCCGCGCAGGATGCGATAGCCGGGAATGTCGACACCTTGCATTACCTGGGTCACGCTCATGCCGTGGTGCGTCCGCGCGAAGTCATTGCGCGAAGATAACAAAGCGACGGCGATTTCCGCAGATCGTTTCTCAATCAGGGCGCCGCGGCACGGGCGGCGCGCAGGGCCTCGGCGAACTGCGCCATCGACCAGCGCTCGTCGTTTTCGATGGTGGCGTACAGCGCGTCGACGCGTTCCTGCATGCGCTTCGCCGCCGCATCGTCGAGCAGCCCGGCGCCCTCGAACGCGACCACGACCGACTGCACCGCCATCGCCGCCTGCTCGGCGGCGGCATAGTCGCGGAACTCGCCGCGTTCGGCATCGGCCACCAGACTGCCGAGAATCACGCCGAGCGAATCGGCCGGGAATTCGGTCGCCTTCGTGGTTTCGCGCCAGGCCATCAACTGGGTGCGCAGTGCGCGCGCCGCGGCCAATGTCTGCTCGCGATCGACCGTGGTCGCCTGATGCAGGCGCCGACCGAAGTCGAGTGCCTGCTTCGCCGCTGCCGGATCCACGGCCGCGAGCACATGCCGGAACATCACGAGGTTGGCGTCGTTCAGGCGCACCACGCCCGGACCGAGCCCGGTGCCTTGGCGCGGCCCCCAGGCCTTGCCGGACATCGGACGATGGCAGGCATGGCAATCGAACAGCACCAGCTCCGGGAAGATGCCGCGCCAGCCGGCCTTCGGGTCGAGCAGGATGTCGAGTGCATTGATCGCCGCCGACGCCTGGCCCACGCCCCAGTCGCGAACGCCGTCATAGCGGCCCTTGCGCCGCTCGTAATCGTCGTCGACCGTGTAGTGCGGATGCAGCCAGGTGAAGGTGTCCAGTTCGAACGACAGCCGCGGATGCCCCGCGCCCATGATGCGGTGCGTGATCATGCGATCGCGCGAACCGGCGTGGCAGCTCAGGCACAACGCCGACCGCCGCACCGGATCTTCGGTCGGATACAGGCCGGCCGCGAGATTGTCGGCGTGGCCGGCTTCGACATGCGAAGCGATCCAGGGCTCCGCCCCCCCGTGGCAGGCTTCACAGCCGACGCCGTCCTCAATCTGGAATTTCTCGCCGCGCTGGGCCGCCGGCACATTGTCGGCATGGCAATCGAGACAGACGCCCGCCTGTTCCGCGGCACCCACGCCCAGCTTCTTCGCGATCGCCTGCGATTCGGCACTCAGCAAGGTCCGGTAGGACTTCGCGTGTGGATCGAACTCCTGCCAGACCGCGAATTCGTTCATCTGGATCCTGGCCTTGGCGGAGACCTCGGTCGCGCCATGGCAGACGCTGTTCGCGCAACTGGCGACGCCGAGATGCGCCTGCGCCGCGATGGTGGTGCTGACCGGTTCCGCCCGTGCCGCGGCGACGGCCGCGCACAGGAATGCTGCCACGATGCTCGCCTGCTTCACGGAGTTCTCCCCAGATCCGTCGCGCCAGCCGCATCTTCCACCCGCGAGCGCGGGCGTGGCAAGCCGTGTCGCTTCAACTTTCCAGTTCGCGCCAGACCGGCAGCTTCTTGGCCGCCTTGGCAACACCGTCGAGACGCGCCTCGTGCACGGCCAATTCTTCGACGCTGGCGCGCAGCACGCGCAAGGCGCCGCGCTTGAGGGTTTCGAGTGCGGCGGTGCTCGCCGCGACGGCGGCGGCAGGCGCTTCGAAGCTCATTTCGCCCTGGCCGGCGGTCAACGCGAGATAGACCTCCGCCAGCAGATTGGCGTCGAGCAGGGCGCCGTGGAGGTCGCGACCGGAATTGTCGACGCCCAGCCGCTTGCACAACGCATCCAGCGAATTGCGTTGGCCGGGAAAACGTTCGCGCGCCAGCTTCAGCGTGTCGAGCACGCTGCAGCGATCCCGGATGCGGCCCGCTTCCGCGCCGAGCCGCGACAACTCGGCATCGAGGAAGCCGATGTCGAACGCGGCGTTGTGGATGATCAGTTCGGCGCCATCGATGAAGGCCAGGAATTCGCCGACGACCTGCGCGAACAGCGGCTTGTCGGCGAGGAATTCATCGGTCAGGCCGTGTACTTCGGCCGCACCGCGGTCCACTTCGCGCTGCGGATTGAGGTAACGATGGAAGACCCGACCGCTGGGTCGGCGCTCGATCAGTTCGACGCAGCCGATTTCGATGACGCGATGGCTGCGCGCGTCGAGGCCGGTGGTTTCGGTGTCGAGCAGGATCTGGCGCATCACTGGCCTCGCGCATTCAGCAGGTCGCGGATCGCCGCACGCGCATGCGCGTCGACGGCCTCGTTCTCGGCATGACCGTCGTGGCCGCGCACCCAATGGAACTGCACCCGATGTCGCGCCAGCACCGTATCCAGGGCTTCCCACAGATCGCGGTTCTTGACCGGCTCGCGCCCGCTGGTGCGCCAGCCGTTGCGTTTCCAGCCAGCCATCCATTGCTCGACGCCCTGTTTCAAGTACTGCGAGTCGGTGGTCAGGTCGACATCGCACGACTTGGTCAGCGATTCGAGTGCGCGCAATGCCGCGGTCAGCTCCATGCGATTGTTCGTGGTCGCCGGCTCGGCGCCATTCAACCATCGCTCGGCATCGCGGTAGCGCAGCAAGGCCGCCCAGCCGCCCGGCCCGGGATTTCCGGAGCAGGCGCCGTCGGTGAAGATCTGCACACGCATGCTGCTCATGCGGCCAATCCACTGCGGGACGTCGGACGTGCGATCCAGCCCGACGCCGGCGCGGCTGCGCGCAGGCGCGGACGCAGACGGCGCACGTTGGGCAACTCGCGGCGCTTGCGGGCTTCGATCAGGCACAACCCCGACCACATGCGCGCCGGCGCCATGACGCGGGCGGCATCGCGACCATCGAAATCGACCCGCGACACGCGCAGATCGACGCAACCACGCGCCGCGAGCGCTTCGAGCAGGCTCCGCGTGCCGTGCACGCGCAAGGCCGGTGCGCCGCTGTCGGCAAACTGCGCACGACAGCGCGTCCAGCCCAGCGCCCCGACAGTCAACAGGAGAATGCGGCGTTCGGGCTTGAGCACGCGCAAGGCTTCGTCCAGCAACGCATCGACATCGGGCACCACCTCGACCGCGTGCTGCAACACGATGCGATCGATGCTGTCGTCGCGCAACGGCCATCGCGATGGCTCCGCCACCAGATCGCCGCTCAATCGCCGCGGCGTGGCGTGCAGGTCGAGCACGCCCGCCTCGACCACGGGCAGGCCGACGGCACACGACAACCACAGTTCGCGCTCATCCGGCGCCGGCGCATCGGCCAGTGCGCGTCGTTCGGCCGCGAGCAGGCGCAGCCACCACGATGCAGGCGCGACGGTCGATGAATCGGCGGATGGGCGCATGACACGGCTCGGCTTCGCGGAAGCGCGATTGTGATACAAGCCGCCCAGCCTCCGGAAGAATTGCGTCCGATGCCAAACCCTGCATGTACTCCGATCGCCGGCTTCGACGTCCACCGATTGCCGGCGTTCGCCGACAACTACCTGTGGCTGCTGCGCTCCGGCGCCCGCGCGTTGGCGGTCGATCCCGGCGATGCCGACGTGATCGACGCCGCCCTGCGTCGCCTTGAGGTCGCCCTCGTCGGCATCCTGGTCACGCATCACCATCCCGACCATATCGGCGGCGTCGCCGCGCTCGCGGCAACACACGCCTGTCCGGTCTTCGGCCCCGGCGACGCGCGCATTCCCGGCGTGACCGCTCTGGTCGGCGAAGGCGACGTCGTTCGCGTCGACGGCTTTCCGGACATCGCGGTCTGGCATGTGCCCGGTCACACGCGCACGCATCTGGCCTATGCCGTGCCGGGTGCGATTTTCGTCGGCGACGTGTTGTTCGGTGCAGGCTGCGGGCGCGTGTTCGAAGGCGAGACGAGCGATCTGTTCCATTCGCTGCAGCGCATCGCCGCCCTGCCCGACGACACCTGGATCTTCTGCGCGCACGAATACACGCGGGCGAATCTGGCGTTTGCCGCAGTCGTGGAACCGGACAACGCCGCGATCGCCGCGCGTCAGGCCGCGCTCGTCGGCGGCGCGCCCTCGGTTCCGTTCCGATTGCTCGGCGAGCGGGCGAGCAATGTCTTCCTGCGCTGCGACCGGGCCACGGTGCGCGAGCGCGTCGCCCGTCATGCGCAACGAGCGCTCGCGCATCCTGCCGATGTCTTCGCCGCCCTGCGACAATGGAAGAATGTCCATGTCTGACCGCTTCCCGACACCGCGCGCCTGGGCGATGCTGCTCGTTCTCTGCCTCACGGCGTGCACGGCGCCGACGCGCACCGACCCGGTCGCGGCGGCCACGCTGCCTCCGGCACGACCCGCGGCGGCACCCGCGGAAACCGTCGCCCCCGCGACCGCGGAATCCGGGCCGACAGGCGACGTCCCGGCATCGATCGCCACGGACGTGTCCGAGCCGCCGACGCCGGACCTCTGGCAATCCATCGTCGCGCGCCATGCCTTCGTCGACTGCAATGAACCCGCACCGTCCGTGCGCCGCTGGGAACGCATCTACGCGCAGTCGCCGAAACGCCACGCCGAAGCGCTGGCCGAGTCGGCACCGTGGATCGGGTATGTCGCCGACGAACTGGAACGCCGCGACCTGCCCTCCGAATACGTCTGGCTGCCCTTCGTCGAGAGCCGCTACCACGCATTTCGCACACGCGGAGATCGCCCCGCCGGCGCCTGGCAGATGATGCCCGCGACCGCGCGTTGGCGCGGCCTGCGCATCACCGACGACTACGACGGCCGCCTCGATTTCGTCGCCGCCACCGATGCCGCGCTCGACCTGATCGAGCACCTGGCCGAGGCGTTCGATCACGACTGGTCGCTGGTGACAATGGCCTACAACGCCGGCGAATACCGCATCAAGGGCGCGCTCGAACGCGCCCGCAAGGCCGGCAAGCCGACACGACCCGAGCAACTCGCGGTCAGTCCGATCACCCACGAACATCTGGTCAAGCTGCGCGCCCTGACCTGCATCGCCACGTATCCGGAACGCGTGGCGCTGACTCTGCCGGTCGTCGACGAAGCATGGCAGTTGCAGCCCGCCACGGTGCCGAAAGCGATGAACGTGTCGCAACTCGCCGCGCTTTCCGGCGTGACGACGACGCAATGGCTGTTGTGGAATCCGGCCTGGCGACGCGGCCACGTCGACGCCGGCATGGCCATCCTGTTGCCGCGCGCGCTGCTCGAACCGAGCATTGCCGCCATCGCGGCGGCCACGCCTGCGGCCATCGAGCGCGCGGCCGACGCGCCGGCGACGATCGACGCCAAGGTTCATGTCGTGCGCAGCGGCGACTCGGCCTGGACGATCGCGCGGCGATATCGCGTGTCCTTGGCAGCGCTTCTGTCGATCAACGGCCTCGGCAAGTCGTCGGTTCTGCGTCCGGGCCAAAAACTGCGATTGCCCTGACGGAAACGGCGGCATCAATACGCCGGCGCATCGTTGCCCGGCCAGAAAGCCCCCGGCTAGACTGCGCGCCCGCTGTTCGGCATCGAGAGAAGCATCATGGGTTTCCTGCAAGGCAAACGCGCACTGATCGTCGGCATCGCGAGCGAACGCTCCATCGCCACCGGCATCGCCGAAGCGATGCATCGCGAAGGCGCCGAACTCGCCTTCAGCTATCAGAACGAACGCCTGAAATCGCGCGTCGAAGAAGCCGCCAAGGAGTTCGGCTCCGACATCGTGCTGCCCTGCGACGTGGCCTCCGACACCGAGATCGCGACGCTGTTCGATGCGCTCGGCCAGCGCTGGGGGCAACTCGACATTCTGGTGCATTCGGTCGGCTTCGCGCCGCGCGAATCGATCCAGGGCGACTTCCTCGACAGCATCTCGCGCGAGGCCTTCGGCATCGCCCACGACATTTCGAGCTACAGCCTCGCCGCCCTCGCCAAGGCCGCGCGCCCGATGATGCGCGGCCACGACAGCAGCGTGCTGACCCTCAGCTACCTCGGCGCCGTGCGCGCGATGGCGAACTACAACGTCATGGGTCTGGCCAAGGCCTCGCTGGAAGCCAACGTGCGTTATCTCGCACGCTGCCTCGGCCCCGAGGGCATCCGCGTCAACGGCATCTCGGCCGGACCGATCAAGACGCTGGCCGCGTCGGGCGTCAGCAATTTCCGCAAGATGCTCGATCACGTCGAGGAAGCGTCGCCGCTGCGCCGCAACGTGACGATCGAACAAGTCGGCAATGTGGCGGCCTTCCTGTGCTCGGATCTTGCCGCTGGCGTCACCGGTGAAATCACCTATGTCGACTCGGGCTACAACGTGCTTGGCATGACGGGCATCTGATCGCACGGCGACACTCGCCGCGCTCCGGAAAAGAAAAAGGCGCCCGAGGGCGCCTTTTTCGCGGATGCCGTCGGGTCAGCGCATCACAATCGATCTTCACGCACGACGATGTCGACGCGCTTGCGCAGGGCGTCGCGCAACGCGATGTTGTCGCTGGACGCAAAACCCGACTTCAGGCTGTCGCGCGCCGCGTTGCGCGCAGCCACGTCAGCGGCTTTCGGATCGCCATCCTTGACCGCGCCAAGCTCAAGCAAGGAGTAACGCTGATCGCCCGCCTGAACCAGCGCGCGGGCAGGCTTGCCTTCGAGCGGACGCGGCAATTTGAATGCTTCGGCGACCAGCTTGGCGTCGTGTGTCATGCCGTTGCGGCCAATGCCTTCGGCCGCGACGACCTGCACGCCGACCGAGGCGCCCAAGGCATCCAGGGACTCTCCCGCCTGCAATCGCTTGAACAGCGCGTCGGCGTCTTCCTTGGCCTTCTTGCCGTGACGTTCGGTCGCCAGTGCGGCCTTCACTTCGGCGACCACGTCTTCGAACTTGCGGGGCGCGGCCGGTTTGTGTTCGAGCACGCGCAGGACGACGACATGGTTTTCGCCGATCTCGATTGCCTCGCTGTTGTTGCGTTCGGCCAGCACGGTGTCCGAGAACGCGGCTTCACGCACCTTCGGATAGACGGCGATGCCGCCACCGAAGTCGCGGTCGAACAATTCGGTCTTCTGTACCGGCATCTCAAGCGCCTTTGCCGCCGGCTCGAGCGAACCCGGGCTCGCGAAGGACTCGTCGACGAGGTCGTTGAACTTCTCGCCGAACACGTGCTCGCGCTCGCTGGTCGCATACTCCGCCTCGAGTTCCGCACGCACTTCTTCGAACGGACGGAAGCTCGCCGCGCGCGACTCGCGCACGGTGATCAGGTGATACCCCTGATCGGTCCGCACCGGATCGGATACGGCGCCCACGGCAAGACCGAACAACGCATCCTCGAATGCCGGCTCGAATGCTCCGGTCTTTTCGATCCAGCCCAGATCGCCGCCGCTTTCCTTGGAACCGATGTCGTCGGACGACTCGCGCGCCACCGCCTCGAAGGCGGCGCCGCCACGGATCTTGGCGAGCAACTCATTGGCCTTGGCGAGCGCAGCCTTCTGCGCGTCCGCACCGGCATCCGCGCCGACCCCCACGAGGATATGAGACGTCAGGCGCTGGTCGCCGCTGCCGTAGCGCGCCGACTTCTGCTGCTCATAACGATCACGCAGCGTCGCTTCGTCCGCAGGAGGGACCGCCAGGCTCGTGGCATTCAACTCGATGTATTCGACCGAAACCTGTTCCTTGGTCTCGAACTTGGACGCATTTTTCTGAAAGTAGGCCTTGGCGTCGTCGTCGCTGACCTGATCGGCCGTCACGACAGGCGTGTTCAGCGTCAGGTAGCGGAAGCTGCGCGTTTGGTCACGCAAACGCAGATATTCGTCCAGTTCGGCCTCGGTGACCATGGCGCTTGCTTCGATCTGGGAAGGAAGTTCGCGCACCGCGAGATCTCGACGCATGCGCTGCTCGAACTCGTCGACCGTCATGTTGTTCGCCTGCAGCACTGCCGTGTACTGCGCCGGACTGAACTTGCCGTCGATCTGGAAAGCTTCCAGCTTGATGATCTCGTCGCGCAAACGCGCATCCGACACCGCGACGCCCGCAGCGGCACCGGCTTGCGTCATCAACTCTTCGTCGACCAACTGATCGACCACCTGGCGTTTGTATTGAGGCGTGTTGAAGTAATCGGAATTGAACGACTCGCCCATCATCGCCCGCATGCGCTGCACGTGCTCGTTCATGCGCTGACGGTAGTCGCTCGAAGAAATCTCCGTGCGTCCGACTTTCGCAACGCCGATATCGCCGCCTGCGACGAAATATCCCTGGATGCCGAAGAACATGAAGGCCGCCATCAACATCGTAAGGATGGCGTAAGCAATCTTGGATCCGGACTTGTCGCGAATACTCTGCAGCATGGTGGGCTCTCGATACAGCGCAACGAATGCGCGTTCCGGGAAAAACAAGGGCGCCACGTGGGCGCCCTTGCAAGAGTTGGCGGAGTGGACGGGGCTCGAACCCGCGACCCCCGGCGTGACAGGCCGGTATTCTAACCAACTGAACTACCACTCCGTTTTTCTTCTGGTGGGTGCTGAGGGTTTCGAACCCCCGACCCTCGCCTTGTAAGGGCGACGCTCTACCGCTGAGCTAAGCACCCAGCGAAGCGCATTAGTTTATTGCATCCTTCAGCGCTTTGCCAGCCTTGAATGCAGGAATTTTCGACGCCTTGATCTTGATGGTCGCACCGGTGCGCGGGTTGCGGCCCGTACGCGCAGCACGCTTGCGAACTGCGAAGGTACCGAAACCGACGAGCGACACGCTGTCGCCCTTCTTCAGCGACTTCTTGACGACTTCGATCAATGCATCCAGTGCGCGACCAGCATCAGCTTTGCTCAGCTCAGCCTGATCGGCCATCAATGAGATGATATCAGATTTGTTCATGTGTCACTCCCTCAGGATTTCTGGGTCATTATCTTGGGCGTCGTTCCGTCGCGCGTAGGACGTGCGCTGCGTCGAAGCGGATCCACCACACAGGAGTCGGGCGACCTTGCGCGCTCCGTGCTCGTGCCGTGGGCGCGCTTTTATACCAGTCCGATTTCGGCCACGCAACAAAAAACAAGGAAAAACGCGCGTTCCGTCAGTGCTTCAGCGGTGCGCCATCGCCTTTGACTTCGCCTTCGATCTTCGTCGCCGGCACCTCTTCCGAAGCACTCGTGACGACCGTCCCACTTTCCTTTTTCACGACGGGCAGCGGACGTTCCAAGGCGAGATCGAGAACTTCGTCGATCCAGCGCACCGCATGAATATCCAGGGCTTCGGTGATGTTCTTCGGGATGTCCGCGAGATCCTTGCGGTTGTCTTCCGGAATGATCACGCGCTTGATGCCGCCGCGATGCGCCGCGAGCAATTTTTCCTTCAAGCCGCCGATCGGCAGCACGCGCCCGCGCAAGGTGATCTCGCCGGTCATGGCGATGTCGGAACGCACCGGCACCTTGGTCAGCGTGGAAACGAGCGCAGTGCACATCGCGATGCCCGCGCTCGGTCCATCCTTCGGCGTTGCCCCCTCGGGGACATGGATGTGGATATCGGATTTCTGATTGAACTCGGGATCGATGCCGAAACGATCGGCGCGTGCGCGCACGACCGACAACGCTGCCTGGATCGACTCCTGCATCACATCGCCCAACTGTCCCGTGTGAATCAGCTTGCCCTTGCCGGCGATGGTCGTCGCCTCGATGCTGAGCAGATCGCCGCCGACCTGCGTCCAAGCGAGTCCGGTCACGAGCCCGACCTCGTTCTGTTGTTCGGCGCGACCGAAATCGAAGCGACGCACGCCGAGATACTTCTCCACTTCAGCGGCGCCGACGTCGATCATCGAGGCTTTCGCCTTGCCACGCTTGCCCTTGACCGCAGGCTTTGCGCCGGCCAACAGGATTTCCTTCACCACCTTGCGGCAGATCTTCGCGATCTCGCGATCAAGGTTGCGCACGCCGGATTCGCGCGTGTAGTAGCGCACGATGTCGCGCAACGCGTCGTCCCGGATGTGCAATTCGTTCGCCTGGATGC
>JBGASK010000055.1:0-19363 GCA_044229785.1 Ahniellaceae bacterium
GCCGGTGATGTCGGAGGAGATCACCATCACGGTGGAATGAGACCATCATCGCGGCTGAAGCCGCTCCACCCGAGCTGTTGGAGCGGCTTCAGCCGCGATCTGCAAGTCAGCTCGCCCCGCCTGCCTTCAGTGTTTCGAGGATCTTCGCGTCCGGCACCGCCGACACCACTTCGGCGCGACCGATGCCGCGCCACAGGATCAGGCGCAACTGGCCGCTCAGCGCCTTCTTGTCGAGGCGCATCGCATCGAGCAGCTTGTCGGCGGCGTAGCCGGGCGGAATGCGTGTCGGCAGGCCGAGGCGCACCAGCAGGTCGTTGAGGCGGTCGAGATCGGCACTCGCGGCCATGCCGATGCGGGCCGACAGTTCGGCCGCCAGCACCATGCCCACGGCGACGGCTTCGCCGTGGTTCAGCCCGCGATAGTCGCCCAGCGTCTCGATGGCATGGCCGAAGGTGTGGCCGAAGTTCAGCAGCGCACGTTCGCCGTCTTCGCGCTCGTCGCGCGACACGACGCCGGCCTTGTGACGGACGCTGCGTTCGATGGCTTCGGCGGTGCTGTCCGGCTTCAGCGTCAGCAGGGCTTCGGCGTGGTGTTCGAGCCAGGCGAAGAAGGCGTGGTCGCCGATCGCGCCGTATTTCACGACTTCGGCGAAACCGGCGCGCAGTTCGCGTTTCGGGAGCGTCGCCAGCACGTCCGGATCGATCAGCACGGCGCGCGGCTGGTGGAAGGCGCCGACCAGGTTCTTGCCCTGGGCCAGGTTCACCGCGGTCTTGCCGCCGACCGACGAATCGACCATCGCGAGCAGCGTGGTCGGAATCTGCACGAAAGGCACGCCGCGCATCCACAAGGCGGCCGCGAATCCGCCGAGGTCGCCGATCACGCCGCCCCCCAGTGCGACCAGGGTGGCGTCGCGACTCGCGCCCATCTTGGCGAGCGCCGCGAACAGCCGATCGGCGCTGGCCAGCGACTTCTGCACTTCGCCGTCGGGCAGGATGACCGTCGCGACCGATTTCGCCGACAACGCCTGCTGCACGCGCGCGAGCGCGAGCGGCGCGACGATCTCGTTGCTGACGATCAGCACGTGGCGTCCGCCGACCGTCGCGGCGATCGTGGTCGCATCGTCGAGCAGGCCGGGCGCGATGGTGACCGGATAACTGCGCGCGCCGAGCGCCACTTCGACCATGCGCTTCATGCCGCCACCGCCTTGCGCTGCCATTGCCCCTCGAGGCGCGCGGCGATCTGGCGCGCGGCCTGCGCAACCGCGGTATTCGATCCGGTCACGGTCAAGTCGGCGATCTCCTCGTACAGCGGATTGCGTTGTGCGGCCATGGCATCCAGGCGCTCGCGCCGGTCCGGCGCCTGCAGCAGCGGGCGCTTCACGTCGCGGGCGAGGCGCGACAGTTGCTGCGCCACCGTTGTCGACAGATAAAGGACGAAGCCGCGGTCGTGCAGGACGCGACGGTTGGATTCGGCCAGCACCGCGCCGCCGCCGGTGGCCAGCACCACGCCGTCGCGGCAGGACAATTCCTCGATCAACCGCGATTCGCGGCTGCGGAACCCGGCCTCGCCTTCCAGTTCGAAGATCAAGGCCACGCTCACGCCGTTGCGGCGTTCGATTTCCTCGTCCAGATCGATGAAGGGCAGGCCGAAATGGGCCGCCAGGCGCCGGCCGATCGTGCTCTTGCCGGCGCCCATCGGCCCGACCAGGAACAGGTTCGACGAGGGATTCATGCCTTGATGCTAGCATCCGCATCTTCGTCGGTTTCGCGTGTTCGGCATGTTGCGCTTTTCGATCCTGTTCCTCGTTCTGCTGGTCGTCCTGTTCACCCTGGAAGTGTTGGGTCCGGTGGAAAAACACGTGATCCTGCCTTTCACCGAGAGTCTGGCCACGTTTTCCACCTGGCTGATCCGGCTGTTCGACGACTCCGTCAAGACCTACGGCAATGTCATCCAGAGCACCTCGGTGGCCTGGGGCGTCGCCATCGAACGCGGCTGCAACGGCGTCGAGGCCATCATCATCCTGTTCGCCGCGATTTTCGCCTTTCCGGCGCCTTGGAAGCACCGCTTCGTCGGTTTCGCGCTCGGCTTCGTCGCGATTCAGGGCCTGAACATCGTGCGCATCGTCAGCCTGTTCTACCTGGGCGAATGGGAAACCGCGAAATGCGTGCCCGGACAGGAATGCCATCGGCTGTGGTTCGACTGGTTCCATCTGTACCTGTGGCAGGCGCTGATCATTCTCGATGCGCTCGTGGTCTGGCTGATCTGGCTGCGCTACCTGCCGCGCCCGGATCGCGGCGGTCGCAGGCCGCCGACCGCGCCGCTGGCGCCCGCCGCGGTCTGAGCGGGTGCGCGTCCTGATCGCGGGCAGCGGCGATCTGGGCGGCCGCATCGCCTTCGGTCTGCGTGACGCCGGTGCCGAGGTGGTCCGCATCGCACGCCGGCCACGCCCGGACGAACCCGAAGTACACGCCCTCGACCTGACGCAGCCGCTCGGGGCGCCGATCGATGGCGAATTCGACGTGCTCGTGCATTGCCTCAGCCCTGCCAGTCGCGACGAAGCGAGCTATCGCGCCGTATACGTCGATGCCTTGCGCCATCTGCGAGCGGGCTTGCCCGCCGTCTCCCGCGTCGTGTTCGTGTCGAGCACGGCGGTCTATGGCGACCACGGCGGCGCCTGGATCGACGAAACGGCCGACTGCCTGCCGTCGGCCTTCAACGGTCGGGTGATCTGCGACGCCGAACAGGTCGCGCTGGCCGGCCGGCGCGAGGCGCTGGTGCTGCGCCTCGGCGGACTCTACGGGCCGGGGCGCGAGATGTTGTTGCGGCGCGTACGCTCCGGCGAACCGTTGCCGGTGTCCGATCCGCCGCTGTACACGAACCGCATCCATGTCGACGACGCGGCCGCCGCGGCGGTGCATTTGATCCGGCAGGGCGCGGCCGGCATCTTCAATCTGGTCGACGATGCGCCTGCCGCGCAACCCGAGGTGCTGGACTGGCTGGCCGACCGCATGGGCCTGCCGCGACTGGTCCGGACGGCGGCGGGGGCTGCCCCGGAAAACAAGCGCGTCGCCAATGCCAAGTTGCGGAACACCGGTTTCGTCTTCCGTCATGCGGATTTCCGCACCGGTTACGACGCCTTGCTGCGGTGACTTCCGGGGCTGGCCTGAGCGTAGACTCGGGCAGCGCATCCGCGCCAAACCCACTGCGAGGAAGATCATGGCTGCCAACATCGTGAAAGTCATCGAAGTCACCGCGTCGTCGAGCAAGGGCATCGAGGACGCCGTCCAGTCCGGCCTCAAGAAGGTCGCCAAGACGGTCAAGGGCATCAAGGGCGCCTGGGTCAACGACATCAAGGTCGTGACCGGCGACGACGGCAAGGTCGTCGAGTGGCGCGTGAACCTCAAGATCAGCTTCCTCGTCGAATGAGCCCCGCGTTCATGGCGCGCGCCTGACGATCGGCGTCGATGGCCGCGGGCACGGCTTTTCATTCCGGCGCCCGTGGCTTATTGTTGCGGCAGGATCGCAACAGTTGTTTGCGACGCACGCCGTCAGGGGCGATCGAGGGACAGGAATGGCAAACGAAGCCGTAGTGATCGGACTTCTGGAAGATGACCGCGACCAGGCCGATCTGTATCGCGCCTGGCTTGAACAGGCCGGCTTCATGGTGCGGTCCTATGCCGAAGTGAAGGACTTCCGGCGCCGACTCGGCGCCGAGTCGATCGATCTGCTGTTGCTGGACTGGAACCTCGGCGAAGGCTCCGGCCTCGATCTGCTGGAGTGGTTGCGGCAATCGGCACATGCGCGCCTGCCGGTGATCTTCCTGACCGCACGGACGGCCGAGGAAGACATCGTGTCCGGGCTCAAGGCGGGTGCGGACGACTACGTCGTGAAACCGGCCAAGGCCTCGGAACTGATCGCGCGCATCCAGACCGTGCTGCGTCGCAGCGGCGTGGCGAACACGCCAAGCGGCGGCGGCGGCGCCTGGGTCGAGGAAGTGCTGCCCTACAAGTTCGATCTGGACAAGCGTTCGGTCAGCCTCAATGGCGAGCTGATCGAGCTGACCGATCGCGAATTCGACCTGGCGTCGTACCTCTTCCGTCGTCATGGCCGCATCGTCAGTCGCGCCGCGCTGCTCGAGAACGTCTGGAACCTCGGCGGCGACGTCAATACGCGCACCGTCGACACCCACGTCAGCCGCCTGCGCAAGAAGATGATGCTCACCGGCGAGAGCGGCTGGGTGCTGAGCGCGGTCTACCAGCACGGTTATCGCCTCGAACCGGCGAAGTGATCCGAATCGATTGAACGGCCGGACGGCCTCGGCGCTCCGGCCGGGGAGTGCCGACGATGTTGTCCACCGAACTGGTCCAGACCTTCCACCGCCTCATGGCCGACGCCGAAGCAGCAGGCGAGTCCGACGCCAATGCCATGAATCTGGCCACCACGCAGCGCGACGGGCGCGTCTCCTCGCGCATCGTGCTGATGAAGCAGCTGGATGAGCGCGGCTTCGTCTTCTACACCAATCTCGACAGCGACAAGGGCCGGCAACTGCGCGCACATCCGCGTGCGGCCCTGTGTTTCCACTGGAAGAAGCTGCGCGACGGCGTGCAGGTGCGCGTCGAAGGCCGGGTCGAGACGGTCGCAGACGCCGAAGCCGATGCCTATTTCGCCTCGCGTCCGCGCGAAAGCCAGCTCGGTGCCTGGGCTTCGCTGCAGTCGCAGACCCTGCCGGATCGGGCGACGTTCGAGACCCGTTGCGCCGAGGCCGAGCAGCGTTACGCGAACGCGCCGGTGCCGCGCCCGCCGCATTGGTCCGGCCAGCGCGTGGTGCCGGACCTGATCGAGTTCTGGTACGGCGTGCCGTTCCGCCTGCACGAACGCCATCGCCACGAATGGCGCGACGGCGCCTGGCAGCTTCGATTGCTCTACCCGTGAGCCTGCGGTTTCCCGAACGCATCGTCTGCCTGACCGAGGAACCGACCGAAGTGCTTTACGCGCTCGGCGAACAGGACCGTATCGTCGGCATCTCCGGCTTCACGGTGCGGCCGCCGCAGGCGCGCAAGGAGAAACCCAGGGTCTCGGCCTTCCTGAGCGCGAAGATCGACCGCATCCTCGATCTGAAACCGGATCTCGCCATCGGTTTCTCCGACCTCCAGGCGGATATCGCTCAGGCCTTGATCAAGGCCGGCGTCGAGGTCTGGATCAGCAACCATCGCTCGGTCGACGGCATCCGCGCCTACATCCTGCGTCTCGGTGCGATGGTCGGGGCCTTCGAGCAGGCGCGGGACTATCTGGCCGGCATCGATGCCGGCATCGATCGCATCCGCGCGCAGGCGGCCGCCTTGCCGCGGCGGCCGCGGGTGTATGTCGAAGAATGGGACGAGCCGCGCATCAGCGGCATCCAGTGGGTCTGCGAGCTGGTGCGGATTGCCGGCGGCGACGACCTCTTTCCCGAACTCGCCGCGCAATCGCTGGCGAAACACCGCATTCTCGCGAACGACGACGAGATCATCCGGCGCGCGCCGGAACTGGTCCTCGGTTCCTGGTGCGGCAAGAAATTCCAGCCGGACACCGTGGCCGCGCGACCAGGCTGGGCGGCCGTGCCGGCCGTCCGCAACGGTCGTCTGGTCGAGATCAAGTCGCCGATCATCCTGCAGCCCGGTCCGGCGGCCTTGACCGACGGCCTGCACGCGCTGCACGCCGCCATCGCTGCCGTGGCGATGTGCGACGATTGCTGAATTCCATCCGGAGACCGCCATGCGCGCCATTCACGTCGAACGCCACCGTACCGACCGCATCGGCTGGTTGCGCGCTGCAGTGCTCGGAGCCAACGACGGCATCGTGTCCACCGCCAGCCTCGTCGTCGGCGTGGCCAGCGCCGGCGGTTCGGCGCACGAGGTGCTGGTCGCCGGCACCGCCGGCCTGGTTGCAGGCGCGATGTCGATGGCCGCTGGCGAATACGTGTCCGTCAGTTCGCAGGCCGACACCGAACGCGCCGACCTCGAGCGCGAGCGCAACGAGCTCGCGACCGACGATGCCCACGAACGCGCCGAACTGGCGGGCATCTACGAAAAGCGCGGACTCGATCCGGCGTTGGCGAAGCAGGTGGCCGATCAGCTGATGGCCCACGACGCGCTCGGCGCGCATGCGCGCGACGAACTCGGCATTTCCGATACGGGCGCGGCACGTCCGGTGCAGGCTGCCGTCGCGTCGGCACTCACGTTTGCCGTGGGCGCCGCGCTGCCCTTGTTGCCCGCCTTGCTGGCGCCGTCCACGGCAGTCGTGGCCGCCGTGTCGATCACCTCACTGGTGTGTCTCGGGGGCCTGGGGGCGCTCGCCGGCGTCGCGGGCGGGGCGAAGCCGCTGGTCGGCACCATCCGCGTCATGGGCTGGGGCGCGCTCGCCATGGCCGTCACCGCCGCTGCCGGATTGCTGTTCGGCGCTGCGGGCTAGCGTTTCGCGCGGTCCCTGCTTGACGGTGGCCGTCGAGCCCACCCGCAGCGAGACCAGCTGCGACTTCACGATCTCGCCGCCTGGTTCGCGAATGACCACGTCGTACGTGCCCGTGGGCAACGAACGAAACTGGAAGCGGCCGTTCTTGCCGACCTTGATCTCGCGCGAGTAGCTGGTCTCGACGTTCTCGATGCTGACGGTGTTGCCGGCTTCGGCGCTGCCATTGATGTGCGCGACGCTGGATTGTGCGGAGACGTCGGCCGCGCCTGTCAGCGCAGCAAACACGAGGACGGGAAGAATCGACTTCGACATGCAAGGCTCCTTTGCCGGGTGCGGATCGCGCAGCTTCCCCGATCGTGCTCGGGCACGCATGGGTCTTCGGTCACGTCCTGGATCGAGATGGGACGAGACGTTCGGCGCGTGATCCGGTCAACGCGGCGGCGCGCCGGTTCGTGTCATCCGGTCAGGATGTCCGCGCCCATCCGTGCGAGCAGGGTCGTCATCGCGCCGGCCTCCGCGGCGCGCTCGTTCGAGGCGTTGCCTTGTTGCGCGCGTTTCGCGACGCCCTGTGCGATCGCGGCGAGGCGGAAGAACGAAAACGCCAGCACGAAGCCCCAGTCGCCGATGGCGCCGCGAGGACCCTGATGCTGGTAGCGCTCGATCAGCGCCGCCTCGTCGGGGATGCCGAGCTCGCCGCGATCCAGGCCGGCCAGACCCGGCAATGCGGGATTGCGCGGCAGCCGCAGCGCCATGCAGAAGTAGCCAAGGTCGGCGAGCGGATGACCGAGCGTGGCCAGTTCCCAATCGACGACGGCCAGGATGCGCGGCTCGGTCGGATGCCAGATCAGGTTGTCGATGCGGAAGTCGCCATGCACCAGCGCGATGCGGCCGTCGTCCTGCAGGCAGCGCGTCGGCAGTCGCTCGATCAGGGTTTCCATCGCGTCGATGCGTTGCGTCTCGCTGGCGCGGTACTGCTTGGTCCAGGTCGCGATCTGGCGCTCGAAATAGTTGCCCGGCTTGCCGAAGTCGCCGAGCCCGACGGCGCCGACATCGATGTCGTGCAACGCCGCCAGCACGCGCATGATTTCGTCGTAGCAGGCGCCGCGTTGCGCCGCGACCATGTCCGGCAGCGACGGGTCCCAGAAGATGCGGCCGTCGACGTGCGCCATCACGTAGAACATCGCGCCGATCACCGCTTCGTCCATGCACAGCGCCAGCGGTTCCGCCACCGGCACGCCGTGGCCGTGCAGGGCCGACAACACCCGGAACTCGCGATCCACCGCGTGTGCGCCCGGAAGCAGCTGCCCGAACGGCTTGCGCCGCAGCACATAGGTGCCGGATTCAGCAGCGAGCCGATAGGTCGGATTCGACTGCCCGCCCTTGAACTTGGTGGCCGTCACCGGACCGCGAAAGCCTCGGACATGCGCGCCGCACCAGGCAGCGAGGGCATCAAGCGGGAGGTCGGACATCATCGGGCTCCTTGGGTTCATGCGCGATCGGGCGACGACGGACGCGCTCGATGTCGACAAGCGTAAAGCAAGTTCACGTCCGCGCCTGCGGCAAACCGGCTTTCGCGATTGCCGCGATGGAGCAGAACCCGCATGATCCGGGCGACGGTCGGACAGCGAGCTGAGTCACCATGGAATGCGGCTTGCACATCCAATGCCACGACAGTCGCTCCCGGATCGAGATCCAGCGCTGCGGCGACGCCGGCTATTCCTGGTTCGAGCTGCATTGCACGGTCGACATCGGCCATGGCCGTTTCTCCGGCAGCAATGTCGACATCCAGTTTCTCAATGCCGCCGCCTTCGTCGCCGAGCTCGAGCGCTTCGCGCAGGACCGCAGCCTGACGCCGCAGCTCGACGGCACCTACAGCAGCTTCCTGATCTTCTGGTGCCCGACCGGCAGCGACGAGGTCATGCTGAGTTTTTCGGTGGGCGACGCCTACAGCCTCGGACCGGTCACGTCGGAATTCAACCTCACCGGTTCGCTGCGCCTGCCGCACGGCGTGCTCGACGCGATGATCGCGGACTTCCGCGTGCTGCTCGGCGCCGCGGTGCCTGCATGACGGTCAGCGTGTCGCCACCATCGACTTCGCCAGCGCGGTCAGGTGCACTTCGTCCGGACCGTCGGCGAGGCTGAGGGCGCGGGCGCCGGCGTAGGCCTTGGACAGGAAGGAATCCTCGGACACGCCGAGCGCGCCATGCACCTGGATGGCGCGGTCGATGACGCGCTGGGCCATGCGTGGCGCGACGATCTTGATCATGCCGATCTCGTCCTTCGCGCCGCGCGCACCGCCGGCATCGAGTTTCATCGCCGCCGACAGCGTCAGCAGCCGCGCCTGTTCGATGTCGCAGCGGCTCAGCGCGATCGCCTCGCGCACCATGCCCTGGTCGGCGAGCGGGCGATGGAAGGCGATGCGGGTGCGGGCCCGCGCGATCATGGCGTCGAGCGCGCGCTGAGCCAGGCCGATCAGGCGCATGCAGTGGTGGATGCGGCCGGGACCGAGTCGTCCCTGCGCAATCTCGAAGCCGCGGCCTTCGCCGGCGATCAGGTGATCGAGCGGCACGCGCGCGCTGTCGAAACGTACTTCGGCATGGCCGTTCGGGGCGTCGTCGAAGCCGAACAGGTGCAGCGGCCGCACCACGGTCACGCCCGGTGTCGCCTTCGGCACGATGATCTGGCTGTGGCGACGATGCGGCTCGGCCTCCGGATTCGTCACGCCCATGACGATGAAGAAGTCGAGGCGCGGATCCATCGCTCCGGTGATCCACCACTTGCGTCCGGTGACGCGATAGTGGTCGCCATCGCGTTCGATGCGGGTCGCGATATTGGTGGCGTCGCTGGAGGCCACGTCCGGTTCGGTCATCGCGAAGGCCGAGCGCGTGTGTCCCGCGAGCAAGGGCTGCAGCCAGCGTTCCTGCTGTGCGGGCGAACCGTAGTGATGCAGCACTTCCATGTTGCCGGTGTCGGGCGCATTGCAGTTGATGGTTTCCGGCGCGATCAGGGACTGGCCGCTGAGTTCGGCCAGCGGCGCATAGTCGAGGTTCGACAGGCCTGCGCCATGATTCGGATCGGGCAGGAACAGGTTCCAGAGGCCGCGTTGTTTCGCCTCGGCCTTCAGCGTTTCGACGACCGGCGGAATGGTCCAGCGTTGCCCCGGCTGTTCGAGATGCGCGTCGAACCCGGCTTCGGCCGGCAGCACGCGATCGCGGATGAACTGGTCGAGTTCGGCGTGCAGCGCACGCGCGCGTTCGGAAAACGGGAACAGCGGCGACAGCGCCATGATCACCTCAGAAATGGGTCCAGAGTTTGCGTTCGCCGGGAGCCGAGAGATGCGGCAAATGGTTGAAGCCGAGCAGTCGCAGGCCGCCTTCGAACATCACGAACTCGCTGATCGCGGAATTGCGGATGGCGATGTTGAAATCGACCGAGCGCTGGTCGGCGACATCGAGCGCGCGTTGCGCCAGTTGCGCGATGACCCCGCCGGAGCTGATCAGCAGCACCCGTTCGCGACCGTGATGGCGTTCGGTCAATCGCGCGGTCGCTGCGGCAACGCGGGCGCGGAACGCGAACCAGCCCTCGTCGAGCTGCGCTTCCATCGCGCCGCTGGCCCAATGGCGCAACGCCGCCAACAGGTAGCGCGCGACCTGCATGCGGTCGCGCGGGCCGGGCAGGGCGTCGCGGTCCGCGGGGCGATGCTGCGGATGCGTTGCAAGAAAGGCCGAGAGCACGGCGCCGTGGTCGAATTCGTTGAAACCGGCGTCGACCTCGACATCGGGCAGCGTGCGCCCGGCTTCGGCGAAGGCCTGTTCGATGCCGGCCAGCGTCTGCTGGTGGCGACGCATCGCGCCGACGACGACCGCATCGAACCCGATGTCACGGTCGGCGGCGAGCCAGCGCCCGAGGCGCAATGCCTGGTCTTCGCCGAGCGTCGACAGCTGGTCGTAGTCGTCGGCATCGAACGAGGCCTGGGCGTGGCGGATGGCGAGGATTTCGGTCATGTCAGCCTCCGAAGCCGGTCATCGCCACGCCGACGTCGATCAGCGGCGCGGCGATCAACACCCGCACCAGTTGCAGCGCAAGCACGGCGAAGACCGGCGAGAGATCGAGTCCGCCGATGGGCGGGATCAGGCGCTGGAATGGTTTCAGGAGCGGGTCGCTGAGGCGGTACAGCATCTGCACCATCGGATTGTGCGGATCCGGCGACACGAAACTGAGCACGGCGCGGAGGATGATCATCCACAACACGACGGTGGCCGCGAACTGGATCAGCAACGCCAGCGACAGCACCAGCAGGGCCGGCAGCGGCAGGCCGAGCCCGGCCAGTCGATACAGCAGCCAGGTTTCCAGCAGGGTGAGCAGGAACGTGACGAGCAGGGCCGCCGGATTCCAGCCGCGCAGCACCGGCAGCGCCTTCTGGATCGGGATCAGCGCCGGATTGGTGAGCTTGTAGACGAACTGCGACAGCGGATTGCGGAAGTCGACGCGCAGGCCCTGCATCAGGAAACGGAAGAAGAACAGGCCGGCAAGCAGCCCGAACACGGCCTGCACGATCAACACCCCGGCATTGGCGAGATGGCCCACGCTCAGACTCCGAACTGGTTCGACAATTCGCGGCCGCGTTCGCTGGCGCGTGCGATCGCGGCATCGACGAGGTCGCGGAAACCGCCGGCTTCGAATCGCTCGAGTGCGGCCTGGGTGGTGCCGCCCGGCGAAGTCACGCGGGCGCGCAACGTCGCCGGGCTCTCCTCGCTTTCGTTGGCCATGCGTGCCGCTCCGAGTGCGGTGTTCAGCACCAGGATGCGCGCGGCGTCGGCGCTCAGGCCCTGGCGGACCGCGGCTTCGACCATGGCTTCCATGAGCAGGAAGAAGTAGGCCGGGCCGCTGCCGGACACGGCCGTGACTGCATCCATTTTGGCCTCGTCGTCGATCCAGACGGTCGGGCCGGTGGCAGTGAGAATGCCCTCGGCGCGCGAGCGCGCGTCCGCATCCACGCTCGCGTCGGCATACAGGCCGGTGACGCCGGCACCGATCAGGGCGGGCGTGTTCGGCATGCAGCGAACGAGTTTGGCGGCGGGTCCGAACCAGCGGCGGAAATGTTCGAGACCGATGCCGGCCGCGATCGAGATCAGCAGCGGCTTGCGCGCCGCCACCAGGTCGGCGATGCCGGTGCACACCTCGCGCATGACCTGCGGCTTCACGGCGAGCACGATGACGTCGGCGCCTTCCGCGGCCGCCGCATTCTCGGCGTGTACGGCGACGCCGAATTCGGCGGCGAGTCCGTATCGCGCGGCCTCGACCGGCTCGGCAACGCGAATGCGGCGCGGATCGGCGCCGCGCGCGATCTGTCCGCCGATCAGGGCGCGGGCCATGTTGCCGCCGCCGATGAATGCCAGGGTTGTCATGTCGTCATCCACGTGGACCGAAGAGCGCCGATCCTATCCGAACCAGGTTGGCGCCTTCCGCAATGGCGAGCGGGTAATCGTCGGACATGCCCATCGACAAGGTGTCGATCTCCGGATGGCGGCTTCGAAGCTTTTCGAACAGGTCGCGCATGCGCCGGAATGCGTCGCGACGGCGTGCCGGGTCGGCATCGGGTTGCGGAATGGCCATCAGGCCGCGCAGGCGCAGGCGCGGCTCGGCGGAGACGGCGGCTGCGAGCGCTTCGGTCCCTGCCGGCGCGCAGCCGGACTTGCTCGCCTCGTCGTCGATGTTGACTTGCACCAGCAGGTTCAACGGCGCGCGCTCGGCGGGCCGGAATTTGCCGAGCAGCGGGATCAGTTTGTGGCGGTCGATGCTTTGCACCCAGTCGAAATGCGTCGCGGCTTCCTTGCACTTGTTCGACTGCAGCGGCCCGATCAGATGCCATTCGAGCGCGAGATCGGCGAGTTCGCGCTGCTTGACCAGCGCCTCCTGCACGTAGTTCTCGCCGAAGGCGCGCTGGCCGAGCGCGGCCAGCGCACGCAAGGCGGCGGCCGGTTGCGTCTTGCCGACGGCGAGCAGGCGGACGGGATGGTCGCCAGCCGCGTCGGCGAGTCGCGCGCGGGTCAGACGGAATCGTTCTTCGAGGTCGGTCATGGTCCGGATCGGGCTGCGTTTTGCGGGCCCGCAAAAAGGGCTATAGTCGGGCCAAGTTTACGTCTGGCCCCGGAGCGCCGCATGGATATCGCCGAGCTACTCGCGTTTTCGGTCAAGAACAAGGCCTCCGACCTGCATCTGTCCGCAGGCCTGCCGCCGATGATCCGGGTCGATGGCGACGTGCGCCGCATCAACATCCCGGCGCTCGACCACAAGGCCGTGCATTCGCTGGTCTACGACATCATGTCGGACAAGCAGCGCCGCGACTACGAAGAATTCCTGGAAACCGACTTTTCGTTCGAGATCCCGGGGCTGGCGCGCTTCCGCGTCAACGCCTTCAACCAGAATCGCGGCGCAGGTGCGGTGTTTCGTACCATTCCGAGCCAGATCCTGACCCTCGAAGACCTGAATGCGCCCAAGGTGTTCAAGGAACTGATCGACGTGCCCCAGGGCCTGGTGCTGGTCACCGGCCCGACCGGTTCCGGCAAGTCGACCACGCTCGCCGGCATGGTCGACCACATCAACAAGAACGAGTACGGCCACATCCTCACCATCGAGGATCCGATCGAGTTCGTGCACCAGTCGCAGAAGTGCCTGATCAACCAGCGCGAAGTGCATCGCGACACGCACGGATTCAACGAGGCGCTGCGCTCGGCCCTGCGCGAGGACCCGGACTACATCCTGGTCGGCGAAATGCGCGACATGGAAACCATCCGCCTGGCGCTGACCGCTGCGGAAACCGGGCACCTGGTGTTCGGCACCCTGCACACGTCGTCGGCAGCGAAGACGGTGGACCGCATCATCGACGTGTTCCCGGCAGGCGAAAAGCCGATGGTGCGTTCGATGCTGTCGGAGTCGCTGCGTGCGGTCATTTCGCAGTCGCTGCTGAAGAAGGTCGGCGGCGGCCGCGTCGCGGCGCACGAGATCATGGTCGGCATCCCGGCAATCCGCAACCTCATCCGCGAGGACAAGGTCGCGCAGATGTATTCGTCGATCCAGACCGGCGCATCGGTCGGCATGCAGACGCTCGATCAATGCCTGCAGGATCTTGTGAAGCGTGGCCTGATCACGCGCACGCAGGCATCGAGCTACGCCAAGGACAAGAAGTTGTTCGAATGATGTCGGATCGTTCGGTCGCTCCCGATCCGGCTGGAGGAAAAGCATGAGCAGCGTGGACTTCACCTCGTTCCTGAAATTGATGGTCCACAAGAAGGGCTCGGACCTCTTCATCACCGCCGGCATTCCGCCGTCGATGAAGGTGAACGGCCGCATCGCGCCGATCACCCAGGCGCCGTTGTCGCCGCAGCAGAGCCGCGACATGGTGCTGAACGTGATGACGCCCTCGCAGCGCGAGGAGTTCGAAAAAACGCACGAGTGCCAGTTCGCGATTTCGCTGCAGGGCGTGGGCCGCTTCCGCGTCTCTTGCTTCTACCAGCGCAATCAGGTCGGCATGGTGCTGCGTCGCATCGAGACGCGCATTCCCGGCGTCGAGGAACTCGGCCTGCCGCCGGTGGTGAAGACGCTGGCCATGACCAAGCGCGGCCTGATCATGTTCGTCGGCGCGACCGGTACCGGCAAATCCACGTCGCTCGCCGCGATGATCGGCTACCGCAACCAGAACTCGACCGGCCACATCATCACCATCGAGGACCCGATCGAATTCGTGCACAAGCACGAGGGCTGCATCGTCACTCAACGCGAAGTCGGCATCGACACCGATTCCTGGGAAAACGCGCTGAAAAACACCTTGCGCCAGGCGCCGGACGTGATCCTGATCGGCGAAGTGCGTACCCGCGAGACGATG
Source organism: Ahniellaceae bacterium (assembly GCA_044229785.1). Classification (GTDB taxonomy): domain Bacteria; phylum Pseudomonadota; class Gammaproteobacteria; order Xanthomonadales; family Ahniellaceae; genus JADKHK01. The sequence goes on from JBGASK010000055.1 coordinate 14,336, forward strand.
GAACACGCCATCGCCTTCGCCGAAACCGGCCATTTGTGCCTGTGCACGCTGCACGCCAACAACGCCAACCAGGCGCTGGAGCGCATCCTCCATTTCTTCCCGGAAGATCGCCGTCCGCAGCTGCTGATGGACCTGTCGTTGAATCTGAAGGGCGTCGTGGCCCAGCAACTGGTGCCGACGCCGGACGGCAAGCAGCGCCGCGCCGCTCTGGAAATCCTGCTCGGCACGCCGCTGGTGCAGGACTACATCCGCGACGGCGAAGTACACAAGATCAAGGAGTTGATGAAGGAGTCGACCAACCTCGGCATGCGCACCTTCGATCAGAGCCTGTTCGAGCTGTACCAGGCGGGTGAAATCTCCTACGAGGATGCGCTGCGCCACGCCGACTCCGCGAACGAGGTGCGCCTGCGCATCAAGCTTGCCCAGGGCGGCGATGCGCATACGCTGTCGCAGGGCCTGGACGGCGTCGAACTGATGGAACAGTAAGCGCGCATGCGCTGCGTCTACGTCGCCGAGAACCTCATCGACGCCCATCTGGTGCGCGACCGGCTCTGCGACGACGGCATCCCCGCCGAAATCCATGGCGAAGACCTTACCGGCAGCTTCGGCCTGCTGCCGGGTTACGTCTCGGTCTGGGTGCCCGAAACCCAGTCCACCGACGCCGACCACATCCTCGAATCCTTCCGCCTCGACGATCCCGATCCCGCCCCCGATGCGGATCTGTCGATCCCGGACGGCGCCGCGCCGGCCTGAGGCGTCATCGTCTTGCAATGCCGGTGCAACAAAACCCCGGTGTTGTCATAAAGCAGTCAAATACCGGCAATAGAGTGCGCACCCATCTGTCACAGAGGGGTCGCCCAGATGTCATTCGTCCGCCGTTTGTCCGTCCTGGCCGTGGCCAGCGCGCTTTCCCTGCCGGCGCATGCCGAGTACCAGTTCGACCGCATTGGCGACTACGACGCCTTTGTGGACGGCGTCCTGCAGACCGATGCGAACTGGTTCAACGATGACGTGAAGCATTTCGTCGACAACACCGAGTTCCGGCGCGCCGAGATCATCTTCCGCCTCAAGAACGAGAAGAACACCGAATTCTTCGTCGGCTACGACCCGCGCGCCGACCGCTGGCTCGATGTCTACGGCAAGTGGATGGTCGGTCCCGGCGGCCAGCTGCGCGTCGGCCAGTTCAAGCAGAACATGAATCTGGAAGAGCTGATCACGACCAAGAGCATCGACTTCGTATCGCGCGCGCTGCCGAATGCCTTCACCATCGGCCGTCGACTCGGCGTCGAATACATGCAGTTCGGCACGAGCTGGACGGCCTCGGCCGGCGTCTATGATCGCGAATTGACGAACGACACCGGCAAGGGCACCGGCGTCGTGGTGCGCGGCACCTATGCGCCGATCCACGAACTGGAAGAAACCCTGCACTTCGGCGTGGCCGCGTCCTCGCAGGAACAGTTCAAGAATGTCGCGCGCTTCTCGGCGCGCCCGGAAGCCGATCTCGCGAACTTCCGCCTGGTCGACACCGGCAACATCGCGAACGCCGAGCGCAACAACCAGATCGGCCTCGAAGCCGCGTACTCGAAGGGACCGTGGGCGGTGCAGGGCGAGTATCTGCGCGCCAACGTCACCCGCAGCGCCGGCCTCGACGACTACACGGCCGACGGCTACTACGTCTACGGCACCTGGTTCGTGACCGGCGAAGCCAAGACCTACAAGCTCGGCAAGTTCGACTATCCGGTGCCGAACGACCCGGGCAAGGGTGCGCTCGAACTCGGCCTGCGCTACTCCAGCATCGATCTCGACGATGGCAGCATCCGCGGCGGCGAAGAACAGAACTGGACCGTCGGCGCGAACTGGTACTGGCGTTCGAACTTCAAGCTGGCGCTCGACTACACGGCCGTGACCAGCAAGAAGGCCGGCGTTTCGGACGACCCGAGCCTCGTCACCGCTCGCTTCCAGTTCATGTTCTGAGGACCGAGCCCATGTTGCGCACGCTGAAGAGCAAGTTGTTCGTCGCCGCCTTGGCCTTCACGGCCTGCGGCATTGCGCCGGCCGCCGATGTCGTCGGCGCCGGTTCCACCTTCGTCTATCCGGTCATGGCCAAGTGGTCGGCCGACTATCGCGCCGCCACCCAGACCCGCATCAACTACCAGGCCATCGGCTCCGGCGGCGGCATCGCCCAGATCAAGGCGCGCACGGTCGATTTCGGCGCCTCCGACAAGCCGCTCGACACCGCCGAACTCGCGGCCGCGAACCTGGTGCAGTTTCCGCTGGTGATCGGCGGCGTGGTGCCGGTAGTCAACGTGGCCGGCGTGACGCCGGGCGGCATCCGCTTCAACGGCACGGTGCTCGCCGACATCTTCCTCGGCAAGATCAAGCGCTGGAACGACGCGGCCATCGCGGCGCTGAATCCGGGCCTGACCCTGCCGGATCAAGCCATCACCGTCGTGCATCGTTCGGACGGCTCGGGCACCACGTTCAACTTCACGAACTTCCTGTCCAAGGTCAACGCCGAATGGAAGACCAGGGCGGGCGAGGGCATCAGCGTGCGCTGGCCGGTCGGCATCGGCGGCAAGGGCAACGAGGGCGTGGCCGCGTACGTGAAGCAGATCAAGGGCGGCATCGGCTACGTCGAGCTGACCTATGCACTGCAGAGCAAGATGAGCTATGCGCTGATGCAGAACGCCGCCGGCGAATTCGTCGCGCCGAACGAGGAAAGTTTCCAGGCCGCGGCCGACAGCGCCGAGTGGGACAAGGCGCAGGACTTCAACCTCGTCATCACCAATGCGCCGGGCGCCAAGGCCTGGCCGATTGCCGCGACCGTGTTCGTGATGATGAACAAGCAGCCGAAGAACGCCGACAACGCCAAGGCCGCGCTCGCCTATTTCGACTGGGTGTTCGCCAACGGCGCCAAGCAGGCCAGCGCGCTGCACTACGTGTCGCTGCCGGCCAAGGTGCAGGCGCAGGCGAAGACGCATTGGACGCAGGCACTGAAGTACTGAGGCCATGCAGGAAACCCTGATCGCCGCCGCAGAACGCCGCGCATCGCGAGATGCGCGCCACGACCGCCGCTTCCGCCGGATGCTGGCGGGTGCAGGTCTGTTCGTGCTGCTGGCGCTCGGCGGTGCGGCCCTGTCGATGCTGTGGGGCGGTCGCGAAGCCTTCGCGACCTTCGGTATCGACTTCATCGCCGGCAGCACCTGGGACGCGATCGGGCAACAGTTCGGCGCCTGGGTGCCGATCTACGGCACCCTGGTCACCGCCGCGATCGCGATGATCATCGCGGTGCCGGTGAGCTTCGGCATCGCGCTGTTTCTGACCGAAGTCGCGCCGAACTGGCTGCGTACCCCGATCGGCACGGCGATCGAGTTGCTGGCCGGCATTCCGTCCATCATCTACGGCATGTGGGGTCTGTTCGTGTTCGTGCCGATGCTGGCCGAACACGTGTATCCCTGGGTCGACGCGAATCTCGGGCAATGGCCGGTCGTCGGCTCGCTGTTCGCCGGTCCGCCGCTCGGCATCGGCACGCTGACTGCGGGGCTGGTGCTCGCGATCATGGTCGTGCCCTTCATTTCCTCGGTGATGCGCGACGTCTTCCTGACCGTGCCGACGCGCTTGAAGGAATCGGCCTATGCGCTCGGCTCGACGCGCTGGGAAGTGGTCTGGGACGTGGTGCTGCCGTACACGCGTTCGGCAGTCATCGGCGGCGTGTTCCTCGGTCTCGGGCGTGCGCTCGGCGAAACCATGGCGGTGACCTTCGTGCTCGGCAATGCGCATGAACTTTCGACCTCGCTGCTGATGCCGGGCAATTCGATCGCCGCCACCATCGCCAACGAATTCGCCGAAGCCGACACCGACCTGTATCGCTCGTCGCTGATCGCGCTCGGCTTCCTGCTCTTCGTCGTCACCTTCGTCGTGCTGGCGCTGGCCAAGCTGATGTTGCGCCAGCTGGCGAAGCGGGAGGGACGCTGATGGCCACCGACCTGTTGTTCCTCAAGCGACGCGTCGTCAATGCGGTCGCGTTGCTGCTGTCGGCCGCTGCCGCTCTGCTGGGCCTGTTCTTCCTCGCGTGGATCCTGTGGACGACGCTGAGCAAGGGCATCGCCGCGTTCAATGTCGCGCTGTTCACGCAGATGACGCCGCCGCCCGGCGAAGCGGGCGGCCTCGCGAACGCGCTCTTCGGCAGCGTCGTCATGTGTCTGCTCGCCGTGTTGATTGGTACCCCGATCGGCATTGCCGCCGGCACGTTCGTGGCCGAATACGCGAACCGGCACTGGGTCGGCGCCGTCATCCGTTTCGTCAACGACATCCTGCTGTCGGCGCCGTCGATCGTGCTGGGATTGTTCGTCTACACGCTGGTGGTGAAGCCGATGGGCGGGTTTTCGGGTTTTGCCGGCGTGCTCGCGCTGGCCTTCATCGTGCTGCCGGTCGTGGTGCGCACCACCGACGACATGCTCAAGCTGGTGCCCTCGCAGATGCGCGAAGCGGCGTTGTCGCTGGGCATTCCGCAGTGGAAGGTGACGCTGCAGATCCTGTATCGCGCCGCTGCGCCCGGCATCGTCACCGGCGTGCTGCTGGCGCTGGCGCGCATCAGCGGCGAGACCGCGCCGCTGCTGTTCACCGCACTCAACAACCAGTACTGGAGCGCCGATCTGTCCGAGCCGATGGCGAGCGCGCCGGTCGTGATCTTCCAGTATGCGATGAGCCCGTTCGAGGACTGGCATGCGCTGGCCTGGGCCGGCGCCTTCATCATCACCGTGTTCGTGCTCGTCCTGTCCCTGTTCGCGCGCCTCGTGCTGCTGCGCAAGCGAGTTCCCAATGACTGAACTTCGTACCGCCGTCGCCGCGCGCGCATCGGCCGTCGCCGCGACCAAGCTGGCCGTGCGTCGCCTGAACTTCCACTACGGCGACTTCCACGCCATCAAGGACGTGAGCCTCGACATCCCCGAGAAACGCGTCACCGCGATGATCGGACCGAGCGGCTGCGGCAAGAGCACCTTGTTGCGCGTGTTCAACCGCATCTAC
>JBGASK010000056.1:0-19295 GCA_044229785.1 Ahniellaceae bacterium
GGTTCGGCCCTGGCCGGATTCCGCCTGATGGTCGGGTCGCCGTATCTGCTCGGCATCGCCGGCTTCATGACCCTGTACACGATCGGTTCGACCTTCCTGTATTTCCTGCAGGCCGACATCGTCGCCGCGGCCGTGCCGGATCGCGCCGCGCGTTCGGCCTTGTTCGCGCAGATCGACGTCTGGGCGAACGCGGCGACATTGCTGATGCAGGTCTTCGTGTCGGCACATCTGCTCAACCGCTTCGGCATCGCGATCGCGTTGTGCGTGTTGCCGCTGTTGTCGACGCTCGGCTATCTCGCGCTCGGCGTCGCGCCGGTCATCGCCGTCGTCATCGCCTTCCAGTCGATCCGGCGCATGGGCAATTTCGCGCTGACTCAACCGGCGCGCGAGAACCTGTATTTCCCGCTGCCGCGCGAGACGCGTTACAAGGCCAAGAACCTGATCGACACCTTCATGTTCCGTGCCGGCGACCAGATCGGCGCGTGGACGCACACCGGCCTCGGCCTGCTGGGCCTGACCGCCAGCGGCATCAGTTTCGTCGCGGCGCCGATCTCGGCGCTGTGGCTCCTGCTCGCGATTTGGCTGGGTCGCGCGCATCGTCGTCTCGTCGCGGCACAGGCCGCATCCACACCACTTCCGACCCAAGAGGCCAACCATGCACACCACGCGTCGTGATCTCCTGAAATTCGCCAGCATTGCCGCCGCGGGTGCGATGCTGACGCCGGCGCTACGCGCCTATGCCGACGAGCTGAAGCACATTCCGAAAGCGGCGAAGCCGTTGAACCTGCTGATCCTCGGCGGCACCGGTTTCACCGGTCCGTTCCAGGTGGCGTATGCGCTGGCGCGCGGCCACAAGGTGACGCTGTTCAATCGCGGCAAGCGGCCGTCGCCGGAATGGCCGGGCAACGTCGAACAACTGCTCGGCGACCGCAACAACGACCTGAAGTCGCTGGAAGGCGATCGCACCTGGGATGCCTGCATCGACAATCCCACCGCCGTGCCGGCCTGGGTGCGCGACGCCGGCAAGGTACTGAAGGGCCGCGTCGGACAATACGTCTTCATCTCGACGATTTCTGTCTACGCCGACAACAGCACGCCGGGCATGGACGAAACCGCGGCACTGGCGAAGTACCAGGGCAAGGACGCGATGGCGGAAACGCGCGAAACCATGATCGCCGACATCGAGCACCTGTACGGTCCGCTCAAGGCGCTCAGCGAGGCCGAGACCGAGCAGTGGTTCCCGGGCATCAGCACCATCATCCGCCCCGGCTACATCGTCGGCCCGCGCGACGATTCCGACCGTTTCACCTACTGGCCGCTGCGCATCCGCGAAGGCGGCGACGTGCTGGTGCCGGGCGACGGCTCCGATCCGATGCAGGTGATCGACGCGCGCGACCTCGCCGAATGGACCATCCGCATGGTCGAGAACCGCAGCTTCGGCATCTACAACGCCACCGGCCCGGACTTCGAACGCAGCACCGACGCCACGCTGTACGGCATCCAGGCCGCGACCGGCGGCAATGCCAAACTCGTGCACGTGCCGCTCGATTTCCTCGAAGCGCAGAAAGTGGTGGTCGGTGGCGACCTGCCGATCTTCGCGCCGGGCACGGGCGACTCCGCCGGCTTCCATCGCGTCAGCGTCAAACGCGCCATCGACAAAGGGCTGAGCTATCGCCCGCTCGCGACCACGATCAACGACCTGCTCGCCTGGTGGGACAAGCTGCCCGCCGAACGCCGCGCCAAGCCGAACTCCGGCATCAGCCGCGAGCGCCAGGACGAGTTGCTGAAACTCTGGCGCGCGTCGCAACGCTGAGGGCGCGGCGGCGCGGCGGCGCGGCGGCGCGGCGACGGCGCGGGCTCAGTGTGTTGCCGTGGCCGACCGATTGGCCAGCATCACCGACGTGGCGATGACGTGCGCATCAGGCGTGGCGCACGTCGTTGCCTTGGGCAGCTGCACACTGGCCACGCGTGCGGCCGACAATCCCGCGCCCGGCCAGACGGCGCGGCAGAAGTCGCCAATGACGAGATCCGCCGCAAGCGCGTGGCCCAGGATGGCGCGTGCCAGCGTCGCAGCGGCAAGCCAGCCGCCCGCTTCGGCGGGATGGCCATCCGGCGGCGGCCAGTCGAGGTCGGGCAGCAGCGGTGCACGCCACCAAGGCGCGTCCGCCGATTCTGCCCTGTCCAGATAGAGGCTCATCGGCCGCGCTTGCGCCATCACTCGCGCACGCCCGACATCGGCCAATCGCGCGCCGTGCTGGCGCGACAAGGCATCGAACATCCCGCTCAACACGGCCTGCCCTTCCGGGACGCCGTGCCAGGTTCCGAACAACACCGGCATGGCGCCGCGCGCACGCACACGCGCGATGGCTTGCGCGAACGCCGCAGGCGACTTGCGGCATTCATCATCGGCGGGCGCGCACATCGGATACGGGCCGCGGTCCTGCAACACCACGACATCCGGCGCGAACGCCTTCAGGGTGCGATCGAAGGCGGCGCCCTGCAGATGCTGGTCCAGCGTCGCGCCGCCTTCGGCCAGCATCTCGACCTCGACCTGGCGATGCGTGCCTTCCGCCTCCAGCAATGCCGCGACCGCTCGCGGCACATCGTTGTAGTAGGTCAGGCTGTTGCCGACGAACAGGATCTTGAAGCCGTCGGCAGCAGCCATCGGCGACACCAGGCAAAGCATCAGGATCAACAGCAAGCGCATGACAGGCGCCGGTTCCGGAGACGTCGCGAAACAGTGTGCATCCAAACCCGCAATTCAAGGACCCGACGAAGACGCTGCCCGCCGGGCGCCGGCACCTCCACGGCAAGTCGAGCCCAGGGAGGCTTGATCGCGCGCACACATCGCCTCGACATCAAGGGTGCAGACTGTACGTGTCCAGGTGGAGTCCACCCATGCTCGACACGATCCGACTGACCTGTCCCTGGTGCGGCGAACGCTTCGAAACCGTCGCCGACACCTCCGGCGGCGACGCCGACTACATCGAAGACTGCCCGGTCTGCTGCAAGCCCATCACCGTCCACCTCAGCACCGACCTCGACGGCGAACTGATGGACTGGCGCGCGGACGACGATCGGTAAGCACGGCGTCCATCGAACACTGCGTGCCGGGTTTCGCTGCGCTCAACCCAGCCTACGTTATGTGCGCGGAGTCGGTTCGGATGGTGCGACCTGCAGCCGTTCCTGCTCGTCGCAGTACAGGTATGACGCCTTGTGCCGAGGAACGCGGATGGTCGCGCGATTGTCGTAGCCGTGTACCCGAGCGCCAGGGCAGGCAAAGCGAACTCGGTAGCTCCCCGGGAGCAGATAGATGGGCATCGCCAAGGGCACGTAGTCGGTATTCGTCAGCCCTTCGTGGCGTCCTTCGACGCTGAAGACGCGAACCCGTGCATTCTCGCCTTGGTGATCCGTGACCTCGCTGTACATCCAGGTGATTCGTCTCGGCGCATCATTCAGCATGCGATCCGCATTGATTCGGGCGGCAAGCCCAGCACATCCGGAAATCAGCGCGGTCGAACAGACCCATGACAACAAGGCGATGCCGCGCCAACGCCGAATCATCCAGTCACTCCCTTCTCGTTGATCGCTTGCTATCACATGCGGCGCGCTTGCAGTAAGTCGGCGGCACTGCGCTAGGCTGCGCGGGCTGTCTGGTGTCCCGCGCGTCTTGGAATAAGGCGTTCGGGGTGAAACGGGAAGTCGGTGCAAGGCCGACGCTGCCCCCGCAACGGTAAGCGAGTTGGAACGTCTGGGCCACTGTGCGCTGCATGGGAAGGTGACGTTCCGGGGAAACCCGCTCGCGAGTCCGGAGACCGGCCCGATGGCATTCACCAGCGCTGCGTGGGGCGGCGGGGGCTGATGCACATCGCGAATTGCGCTTGCTGCCGCAGACCACACGGTCCCGCGTGGCGTCTTCACCATCACCGGCACGGGTGCGTGCCGCACGAGGAAGACTCCATGCTCTCGAAGAACCCGAATTCCGTTTCCCTGTCGCTCGCGATCGCGGCGTCCTTGTCCATGTCCTGCGTCCACGCCGGCGACGACGCGAAGGCCACGCGCGGCCCGACCGTCGAAGTGACCGCACGCCGCGAATCGACCGCGATCGACGCCTCGCTCGCCGCGGTGCGCGTGATCGACCGCGTCGAGATCGAACGCCGCCAGGCCGGCGACCTGCTGGAGCTGCTGCGCACCGAAGCCGGCGTCGACATCACCCGCAGCGGCGGCGTCGGTCAGGCGACCACGCTGTTCCTGCGCGGCAGCAACTCCAACCACACGCTTTTCCTGATCGACGGCGTGCGCGTGTCGTCGGCGAACTCGGGCCTGTACGACCTCGCCCACCTGCCGCTCGCCAATGTCGAACGCATCGAGATCGTGCGCGGCCCGCGTGCGGCGTTCTGGGGCTCGGACGCGATCGGCGGCGTGGTGCAGATCTTCACCCGCAAGGTCGAGGGTTACGCGGGCCGCATCATGGCCGGCAAGTACGGCCGCCTCGGTGTCGACGCCAGCATCGGCGGGCAAGGCGAACGCGGCGAGATGTCGCTGACCATCGGCCAGGAACAGACCGACGGCTTCTCGGCGACGAACGAAAACGCGTACGGCTTCAACCCGGACAAGGACGGCTACGAAAACAACCACGCGCGCCTGAACATCGCCTCCAGCATCGGCGAGCAGATGCTGCGTTTCGCCGCGCAGGGCACCCAGGCCGAAGTCGAGTTCGATCAGGGCGTGACCGAGGCCGAGAACGCCTCGGCCGCGTTGTCGATCGAGGGCGCGATCGCGGAGCGCTGGACGCATCGCCTTGACCTCGGCCATTCGCGCGAAGACCTCGACACGCCGGCCTATTTCGGCGCCTACGAGGCGCGTCGCAACACGCTCGACTGGCACCATCAGTACGCATTGAACGATGCGACGACGCTGTCCGGCGGCGTCAACCACGTGCGCGAACGCGGCGCCGAAATCGACACCTTCGGCAACACCGAAGTGTTCGGTGCCAGCCGCCACAACAGCGCGCTGTATGCGGGCGTCGCGCATCACGCGGGCGCGCATGACGTCGAATTCACCGGACGCTACGACGACAGTTCGGTGTTCGGCGGCGAAGCCACCTTCCAGGCCGCCTGGGGCTGGCAGATCGCGGACGCCACCCGCCTGCGCGCCAGTTTCGGCCAGGGCTTCCGCGCGCCGAGCCTCAACGAGCTGTATTCGCCCGGCTTCGGCGGCCTGTTCGCCGGCAACCAGAACCTGCAGCCGGAGCAGTCGGACAGCGTCGAACTCGGCCTGCACCACGCCTTCAACAGCGGCCATCGTGTCGAACTGAGCGCCTACCGTACCCGTGTCGACGACCTGATCAGCTTCAGCGGCGGCGAGACCTATCAGGCGATCAACATCGCCCGCGCCGACATCGACGGCGTGGAGCTGGAATACGACGGCCGCATCGGCGCCTTCGGCGTCGTCGCCAACGCCACGGTACAGAACGCCGAGAACCGCGACACCGGCCTCGACCTGCTGCGTCGCCCGGGTCAGAAGGGGACGTTGCGCGTCGACTATCATTTCGCCGGCGGCGCCAGCCTCGGCAGCGAAGTGTTCGGCTCGGGCACGCGTCAGGACTTCAATGGCCCGCTGCCGGGTTATGGCCTGGTGCATCTGGTCGGCTCGCTGCCCTTTGGCGAACGCTGGCGCCTGGGCATCCGCGTCGAGAACCTGCTCGATCGCGACTACGAGGTGCTGTCCGGCTACAACACGCCCGGTCGCGGGGCCTATGTGAGCGTGGCCTACGGCGAGTAAGCTCGCGGCACGTCATGGTCACTTGGCATGGCGAGCTTCTTGCTTGTGAACTGGATCACATTCGCGCCGGGTTCGCCCGGCGCGAGCACCGGATTCGGAGGTAGGCATCCATGGAAGTTCCCAACCAGAGCCGCAATCGGTCAGGCATTCAGCGCGCGCCGCTGCTGAGCCTGAGATCGCGGCCGTTTCCGGCACGCGTCCGCGCCATCCTCGAGACCGTGCTGGGCCATGTCTCGCCGTTCTTCGAACAAGGCATGTCCGAAGCGCTGGACGCGCTGGAGCAGAATCTGTTCCGCCGCGCCGAACAGGCCAGAAACAACGACGAACAGCAACGCTGCTTCGAGTCGCTGCGCGAGGTACGCCGGGTGCGTGCCGACCTGGCGCCGGCGTTGATGATGCTGGTCGAATCCGCGCTGGCCGGGCTGACGGAGCCGCGGCATGCGTCTGTCGTCGGCAAGCGCGTCCCCGGTGCGCGTGCCGAACTGTCCCTGGTCGACTCTTCCGAACTCGAGGAATCGCTGATCCTGGTCGAGGCGGCCAACCGGGCCGAGGTCCGCGCCAGCCAGTCGCTCTTTGCCCTCGGCACGCGCTTCGCGACGCTGGCCGAAGCGCCGCTGTTCGAACCCGAGGATCTGCCCATTGGTCCGCATCGCATCGTCGAATGCGTGCGCATCGCGGCCGACCACCTTGATCTTCCCGCCGAGCATCGTGCGCTTTTTTTCCGCTGTGCGGACCAGTCGCTGTTCTCCCGGCTGGATCGGCTTCTCGATGAAGCGAATCGCGTCCTGATCGAGAGTCGCGTCCAGCCCGATCTGTTCGTGCTCACGCCGCGCCTGCGTCGGACCCCTGGCGGCGCGTCCGAAGGCGCAAGCGGCCCGAACGAGGGCGGCGCAGATGCTGCATCGCAGGCCGCAGCGGCACGCACCGACTCCCCGGGGCCGGTCCAGCCCGGCGGCGACGCGACCGCAAACCTGTCTCCGGCCGAGCCCGGCGCGCGCGGCCAGCAGCGCGCGAACCACGCCCGTTTCGGCCTGACCACGCCCGCCGCAACAACGGTGGCCGAGGCCGAAACCGGCGATCAGGGCCGCTTCGGCGGTTTTGCGCGGCCGATGACCGGCTGGCCCGGCGTACCTTCGGCGGCCGGACCGGCGACGCCGTCCGCGTTGGCCCGCGAGCCCGCCGCGAACGCCGTGCTGGACCGCCAGATGTTCCAGACCATGCGCGAGCTGCTGTCCGGTCGACGCCAGGCGCTTGGCCTGAATGCCGTGCCGCCGCCGGACCCGAACGCATTTGCGGTCCGCAGCGACGACGTGCAGTCGGTGCTCGGCGTGCTTCAGCAGAAGCCCGCGGTGCCGCTCTCCATGGGCGGCAAGCTGATGCCGCGATCGATCCAGCATGTGAAGCAGGACGTACTGAACCAGCTGCGTCAGGTGACGCCGGAGGGACGCGTTCCACGCTTGCACGAGGAAGATGCGGACACCATCGACCTGGTCGGCCTGCTGTTCGAGAACCTGATCAAGCATGGCAATCCGAATCCCACCGTTTCCCAACTGATGACGAAGCTTCAGATTCCGCTGCTGCGCGTGGCCTTGCGCGACAAGAGCTTCTTCAGCCAACGCGCGCATCCCGCCAGGCAGTTGCTCAATGCGGTCGCGGAAACCGGCCTCTACTGGCTGGATGAAGGCGAGGAGGACCGGCAGCTCGTCGAGAAGATGCAGGTTTCGGTCGAGCGTGTGCTGTCGGAATTCCACGGCGATCCCAAGGTGTTCGAGCAGGTCCTCAGCGATCTGTCGCGCCATCTGCAGACACAGGCGAAGAAGTCCGAAGTGGCCGAGCGCCGACATGTCGACGCCGCCCGCGGGCGCGAAAAACTCGAATCGGCTCGCCACACCGCCACCACGGCGATCGCCATCCGCATCGGCAACGACAAGCCGAGGGCCCTGATTCGCACCCTGCTCGAACAGGCCTGGACCGACGTGCTGGCGCTGACCGTGTTGCGGCAGGGCGAGGACTCGCACGTTTATCGCGACCGACTTGCGTTCGTCGATGCGCTGATCCGCTTCGGCCGGGGCGATGCCGCCGAGAACACGCCGCAGCGGCGCGAGGCGCTGCGCGAGGCGCTGGAAGGCGGCCTCAGCCAGATCGGGTTCCATGTCGAAGACATCCAGTCGGTCGGCGACCGCCTGTTCGGTTCGCGCCTGGGCGCGCTTGCCGCGGCGGCGAACGACGATCCGGCGACCTTGACCGAAGTCGCCGCACGCTTGAAGGCGCACAGCCGCTTCGGCGAGGAAGGCGACCATCACCCCCATCATCATGCCCACAAGCCGCATGTCGACCCGCCCTTGAATGCAGAGGAACAGGCTCTGCTCGTGCGTCTCAAGACCCTTCCTTTTGGCACCTGGTTCGAGATCAGGCAGGAAGGCCAGAAGGAGCGCCTGCGGCGAAAGCTGTCGTGGTTCAGCACGCTGACCGGCCGATGCCTGTTCGTGAACCAGCGCGGCGCCCGCTCGCACGAGAGCTCGCTCGAGCAACTCGCTCGCGATCTGCACGAAGGGCTTGCGCGCGTCGACGAAGAGCCGCAGGAAAATCTCATCGACCGCGCCTGGCATGCGATCGTGCGCAAGCTGAAGTCCTTCACCGGCCAGTCGGCCGACCCTGCTGCCGAGGCCCATTGAGATGCGCGAACACCGACGCTCGAAACGCCGCGACCCGGAAGTGCCGGTCCACGTCGTGAACACCATGACCGGCGAGACCATCGGCCAGATCGGCAATCTGTCGCCGGACGGCATGATGCTGATCGCGAATCGCGAACTGCGCGCGGATGCGCTGTACCAGTTCAGTTTCCCGTTGCCGATCAACAACCACGCACCGATCGAGGTCGAGGTCGGCATGCACGAGCAGTGGTCGGAGCCGGCCGGCGTGCCCGGCCAGTACTGGGCCGGGTTCCGCATCGTGTCGATGTCGGCGGAAGACCAGGAGCTGCTGTTGGAATGGGTGGAAGGCGGCGTCAACGCCTGAGCCGAGCTCACTGTCGACGCGCGGCGGGCTCGGGCAGAATGCGCGTCCCGCAGCGGAGTCCGAGATGAGCGAACGCCTGGCCGAGTTGTACCCGAACCATGTCGAGACCGTCGTCGCGCGCGCCGAACGCGCGCTCGCCTTCGGCGGCTTCGATCATCTGCTGATCGCCTCGGGGCGCGAGCAATTCCGGTTCCTCGACGATCGGCCATTGCCGTTCGTGTCGCATCCGCCGTTCAAGGCCTTCGTGCCGCTGACGCACCAGACCGATTCCTGGATCGTCGTGACGCCCGGCCGCAAGCCGCTGCTGATCTACTGCCAGCCGGACGACTACTGGCATCTGCCGCCCGCACCGCCGCACGGCTACTGGGTCGAACACTTCGACATCCGCGTGATCCGCCAACCTGACGAAGCCGCGCAGCATTTCCCGGCGCACGGCGACCGCCTCGCCATCATCGGCGAAGCGCACGATGCGGTGGGCGCCTGCGTGCCGAACAATCCGGCACGGGTGATCTCGTCGCTGCATTACACGCGCAGCGCCAAGACCGACTACGAACTCGCCTGCATGCGCCTGGCGCAATCCCGTGCGGTGCGCGGGCATCGTGCCGCCGAAGCCGCATTCCGCGGCGGCGGCTCGGAACTCGAGATCCATCGTGCCTACCTCGAAGCCACCGGCCACAACGACTTCGATCTGCCCTACGCCAACATCATCGGCCTGAACGAACATGCGGCGGTGCTGCACTACCAGTACCAGCGCCACGATCGCCCGAGCGAACATCGCTCGTTCCTGATCGATGCCGGCGCCCAGGTGCATGGCTATGCTTCTGACATCACCCGTACCTGCGGCAACGGCGATGCCGAGTTCGAGGCCCTGATCGCCGCCGTCGACCGCGTGCAGCAGCAGTTGTGCGCGAAGGTGCGCGCCGGCCGGAACTATCCCGAACTGCATCTCGAAGCGCATCGCCAGCTCGCCGGCGTGCTCGCCGAACAGGACATCGTGCGCATGAGCGCGGAAGCCATGGTCGCCGAAGCCGTCACTTCCACCTTCTTCCCGCACGGCCTCGGCCATCCGATCGGCCTGCAGGTCCACGATGTCGCCGGCTTCCATGCCAACGAACAGGGCGACGCGATCCCGCGCCCCGCCGGTCACCCGTTCCTGCGCATGACGCGCACGCTCGAAGAGAACTTCGTCGTCACCATCGAACCGGGGATCTACTTCATCCCGATGCTGCTCGCGCAACTCAAGGCCGGCCCGAACGCTAAACACGTGAACTGGTCCAAGGTCGGCCATCTGACCCAATTCGGCGGCATCCGCATCGAAGACGAAGTCCGCGCCACCGCGGGCGAGCCCGAAAACCTGACGCGGGATGCGTTCGCGGCTGCGTAGTAGGATGACGCCATGAAATCCGCCGCCGAAGTCGAGATCGATCTGATGAATCTGCCTGCTGCCGAGCGGGCGCGACTGGTGATGTCGGTTTGGGAAAGCCTCGAAGGCGACTCGAACTTCGCAGCGAGTCGAGGCTTCGACCCGGAAGGCATTGCGCTCGCGGTCGAGCGCGATGCCGAGTTGGAAGCCGGTGCTGCTGAAGCCCTGAGCTACGAAGCGTTCATCGAGCGGACCGGCGGCCGCAGGTGAGGGTCGAGTTTCACGTTGAGTCCGCCACGGAACTCAATGGGGCGACCGGCTACTACAACGCCCTTCAACCCGGTCTCGGAGATGCGCTGCACCGCGAGGTGCTCGCGGCAATCGACCGCGTGATCGCCCATCCGCACCAGTCGGTCGTTGTCGAACGGGATATTCGGCGATGCCTCGTCCGTCGGTTCCCCTACTCGATCCTGTTCCGAATCGCGAGCCCTCGGCTGACGCGCATCCTGGTCATTCGACACCACCGCCGTCACCCGCGACTCGGCTTGAGTCGCAACTGACGCACGATTTCATCGGTTGGCGAGAATTTCTTCGATCGCGTCGGGTTCTTTCGGGACGCCGTGGCTGAGCACGTCGGGGCCGGTGGCGGCGATGACGACGTCGTCCTCGATGCGAATGCCGATGCCTTTCCACTTGGCGTCGATGCCGGTTTCGTCGGGCGCGATGTAGAGGCCGGGTTCGACGGTGACGACCATGCCGGGTTCGAGCACGCGCGGCTCGTCGTCGACGCGGTAGTCGCCGACATCGTGCACGTCGAGGCCGAGCCAGTGGCCGGTCTTGTGCATGTAGAAACGCTTGTAGGCGCCGGTCTTCAGGTTTGTGTCGAGCGACCCCTCGAGCAGCCCGAGCCTGATCAGGCCGCGCGTCAGCGTGCGCACCGCGGCGTCGTGCATCGCGGTGAACGGCTGGCCCGGCCGCGCCTCGTCGATGGCGCGGTATTGCGCTTCCAGCACCAGTTCGTACAAGGCGCGTTGCGGCGCGCTGTAGCGGCCGTTGACGGGCCAGGTGCGGGTGATGTCGGAGGCGTAACACTGGAACTCGGCGCCGGCGTCGACCAGCAGCAGGTCGCCGTCGCGCAACGGCGCATTGTTCGCGCGGTAGTGCAGGACGCAGGCGTTGGCGCCGCCGCCGACGATGGGTTCGTAACTCGGCACTGCGTGATTGGTGTGGAAGGCGTGGATCAGTTCGGCGGCGATCAGCGCCTCGCTGGAACCGGGTCGCGTCGCCCGCATCGCGCGCAAGTGCGCGTCGGCGGCGATCTGCGCCGACTTCGCCATCACCCGCAGTTCGCTGCGCGACTTGAACAGGCGCAGATCGTGCAGGATGTGCGACAGCGCGACGAATTCGTGCGGCGGACGCGCGCCCTGGCGCATCTGCGCGCGCACGCGGTTGACCCAGCCGATCAGCTTCTGGTCGAACTCGATCTCGCGACCGAAGTGGTAGTAGACGCGCTCGCGCCCCTCGATCATGCCGGGCAGGATGTCGTCGATGTCGTCGATCGGAAACGCGTCGTCGAGTGCCAGCTGGTCGACGGCGCGTTCCGGTCCGAGGCGGGGACCGTCCCAGCGTTCGCGCTCGGTGTCGCGCTCGCGGCAGAACAGGATGACTTCGCCGGCCTTGCGACCCGGCACCAGGGCCAGCACCGCATGCGGCTCGTCGAGCCCGGTCAGGTAATGGAAGTCGCTGTCCTGACGGTACGGATAGTGCGCGTCGTTGTTGCGGATGCGTTCCGGCGCCGCCGGCAGGATCGCGATCGCATCGCGACCGATGATGCGCATCAATTGCCGGCGCCGGCGCTGGTATTCGGTCGGTGCGATCAGCGGCGCCGGCGTCATGGTCAATGCCGCTTCGCCGCCGCTGCGCATTCGTCGCGCAGCATCAGCGCAGCGACGCGCACGAATTCGAGCACCTCGACGTAGGCGTCCTCGTCGGCGGCGTCGTCTTCCACCGTGAGTTCGCTGGCGGCGATGCGGCCGAGATCGGCGATCGCCTCCTCGGCCTCCTCGGACAGGACGCCGCGCGCCCGCGGATTCGCGAGACCGACGCCGCCGAGAAAGCCGCGGCACCAGGCGACCAGCGCATTCGCACGCGCCGACAATGCGCTGTCGTCATCCGGCAGCATCGGCGCGAATGCGTCGTCCTCGTCGGCGAGCTCGGCCGCGGTCGCCTCGAACAGCGCCCGCAGGTCGTCGGCGTCGGCGCCGCCCTCGGTCTGGGCATCCAGCACGGCGTCGAGCGCCAGGGATTCGCCCCAGTTGTCGGCACGCCCGCGGCCGCCGGCGCAGAGGAATCCGGCCAGGGCGCCATGCACTTCTGCCGCCTCGACGCCGGCCTGCAGCCGTGCCAGCAATCGTTCGAGTTCGTCGTGGTTCGATGCGTCCATGCGGCCATTGTAACCGGCATGCATCGTCCTCACTGACGCGCCGGGGGCGAACGGATATGCTCGCGCCAATGGAGTCCCTGGTCTTGGCGATCACGAAGTCGCCCGGTCGTCGTCGCATCGCGGCGGCGGCGTGTCTTTGCGCACTGGCGTTCGCCCTGCCGGTCGCGGCCTACGAGCGCAGCCACTACTTCGCGCCGATGGCCAAGAACGACGAGCTGACGCAGGGCACGGTCAACGCCGTGCTGCAGGATCGCAGCGGACTGCTGTGGATCGGCACCCAGGGCGGCCTGCATCGTTACGACGGCCGCGAACTGCTGGCCTACCAGCATCAGGCCGATGTCGACGGCAGCCTGCCCGAGAGCTTCGTCACCGCGCTCGCCGAGACGAGCGACGGCACGCTTTACATCGGCACCAGCCGCAGCGGACTGGCGCGCATGGACCGCAGCCGCGGCCGATTCGTGCGCCTCGAGGCCGACGGCGAGCAAGCCGCGTCGCGCGACATCGTGACGGCGTTGGCGGCCGATGCCGAGGGCGGCCTCTGGGTCGGCGCCCAATCCGGCCTGGACCGCCTCGATGCCGCCGGTCGGCGCGAGCCGGTGCTCGCGCTCGAGGGCGAAGGCTTCCGGATGGTCCGCGATCTCTCCGTCTGCGAAGACGGTCGCGTGCTTGCGGCCACGGCCCGCGGCGCCTATCGCGTCGATGCCGGGGAACGCGGAGCGACGGCCGTGGGCGCAGCCGCTGGCGCCGACGCGACGGCCGTGCAGTGCGCGCGCGACGGCTCGCAGTGGATCGCCAGCGGCGGCGCCCTGTTCCGGCTCGAGGGCGATGCGGCGCAGCTGCGCTGGCAACCGCCCGAGGGCGAACGGCGCGACATCGTGGACATCGCCGAAGACGGACGCGGTCGACTGTGGCTGGCCCGACATGGCCTCGGCCTGTCGCAGTTCGATCCTCGCTCGGCCACCGTCGCGACCTTCACGCACGACCCGCGCATCGTCGGCAGTCTGGCCGAGAATGCGGTGCGGACCCTGTTCGTCGACCGCTCCGGCCTGCTCTGGGTCGGCGGCGACCTGCGCGGACTGTCGGCCACCGAGCCGTCCGGCGCCACCTTCGGCTATGTGTTCGACGACTCCGGCAAGGACGACGAACTCGCCGGCAACAACGTGCGCGCCCTGCTCGCGGACGGCGAGCAGGGCCTGTGGATCGGTACCGTCGGCGACGGCCTCAAGCATTACGACTTCGCCGCCCGGCAGTTTCGTACCCTGCAGGCGGCATCGCCGCACATTACCGCGCTGGCCGACGCCGACGCGGGTCGGCTCTGGATCGCCGGACCCAATGGCCTGTCGCGATTCGATCCCGCCACGGGTCGGAGCGAACCGCTGCCCGTCGACGCGGCCCGCGCCGACGCCCTGCCCGACGCGGACGTGCGCGCACTCGCCCACGGCGCCGACGGCTCGTTGTGGATCGGCACCCTGCACGCCGGACTGGTCCGCTACGAACCCGAACGCGGGCGCTGGGAGCGCTTTCAGGCGGCGTCCTCGCCGCAGGCGCCGGGCCTGTGGGACAACAGCGTCATGGCGGTGCATGAAGACCGCGACGGTCGCGTCTGGATCGGCACGATCGGCGGACTCAACGTGTATGAACGCGCCACCGGTCGACTGCACAAGGTGGCCGCACGCGACGGCAACAACGATGGCCTTGCCGGCGACCTGGTGCGGAGCATCCTGGAAACCGGCGACGGCGGCATCTGGATCGGCACGCACAGCGGCCTGAACCGGCTGTTGTCCTACGAAAACGGCCACGCGCGCTTCCGTGCCTGGCGCATCTCCGACGGACTGGCCAACGACACCATCTACGGCCTGCTCGATGATCGCCGCGGACGCATCTGGGCCAGCACCAATCGCGGCGTGCTCATGCTCGACCCGCGCAACGGCGTCATCGCCAATTTCATCGCCCGCGACGGCTTGCAGGGCTCCGAATTCAATGGCGGCGCGCAGGCGCGGATCGGCCGCGACCGGCTCGCGTTCGGCGGCACGCGCGGACTGAACTGGTTGGCCCCCGCCGACATCGAACCGAGCCGCTACGACCCGCCGCTGGCCTTCACGACCGTGCAGATCGGATCGGAGCGACGCCTGGTCGACGACCCGGCGGCCTTTCGCGAAATCCGCCTGACCGCCGAAGACCGCGTGCTCATGCTCGGATTCGCCGCACTCGACTTCGCCGCGCCCGAGCGCAACCGCTATCGCTATCGCCTGCTGGGCTACGACGAGCAATGGGTGGATCTCGGCACGCGTCGCGAGGTCGCGCTGACCAATCTCGGGCCTGGCCAGTACGAACTGGAAGTGCTCGGCAGCAATCACGATGGTCACTTCGGCACGCAGGCGCTGACCGCCGAGATCGTCGTCGCACCGATCTGGTGGCAAACCCTTTGGGCCCGTCTCGGCCTGGCCGCGTTGCTGGTGCTGGCCGTGCTCGGCTACGTCCTGTGGCGGCGGCGGTCGCTGGCGCAGCTGCAGACGCAACATGACCAGCTGAAGCTCTACAGCGATCGCCTGTCGCTGGCGCTGTGGGCGAGCCGCGACGGCTTCTGGGACTGGGACATCGTGCTGGATCGGATGTTCCTGTCCGGGCCCGAGGAGTTCATCGGCGGGCAGCGCGAAACCGCAATCGCGGCCGACGTCTGGCGCAAGCACGTCGTGCATCCGGACGACCGCGAACGCGTGATGGCGGCGCTCGACGTGCACATCCGCGGCGAGCGCGACCACTACGAGGCCGAATACCGCGTATTCACCACCAGCCGCCGCGTCGCCTGGATCGTCGCGCGCGGACGCGCAACCGAACGCGACGCGAACGGCCGCGCCCTGCGCATCGCCGGCACCTTCCGCGACATCAGCCTGGAGCGCGAACGCGACCGCGACCGCCGGATCGCCCAGGAAGTGATCCGCAGCATGGGCGAAGCGGTCTGCGTCACCGGTCTCGACTACCGCTTCACGTCGGTCAACGCGGCGTTTTCGCGCATCACCGGCTATGCCGACCACGAAGTCATCGGCGTCGATGCCGGCATCCTCGACAGCGACCAGCACCCGCGCGAATTTTTCCAGGAACTGCGGGCGGCGATGAACCACCGCGGCCACTGGAGCGGAGAGATCTGGCAGCGCCGCAAGGACGGCGAGCAGTTCCTGTCCTGGCTCGAGATCAACGAGGTGCGCGATGCCGGCGGCGAGCGCACCCACTGGGTCGCGGTGATCTCCGACATCACCGACCGCAAGCGCGCCGAACAGGAACTGCGCTACCTCGCCAACTACGACACGCTCACCGGCCTGCCCAACCGCACCCTGCTCAGCGAACGCCTGGCGCATGCGCTGATCCGCGCGCGCCGGCTCGGCACCAAGGTGGCGGTGCTGTTCCTCGACCTCGATCGTTTCAAGCACGTCAACGATTCGATGGGCCACGCCGCCGGCGACCGGCTGCTGAAGTCCGCCGCCGCGCGCATCGTCACCAGCGTGCGCGAATCCGACACCGTCGCCCGTCTCGGCGGCGACGAGTTCACCGTCATTCTCGAAGATCTGCGCGACAACGACGAAGCCGAGAAGGTCGCCCACAAGATGCTGTCGGCCTTCGGTGCGCCGCTGGAAATCGACGGGCGCCAGGAAGTGGTGATCACGCCCTCGATCGGCATCAGCCTGTACCCGGAACACGGGCAGTTGCCGACCGACCTGCTGAAACACGCCGACACTGCGATGTACCACGCCAAGGATCGTGGCCGGAACACGTTCCAGATCTACGACGACGCCATGGACACCCAGGTGCGCCTGCGCGCCAATCTCGCCAGCCAGTTGCAGCGCGCGATGGAACGCAAGGAACTGTCGCTGGTATTCCAGCCGAAGATGGCGCTGGGCGAAAACCGCATTACCGGCGCCGAAGCGCTGCTGCGCTGGAACAACGGCACGCTGGGCTCGATTCCGCCCGGCACCTTCATTCCGATCGCCGAGGAAACCGGCCTGATCGTGCCGATCGGCGACTGGGTGCTGCGCGAGGCCTGCCGCCAGATCGGTCGCTGGACCGAAGCCGGCCTGTCGATGCACACGATCGCCGTCAACGTGTCGGCGCTGCAGCTGTTCCGCGGCGACCTGGTGCGACGCCTGCGCGAGATCCTGGCCGAGACGCGGGTGCCCGCACACCGCCTCGAACTCGAGCTGACCGAATCGATGCTGATGGCCAACCCGGAACAGTCGATCAGCACGCTTACCCAGATCAAGGCGCTGGGCGTGCACCTGTCGGTCGACGACTTCGGCACCGGCTATTCCTCGCTCGCCTACCTGAAGCGACTGCCGATCGACACCCTGAAGATCGACAAGACCTTCGTCGGCGACCTGACCACCGATCCGGACGACGAAGCCATCGTCTCCACCGTGATCATGATGGCGCATTCGCTCGGCCTCGACGTCATCGCCGAAGGCGTGGAGACCAACGACCAGCTGCGCTACCTGGCCGAGCAGAAGTGCGACGAGGTCCAGGGCAACCTGATCAGTTCGCCGCTCGATGCCGACCGCATCCTGCAGTTCCTGCTCGACCGCCGCGCCCAGGCCGAGCGGCGCGGCCGCGAGCGCCCCGCCGATCCGGTCGCGGAATGAGCCCGTCGCGGTTGACCCCGCTTTCGGCTTTGCCCTAACGTCGCCGCATGGAAGCCTCGCCGACCCGCGAAGAACTCAAGGCCGTCGCCGCCCGCGTCGATCAGCTGATCGTGCTGTGCCAGCGTCTCGCCGACGAGAACCGCAGCCTGCGCCAGAGCCAGGAGGCGATGGTCAGCGAACGCGCCAATCTGCTCGCCAAGAACGAACAGGCGCGTTCGCGCGTCGAAGCCATGATCGCGCGGCTGAAATCGCTGGAGCAGAACCCGTGAGCGAACCGGTGTCCGTCCACATCCTCGACCGCGAATACCTGGTCGCCTGTCCGCCCGACGAACGCGACGGACTGCGCTCCGCCGCCAGCCTGCTCGACGGCCGACTGCGCGAACTGCGCAATGCCGCACGCAGCGCCACGCCGGAACGCGTGGCCGTGCTCGCGGCCCTGAACCTCGCGCACGAACTGTTGCAACTGCGCACGACGCAAGGCAGCACGAGCCATGTCGTCGATGCCGAGCTCGCGGCGTTGCGCATCAAGCTGGACGCCGCACTCGGCAGCCTCCACAATACTCGCGCACCGTAACTGCCGTGCCGTCGCACGGGCATTTATTGCCTTGTCCCATATACGAACCCCGGGGTCGCAGAGTTCGGTCGGTGTGCATGTCCGCTACGTGCGGAAAGCCTGAAGACCGACGCGCCATCCCACCTGATCCTCGGGATCAAGGGTTTGTCCGTGTGCGGATGTCGGCGTTGCGGTGCACCTTCTTCTTCCGCCGTGACCACGGACTGCACGCATGAGCCACGGTGAACGCGACGACTTGCGAAATCGCATGCGCGAGCGCCGTACGTCGCTCGCGCCCGGCGAACGCATCGCCGCGGCGCGTGGTGTCGGCGAGCAGCTCGAGACCCTGCCGGAGTTCCTTGTCGACCTGCGCATCGGCGCGTATTGGGCGGTGCGCGGCGAACTGCCGCTCAGCCACGCCCTGCCGGCGCTGTTCCGGCGCGGCCAGATCGTGTGTCTGCCGGTGCTTGGCCCCGAACAACGCCTGCGCTTCGCGCCGTGGCTGCCGGGACAGGACCTGGCCGCGAACCGCTACGGCATTCCCGAGCCCGAACAGAACGCCGCGAGCGCGGTCGACCCGCATGCGCTCGACCTGGTGCTGGTGCCGCTGCTCGCCTTCGACCGCCGCGGTCATCGCCTCGGTTCGGGCGGCGGCTGGTACGACCGCAGTTTCGCCTTCCTGCAAGGCCAGACGCGACCTGCGAAGACGGTGCTGGTCGGCGTCGGCTACGCCTTCCAGGAAGTGCCGATGCTGCCGGTCGAAGCGCATGACGTGCGCCTCGATTTCGTCGTCACCGAACGCGAACTGATCGACTGCAACCCTGCGACGCACTGATCCCATGAATCATTGGCTCGTCAAATCCGAACCCGACGAATTCTCGATCGACCGCCTCGCCAAGGTGAAGCGCGAACCCTGGACCGGCGTGCGCAACTACCAGGCGCGCAACTTCATGCGCGACGGCATGAAGCTCGGCGACGAGGTGTTCTTCTACCACTCGAACTGCGAGACGCCGGGCATCGTCGGCTTGTGCAGGGTCGCGAAGCTCGCCTATCCCGATCCGACCCAGTTCGATCCGGACAGCGACTACTTCGACGCGGCGAGTCCGCACGACAATCCGCGCTGGCTCTGCGTCGACGTGGCCTTCGAGCGCAAGCTCAAGCGCACCATCACGCTCGACGAACTGAAGTCGATGGACGGCCTCGGCGACTTCGCGCTGACGCGTCGCGGCAACCGCCTGTCGGTGCTGCCGGTGACCGCGGCGCAGTGGAAAACCATTCTTTCCGTGGAGTGAGCATGAGCATCGACAAAGAAGGCGAGAAGCGGTTGTCGGCGGAAGCGGCCATCGAGTTCGTCGAGGACGGCGCCATCGTCGGCGTCGGCACCGGTTCGACCGTGGCGTACTTCATCGAGGCGCTCGGCCGCATCAAGTCGCGCATCGAAGGCACGGTGTCGAGCAGCGAGCAGAGCACGGCCAAGCTGAAGGCGCTCGGCATCCCGGTGCT
>JBGASK010000167.1:0-4423 GCA_044229785.1 Ahniellaceae bacterium
GGGTCGTGCCCCAAACAACCGACAGGCCCGTCACCGGGCCTGTCGTGAAACCGGACGGGACCGTGTGGTGCGTGCCGTTCATTGTCACGACGCATTGCAACATCGTGACCTGGCTCTCGTTTCGGGTCAGGCGGGATGATCTGCGGAGAGGGAGAAACCGATCGAGGTCGTCAAGGCGACAAAGCCCGGAAAAGAGGTGGCGACGTTGTCGCAGTCGTCGATCCGGACCGGTGCCGACGCCAGTTGTCCGGCGACGGCGGCGCTCATCGCGATGCGATGGTCGCCATGGGCGTGGACGCGGCCGCCGGTCAATGCCGTGCCGCCGCGAATCGTGGCGCCGTCCGGGGTCTCGTCGATGCGGGCGCCCAAACTGCGCAAGGCGGTGCTCATGGTCGCTAGACGGTCGCTTTCCTTGACCCGCAATTCGGCGGCGCCGCGAACGATGGTCGGACCTTCGGCGACGGTCGCGGCCACGAACAGCGCCGGAAATTCGTCGATCATGTCGGGCACGCGGTCGACCGGCACCTCGATGCCGCGCAAAGGCGCATGGCGCACCCGCAAGTCGGCGACTTCTTCGCCGCCCTGCACTGCCTCGCGCTCGACCGTGATGTCGGCGCCCATCTCGCGCAGGGTCGCGAGCAGGCCGGTGCGGCGCGGATTCATGCCGACCGCTTCCAGCACCAGGTCGGAACCCGGCACGATGCTGGCGGCCACGAGGAAAAACGCCGCCGACGAGAAATCCGCCGGCACGTCGACGTCGCACGCGCGCAGGCGCTGGCCGCCGCGCACACAGGCATGGCCGGGGGCGTAGTCGATGGCCACGCCGAACTGGCGCAGCATCGATTCGGTGTAGTCGCGGGTCGGGTGCGGTTCGCGCACCGTGGTCTCGCCCTCGGCATACAGGCCCGCCAGCAGCAACGCCGACTTCACCTGCGCAGAAGCCACCGGCAGCGTGTAATCGATGCCACGAAGCCGCCGTCCGCCGCGGATGCGCAACGGCGGCAGGCCTTCGCTCGATTCGATGCGCGCGCCCATCGCGGCCAGCGGTTCGATCACGCGGCGCATCGGCCGCTTCGACAACGACGCATCGCCGATCAAGGTCGAATCGAACGACTGCGCGGCCAGCAGACCGGCCAGCAATCGCATGGCGGTGCCGGCATTGCCGCAGTCGAGCGCTGCGTCGGTGCCGTGCAACCCATCGACGCCGACGCCATGCACGATGCGTTCGCCATCGCTGGGCGCCTCGATGCGCACGCCGAGCGCGCGGAACACCGCAGCGGTCGCGCGCGTGTCCTCGCCTTCGAGAAAGCCGGTGATGCGAGACATGCCGTCGGCCAGGCTCGCGAACATGATGGCGCGATGCGACACCGACTTGTCGCCCGGCACGCGAATGCGACCGCGCAACGGTGCGGCACGTCCGGTGGTGAACTGCAATCCGCCGCCGCTCATCGCAAGGCATCCTCGAGGCCATGCAGCAGATGCGCGTCGTCCGCCTCGCTGCCGTTGTTGATGCGCAGACAGGTCGGAAGACCATAACCCTTCATCGGTCGCACCACGGCGCCCTGCGCGAGCAGCTTCGCTTCGATCGGCGCAGCCTCGCGGCCGAAATCGACCAGCACGAAATTGGTCTGCGACGGATGCACGAACAGATCGAGCGCACGGATCTCGCGACTCAGGGCCGCGATCCGCGCCTGAGTGCGCGCGCGCACCGATGCAACATGCGCCTGGTCCGCGAGCGCCGCTTCGGCCAGCGCCAGCGCGACGCCGTTGACGTTGAACGACTCGCGCACCCGGTTCAGCACGTTGCAGCAATCCGCCGCCGCGACCAGATAGCCCACGCGCAATCCGGCCAGTCCGTAGGCCTTCGAGAACGTGCGCGTGACGATCACGTTCGGAAAGCGCGCGCGCAGCTCGATCGCCGAACCCACGTTCGGATCGGTCACGTATTCGTGGTAGGCCTCGTCGACGACCACCGGCACGTGCGGCGGAATCTTCGCGAGGAAATCCGCCAGCGCCGAACGCGAAAACGAGGTGCCGGTCGGGTTGTTCGGATTGGCGATGAAGACGAGTTTCGTCCCCGCCGTCACTGCCGCGGCGATGGCGTCGAGATCGTGCCCGCGGGGTGCGGTCGGATGATCGGCCGGCAATGCCGGCACCCGCACCGGCGTCGCGCCCATGGTCGCGGTCGAGATCGGAAACACGGCGAAACCGAACTCGCTGAACACGACCGGATCGCCCGGTCCTGCGAACGCTTGCGCCAGCAGCATCAGCAGTTCATGCGAGCCGTTGCCAAGCACGATCTCGTCGACGCTGACGCCCGATTGCAGCGCAAGCGCGCGGCGCAGGTCGAGACCGAGCGGATCGGGATACCGCAGCAGCGTCGTCGCATCGAGCCGGGCGAGGCACTCGAGCACGCGCGGCGACGGACCCCACGGGTTCTCGTTCGAACCGAGCTCGGCGAGCGTGCGCCCCGCAAACTGGCGCCGGATCGCCGGCAGGTCGTGGCCAGGGTCGTAGGGCACCAGCTTGCGCAGCGGCGGCACCGCGTGTGCGACGTAATCGGGGCCTGCACTCATGCCGACAGCACCGCCACCGGATAGGAACCGAGCACGGTGAGCTGGTCGGTCACCGGACCGAGTTCGCCCAACGCCTGTTTCATGTTCTCGTCCTCGACATGGCCGTTCACGTCGATGAAGAAGGCATGCTGCCACTTCTTCTGACGCGTCGGCCGCGATTCGATGCGGGTCATGCTGATGCCGTGTTTCGCGAGCGGCGCGAGCAGGTGATACAGCGCGCCCGGCTGGTCCTTCGCGATCAGCATCAGCGAGGTCTTGTCCTGGCCGCTCGGCGAGAAAATGTCGCGACCGAGCACGACGAAACGCGAAGTGTTGTCCGGCCGGTCTTCGATCGGGCCGGCCACGACCTTGAGGCCGTAGACGCGTGCGGCGCCCTCGCCGGCGATGGCCGCCGAATCATCGGAACCCTTCGCGCGTCGCGCCGCTTCGGCGTTGCTCGACACCGGCACGCGCTCCGCATTCGGCAGATGCTGGCGCAACCAGTTGCGCGTCTGTCCGAGCGATTGCGGATGCGAGAACACGCGTTCGATGCGAGAGAGGTCTTCCTGCTTCGCCAACAGGTATTGATGGATCGGCAGTTCCACTTCGCCGCAGATCTTCAGCGGCGAGGTCAGGAACATGTCGTGGGTCGGATGCACCGATCCTTCGGTCGAATTCTCGACCGGCACCACGCCGAAATCGGCGTGGCCGGCCTCGATCTCCTGGAATACCTCCTCGATCGTGCCGAGCGGCAGGCCATGGATCGAATGCCCGAAATGCTTGTGTACCGCGAGCTGCGAAAACGTGCCTTCCGGTCCGAGGAACGCGATCTTCAGCGGTTCCTGCTGGGCCAGACAGGCGGACATGATTTCGCGGAACAGCCGCACCATTTCCTCGTTCGACAACGGGCCCTGGTTGCGCGCGACGACCATGCGCAACACCTGCGCCTCGCGCTCGGGGCGGTAATAGTCGACCGCGGCCCTGAGCGGCCCCTTGGCCTGACCGACCTGACGCGCGAAGTTCGCGCGCTCGGCGATCAGGCGCTGGATCTCGGTGTCGATCGCGTCGATGCGCGCCCGCACCTCGCCCAGGTTCGGTTTGGGCGCGCCTTCGCTCATGCGATCACCCGCACCGACAACACGCCGTCGATGGCGCGCAATTGCTCGACCACGTCGGCGCCGACCTCGTTGTCGACGTCGACCAGGTTGTAGGCGTGGTCGCCGCGCGAGGCGTTGTGCATCTGCGTGATGTTGATGCCGGCGGCGCCGAGGGTCGCCGACAACTGGCCGATCATGTTCGGCTTGTTGGCATTGGCCACGCAGATGCGCGCCTTGCCGGCGCGGTGCATGCGCGTGGTCGGGAAATTGACGCTGTTGATGACGTTGCCGTTTTCGAGGAACTCGCGCAACTGGTCCACGACCATCAGGGCGCAGTTCTCTTCGGCTTCCTCGGTCGAGGCACCGAGATGCGGCAGGCCGATCACGCGCGGATTGCCCTGGTAGTCCGGCTTCGGAAAATCGGTGACGTAGCGGCCGATGCGACCGTCGGCCAGGCCGGCCTTGATCGCGTCGTGGGCGATGATGCCGTCGCGCGAGAAGTTCAGCAGCACGACGCCCGGCTTCACGACGTCGAGCGAGCCGATCGAGAACGAACCGCGTGTGGCGTCGTTCAGCGGCACGTGGAAGCTGATGAAGTCCGATGCTGCATAAACCTCATTCATCGAGCCGGCCTTGATCACGTCGGACGACAGGGCCCAGGCGCCTTCAACGGTCATGTGCGGATCGAACCCGATGACGCGCATGCCGAGCGCGCGCGCCGCGTTCGCGACACGTACGCCGATGGCGCCGAGTCCGACCACGCCGAGCGTG
>JBGASK010000057.1:0-19094 GCA_044229785.1 Ahniellaceae bacterium
AATTCGCGGCGCGGCGTGCGCGGCGATGACCTGTCGCCCCTGCAGGCGCTGAGTCCGGTGGCGCCGTTGTCGCGCGCCACGTCGCTGGAATGGGTCGATGACGTGCACGCGGCATCCGTGCAAGGTCGGCGCATCGTGATCGATGCGACCGCCAGCGATGTGGTCGCCGCCCGCCACGCCCACTGGCTCGCGCAAGGCCTCGACGTCGTCACCGCCAACAAGCTGGGTCAGGGCGCGTCCTTGCTGCGCGCGCAGGCGATCCGTGCGGCGCAAGTGTCGGGTCGTAGTCGCTATGGCGATGCCGCAACGGTCGGCGCCGGCCTGCCGTTGCTGCGCACGATTCGCGCGCTGACCGCGGGCGGCGACCAGATCGAATCGATCGCCGGCGTGTTGTCCGGCTCGCTGGCCTGGCTGTTCGACCAGTACGACGGCGCCAGGCCGTTTTCCGAACTGGTGCGCGAAGCACGCGATCGCGGCTACACCGAACCGGACCCGCGCGACGACCTGTCCGGCGCCGACGTGCGCCGCAAGTTGCTGATCCTCGCGCGTGCGGCGGGCGTCGCGCTCGACGAGCACGATATCGCCGTCGCGCCCCTGCTCGACGAGGTGCTGTCGCAGGTGGCTCGCGATGATGTCGATGCGGCCCTGTCGCGCCTCGATGCCCCGCTGCGGCTGCGGCTCGATGCGGCGACGTCTCGCGGCGCGCGCCTGCGTCTGGTTGCGCGCTGGCGCCCGGGTGCGGCCAGCGTCGGCCTGGAAGCGGTGGCGCTGGACGACGAACTGGCGCACGGCGGCGGCACCGACAATCGCGTCGTCCTGCACAGTTCCCGGTACCGCGAGCGTCCGCTGGTGATCCAGGGACCGGGCGCGGGCACCGAGGTGACGGCGGCCGCCTTGATCGACGACGTGCTCGACATCGTCGCGCGCTGACCGGCCGCTTCAGATCACGACCGGTTCGGGCTCGAGTTCGATGCCGAAGCGCGTGTCGACCGTCGCGCGCACGTGCTGCGCGACGCGCCACAGGTCGGCGCCGCTCGCGCCGCCGTGATTGACCAGCACCAGCGCGTGTTGCGCGGACACGCCGGCGTCGCCATCGCGATATCCCTTGAGGCCGCATTGGTCGATCAGCCAGGCGGCGCCGAGCTTGCGGCGGCCGTCGCCGGCGTCGAAGTTCGGTGCGGTCGGATGCGTCGCGAGCAGCGTCTGCGCTGCTTCGGCCGAAACGATCGGGTTCTTGAAGAAGCTGCCGGCGTTGCCGATCACGGCCGGGTCCGGCAGCTTGCGGCGACGGATGGCGCAGACGGCGTCGAACACGTCGCGCGCGCTCGCGGCCTCGATCCGCATGGCCGCGAGTTCTTCGCGCATTCCGGGATAGTCGAGCTTCAACTCGGCCTTGCGCGGCAGACGGAAGCGCACGTTCACGACGATGTGGCGGCCGCGTTCGTCCATGCGCTTGAAGCGGCTCCAGCGATACGCGAAGTCGCAAAAGTCGCGCTTGAAGATGGTCGTGCAGTTGCGCTCGCGGTCGAACACTTCGACGGCGTTGATGAAGGATTCGACCTCGACGCCGTAGGCGCCGATATTCTGGATCGGCGCGGCCCCGACCGTGCCCGGAATCAGCGCGAGGTTTTCGAGGCCGACGTAGCCGTGGGTCAGCGACCAGTCGACGAAGGCGTGCCAGTTCATGCCGGCACCGACTTCGAGCAGATGCGAGTCGCGACCCGGAGCGATGACGCGGACATGGGCGTCGGTGCAGCGCAGAACCAGTCCGTCGAAGTCGCGCGTGAGCAGCAGGTTGCTGCCGCCGCCCAGCACCAGCACCTCTGCGTCCGACACCCGTTTGTCGGCGAGCAACGCCGACAATTCGGCTGGAGATTGGGCCTCGGCATACCAGCGCGCGGTGGCCTCGACGCCGAAGGTGTTCATCGCCTTCAGCGACACGTGTTCGCGCAGCATCAGTGCGTGCATGTCAGAGACGTCGTCCGGCGCGGATGGCTTCGACCGACTCGCCGATCAGGTCCGGTCCGCGATAGATCAGGCCGGTATAGAACTGCACCAGTGTGGCGCCCGCGGCGATCTTGGCCTGCGCGTCCGCGCCCCTGACGATGCCGCCGACGCCGATGATGGGCAATCGGCCGCTCGTGCGTTTGGCCATGCCGGCGAGGACCGCGGTCGATGCCGCGAACACCGGCGCGCCGCTGAGTCCGCCCGCTTCGGTCGCGTGGCGATGACCGCCGATCGCGGTGCGATCGATCGTCGTGTTGGTGCAGATCAGGCCGTCGATGCCGGAGGCGAGCAGGACCTCGGCGATCGCGTCCATCTCGGACTCCGTCAGGTCCGGCGCGATCTTCAGCAGCATCGGCTTGCGGCGCCCGTTCGCGCCGAGCTTCTCCTGCGCTTCGCGCAGAGTGCCGATGAAGCGGCGCAGCGTTTCCTCTTCCTGCAGGTCGCGCAGGCCGGTGGTGTTCGGCGAAGAGATGTTGACGGTGATGTAACTCGCACGTTCGTAAACGGCGCGCAGGCCGATGAGGTAATCGTCGACGGCGCGCTCGTTCGGCGTGTCCTTGTTCTTGCCGATGTTGATGCCGAGCACGCCGGTGTAGCGGGCGCAGTCGAGGTTCTTCAGCAGTGCGTCGACGCCGTCGTTGTTGAAGCCGAGACGATTGATCACGGCCAGATGTTCGGGCAGCCGGAACATGCGCGGCTTCGGGTTGCCGGACTGCGGTTTCGGCGTGATCGTGCCGACCTCGATGAAGCCGAAGCCGAGCGCGGCGAGCGCATCGACATGGGCCGCATTCTTGTCGAGCCCGGCGGCGAGCCCGACCGGGTTCGGAAACGTGATGCCGAAGGCCGGCGTCGGCAATGGCTTCGGCCGGCTCGCCAGCAGCGGGTTCAGGCCGGTGCGATAAGCCAGTTCGATCGCGCGCAGGCCGGCACCGTGCGCGGCTTCGGCGTCCAGCGCGAACAGGAAGGGGCGGGTGAGGGAATAAAGGGACATGGTGGGATCAGGTTGGGTTGACCCAGTTCTGCACGCGCAGGCCGGTAACGCGCTTGAATTCGCGTTCGTTGTTGGTCACGAGGATAAGGTCCGCTGCCAACGCATGGGCTGCGATCCAAAGATCGTTGCCGCCAATCGGTTTTCCAGCGGCCTCGATGTCTGCGCGAAGCATTGCGTAACGCAGCGAAGCTGCTTCAGGCAGGGCCAGCGCGGGTACCCATAGCGTCAGTTCGGCGATTTCGGCCAGGGCGCGTTCGCGTTGGCGGCTCTTCATCGCGCCAAACAACAGTTCGCCATGCGTGATCGCTGAAATTCCGGCTTCGCCCTGACGCAGCTTGCGGAACCGCGCCAGGACTTCGGCGGGTTTGCTGCGCTGGATATAGATGCAGATATTGGTGTCGAGTAGAAACCGCAGGGTCACAGCGGGCGTCGCTTCTGCGGCGGCGGGTCGTCGCGTTCGAGCATGAAATCATCGGGCATGTTGGCGAGAATCTCGAAGGCGCGCTCAATGCCTCGGTACGGTTCACGCAGCAAAATGCCGTCATCGCGCTTGACGATCTCGAGTTCCTTGGACTTGACTCGAAATTCCTTCGGAAGCCGTACGGCCTGGGAATTGCCGGACTTGAAGACTTTGGCAGTGGCCATGATGGGGTCCTGTATCTACATCGAGCGATGGCAAGTATACACGTGGCAGCTGCGCTCCGGCACGAGGAAGCCCGTCTGCGCGATAATGCGCGGCCCGGTTGGGCTCCCCCGTGAAGAAATCCGATTTCCATTTCGATCTGCCGCCCGAATTGATCGCGCAAGCGCCGCTGGCCGAGCGTTCGGCGAGCCGTTTGCTGGTGCTTGATGGCGCACAGGGCCGTATCGCCGATGGCGGCTTTCGCGATCTGCTGCGCCTGCTTGACCGCGGCGATCTGCTGGTGTTCAACGATACGCGCGTCATTCCGGCGCGGCTGTTCGGACGCAAGAGCACCGGCGGCGAAGTCGAGGTGCTGATCGAGCGCGTGCTCGGCGCCCACGAAGTGCGCGCGCAGATGCGCGCCAGCAAGACGCCGAAGGAGGGCACGCGGCTGGAACTCGGCGACGGCGTGCCGGCCACCGTGCTTGGGCGCGACGGCGAGTTCTTTCGCATCCGTTTCGAGACGCCGGAGCCGCTGGAGTCGGTGCTGCATCGCATTGGTCGGATGCCGTTGCCGCCCTACATCAGGGATGTCGACCATCAACGCGACACGACGCGCTACCAGACCGTGTTCGCGCGCGAGCCCGGCGCCGTCGCCGCGCCGACCGCAGGCCTGCATTTCGATGCACCCTTGCTCGATGACTTGCGCGAACGCGGCGTGCAGTTCGGGCATGTCACCCTGCACGTCGGCGCCGGCACCTTCCAGCCGATGCGTGTGGATTCGGTGCATGAACACACCATGCATTCGGAATGGCTGAACGTCGGTGCCGAGTTGTGCGAACGGATGCGTGCGACGCGGGCCGCCGGGCATCGCGTGGTCGCGGTAGGCACCACCGTCGTGCGTGCGCTCGAATCGGCGATGCGCGACGGCGAGGTCAAGCCCTTTGCCGGCGAGACCCGCATCTTCATCTTCCCGGGTTATCGCATCCGTTCGGTCGATGCGATGATCACCAATTTCCATCTGCCCGAATCGACCCTGCTGATGCTGGTGTCGGCCTTCGCCGGACGCGAGCGCGTGCTGTCGGCCTATCGCCATGCAGTCGAGCAGCGTTATCGATTCTTCTCGTACGGCGACGCCATGTTCATCGTGCCGCCCAAGGATCTCTGATGCAGTTCACGCTCCACACCACCGATGGTCGCGCGCGTCGCGGCCATTTGCAGTTCGAACGCGGCAAGGTCGAAACGCCGGCCTTCATGCCGGTCGGCACCTATGGTTCGGTCAAGGGCATGACGCCGCGGCAGGTCCTCGACATCGGCGCCGAAATCATTCTCGGCAACACCTTCCATCTGTGGCTGCGCCCGGGCACGGACGTGATCGACGCGCACGGCGGTCTGCATGGCTTCATCGGCTGGGACAAACCCATCCTGACCGATTCCGGCGGCTTTCAGGTCTGGTCGCTGGCCGAGCGCCGCAAGATCACGAAGGAAGGCGTGCACTTCGCGTCGCCGGTCGATGGCGCCAAGGTGTTCCTGTCGCCGGAGGAATCGATGCGGATCCAGCGTGCGCTGAACTCCGACATCGTCATGATCTTCGACGAGTGCACGCCGTATCCGGCCACGGAACAGCAGGCGCGCGACTCGATGGCGCTGTCGCTGGCCTGGGCCGAACGCAGCCGCGTTGCCTTCGACAAGCTGCAGAATCCGAATGCATTGTTCGGGATCGTTCAGGGCGGCATGTACGAACCGCTGCGCGCGCGTTCGGCGTCGGGCCTGACGCAGATCGGTTTCGACGGTTACGCCATCGGCGGATTGAGCGTCGGCGAACCCGCGCCCGAACGCGAGCACGTGCTCGACGTGACCCTGCCGCATCTGCCGGACGACAGGCCGCGCTACCTGATGGGTGTGGGCCGCCCCGAGGACATCGTCGAAGGCGTGCGCCGTGGCGTCGACATGTTCGATTGCGTGATGCCGACCCGCAACGCACGCAACGGCCACCTGTTCACGCGCTTCGGCAACGTGCGCATCCGCAATGCCCGTTACGAATGCGACACCGCGCCGGTGGACAAGGACTGCACCTGCTACACCTGCCAGAACTTTACCCGCGCCTATCTGCGCCACCTCGACAAGTGCGGGGAGATGCTGTTCTCGACCCTCGCCACGATCCACAACCTGCACTACTACCAGGAGCTGATGCAGGGCATCCGCGCCGCCATTGCCGAGCACTGCTTCGAGGCGTTCGCGGACGCCTTCTACGCTGCGCGGCGCGAGGCCGCGTAGTCACCTGCGCGTCGGTTTCGCCTTGCTATCCTTGTCGCCTTTCCCGAGTCTTCGTCCATGACCTATCGCACCCGTTTTGCCCCGAGTCCCACCGGCCTGCTGCATCTGGGCGGCGCCCGCACGGCGCTGTATTGCTGGCTGGAAGCGCGCCGCCAGAACGGCACCTTCATCCTGCGCATCGAGGACACCGATCGCGAGCGTTCGACGCAGGAATCGGTCAACGCGATCCTGGACGCGATGGAGTGGCTCGGTCTCGATTACGACGAGGGTCCGTTCTACCAGACCGAACGCATGGATCGATATCGCCATGTCGCGCAGCAGCTGCTGGCCGAGGGCAAGGCCTACCGGTGCTGGTGCAGCAAGGAGCGCCTCGAATCGCTGCGCGAGCAGCAGATGGCGAACAACGAGAAGCCGCGTTACGACGGCAAGTGCCGTCATGGCGCCGCCGCGGTCGAGGGCGTGGTGCCGGTGATCCGCTTCAAGAACCCGCAGGCCGGCACGGTCGTTTTCGAGGACAAGGTGCGCGGCAAGATCGAGATCTCGAACGAGGAGCTCGACGACCTGATCATCTGGCGCTCGGACGATTTCCCGACCTACAACTTCGCGGTCGTGGTCGATGACATCGACATGAAGATCACGGAAGTGATTCGCGGCGACGACCACATCAACAACACTCCGCGCCAGATCAACATCTATTACGCGATGGGCCACCAGCCGCCGGTGTTCGCGCACCTGCCGATGATTCTCGGCCAGGACGGCGCGCGCCTGTCCAAGCGCCACGGCGCGGTCAACGTGATGAACTACCGCGACGACGGTTTCCTGCCGCATGCGTTGTTGAATTACCTGGTGCGCCTCGGCTGGTCGCACGGCGACCAGGAAGTGTTCTCGCGCGAGGAACTCGTCCAGAAGTTCGACGTGCGCGACGTGAACCGGGCGCCCGCGCGTTTCGACATGGACAAGCTGACCTGGCTGAACCAGCACTACCTCAAGACCGACGCGCCGGAAAAGGTGGCGCTGCATTTGATTCCGCATCTCGAAGAGCTGCATTACGCGATGGCGCATGGGCCGAAGCCGGCCGAGATCGTCGTCGCGCTGCGCGATCGCGTGAAGACGCTGAAGGAAATGGCCGAGAAGGCGCGCTGCTGGTACGAGGAGTTCGAAAGTTACGACGCCGAATCGGCAGCGAAGCATCTGGTTGCGACCGCGGCCGCTCCGCTGCAGGCCGCACACGACGCGTTGGCCGACATCGGGGAAGGCGCATGGTCGCCGGCAAACGTCGATGCCGCCTTGCGCGCGGCGGCGGAGCAGGCGGGCGTCGGGCTCGGCAAGGTCGCGCAGCCGTTGCGCGTTGCGATCACCGGCAGCCAGGTATCGCCGTCGATCGATCAGACCGTCTACCTCACCGGCCAGAAGCGTGCGCTGGCGCGCATCGACGCGGCCGTGCGCCACTGTCAGCGTCAGGCGGCCTGAGTGGGTCCGCTGCGGCACGGCGGACACCAGCACGCGCATGCGCCGGTGTCGTTCGTGCATGCGGTGGAGGCGGCTTGCGATGCGCGCGGCCTGAAGCTGACGCCGATGCGTCGACGCGTGCTGGAACTGATTGCCGTCGCCGACAAACCGGTGAAGGCCTACGACCTGCTCGATCAATTGCGCCCGGAAGTCGCGCGCGCGGCGCCGACGCAGGTCTATCGTGCGCTCGATTTCCTGATCGAGCACGGTTTCATCCACAAGCTCGAATCCATCAACGCCTACACCGGCTGCCATCATCCGGCGGAGCGACATACGGTGCCGTTCTTCATTTGCGACCGGTGTGGCGCCGCGACCGAATTCTGCGATTCGCAGGTGGCGGCGCAACTGGTGGCGCACGCGCACGCGCTCGGCTTCACGCCGCACGCACAGACGCTGGAAGTGCACGGAATCTGCGCCAACTGCCGGGAAGCGACATGATGGGACGCATCGGGCCGGTTCTGTTGCTGGGCGTTGCGGCGATGGCGTCGGCACAGGATTTTCCGGTCGAACCCGCGAAACCTGCGGCGACCGCGACTGCGGTCGCGAAGCCCGGCACCGAGACCGATCCGGCGCCGGCGAAACCGGCCTTCGCGAAGACGCCTGCAGCGGTGGTGGCGCCGGTGATGGACGCCGCCGCCGTGACGCCGGTGCCGGTGATGGCCGAAGGCGCGGAGACGACGCCGTTGTCCCTGCTCGGCCAATCGGTGAAGCCGGGTACGCGCTCGGAATTGCGCTGGGCCTCGGGCCAGAGTTTCGACGGGACGGTGGTGACGACGCCGGTCATCGTCGTGCACGGACCGACCGTGGGACCGCGCATCTGTTTGACGGCCGCGGTGCACGGCGACGAATTGAACGGCATCGAGATCATCCGTCGCCTGATGAACGAGCTCGATCCGGCGGAGATGTCGGGCACGGTGATCGGCGTGCCCATCGTCAATTTCCTCGGTTACGCGCGCGGCTCGCGCTACCTGCCGGATCGTCGCGATCTCAATCGCTACTTTCCGGGGTCGACGACGGGCAGTGCGGCCTCGCGCATCGCGCACAGCTTTTTCACCGAGGTCGCGTCGAACTGCCAGGCGCTGGTCGATTTCCACACCGGGTCATTTGATCGCAAGAACCTGCCGCAGGTGCGCGGCGACCTGCGCATTCCCGCGGTGCTGGAGTTCTCGCGCGGCTTTGGCGCGACGGCGGTGCTGCATTCGCCGGGTGCGCGCGGGATGTTGCGACGGGCCGCGGTCGAAGCCGGCATTCCGGCCATCACCTTCGAGGTCGGTTCGCCGATGCGCCTGGAGCCTGCCGAGATCGACCACGCCGTGCAGGCCTTGCACACGCTGCTGCACAAGATGGGCATGACCCGCAGCTTCCGCATGTGGGCGGAACCGCAGGCGCTGTTCTACTCGGCGAAGTGGGTGCGTTCGGACGCCGGCGGCATGCTGTTTTCGGAAGTGAATCTTGGCGATCGCGTGCGTGTCGGCCAGCGTCTCGGCAAGGTCGTCGATCCGGTCCAGAACAGCGAACGCGCCATCGTCTCGCCGGTACAGGGCAAGCTCATCGGCATGGCCCTGAACCAGATCGTGTTGCCCGGGTTCGCGACGTACCACATCGGCGTGCAGACCGACGAGCAGCAGATGATCGAAGCCGCCGCGAACGCACCCGAGAATGCCGAAGCCGCCGCATCGTCGAGCGACGAGTCGCCCGACGTCGAAGATGGCGACGCCGCCCCGATCGAAACCGCCGGCGACGACGAGGACGGCGAACGCTGAGGCTCAGCCGTCCTTCGCGAACTGCGCGAAGGTGACGTAATGCCCGCCTGGTTCGATGTAGCCGGTTTCCTCGGATCCGTAGAACGTGGTGCGGCGGGGCAGGAAGATCGGGCGGCCGGCAAGGGCGGCTTCAACGGCGGCCAGCTCCGGCACTTCGACGAACAGGAAGGTCCTGCCGCGCGCGGCATCGACCAGTTGCGGCATGTCCTCGGCCAGCGAATCGAACGATTGCAGCATCAGTTCGATCTTGCCGTCGTTGAGAATGACGAAGCCGAGGTGATCGCCATGCGGCACGTCCATCACCTTGGCGAAGCCGACGGCCTCGAAGAACGGCAGCGAACGCTCGATGCGTTCGACGAACAGGACAGGGGTGGCCTTGCTGAGTGTGGCGGGCATGGGATGGGTCTCCGAGACGGCGTGATTGTGCCCGAAGCCCCGGCCGGCGCGCAGCAGCCCGGCCACCTGCAGACACTGGGGTTGAATCGGACTGCGTGTTAGGTTCCGGCGCTCAATCCTCCCGGAGCCAGCCTCATGTTGCGACCCGTTCGATCGCTGTTGCCTCTCTTCATCGCTGCGGCCCTCGGTCTTTCCGCATGTTCGGCGCCGGAGCCGGGCACCAATGATTCGCAGAACACGGCCACCGAGGCGGTGGCGCCTGTCGTTGCGCGTCCGCCCAAGCAGTACGCGATCGAGGATTTCATCGACACCGTCTCGGTGCAGGGCGCGTCGTTTTCGCCGGACGACAGTCGCGTGATGTTTTCGTCGAATCGCAGCGGCATCTGGAACGCCTACACGATGCCGGTGGGCGGTGGCGAATGGACCGCCGTCACGCAGTCGACGACCGACAACGTCTATGCCGTCGGCTACTTCCCGAACGATGCGCGCATGCTGGTCACGCGCGATGCCGGCGGCAACGAACTGAATCACCTGTACGTGATCGAAGCGGACGGCAGCGAACGCGACCTGACGCCGGGCGACAAGCTCAAGGCCGCATTCGCCGGCTTCAACCGCGCCGGTGATGCGTTCTACGTCAGCAGCAACGAACGCGATCCGAAGTTCTTCGACATCTACCGCTACGACGCGAAAACCTACGCGCGCGAGCTCGCGTTCGAAAACAAGGACGGCTACGAGCCCGGCGAGATCTCCGACGACGGGCGCTACATCGCGCTCGGCAGGACGCGCACGACCAACGACAACGACCTGTACCTGTTCGATCGCGACGCCGGCAAGGTCGCGCACCTGACGCCGCATCAGGGCGATGCGCAATTCGGTGCGCAGGACTTTTCTCCGGACGGCAAGTTCCTGTACTACACCAGCAACGAAGGCAGCGAGTTCATGCGCTTGCGTCGCTACGATCTCGCCGCCGGCGCCCACGAGAATGTGCGCAGTGCGGACTGGGACATCACCGACGTCGTGTTCTCGCACAACGGCAAGTACCGCGTCGACATGACCAATGTCGATGGCGCCACGCAGGTCGAACTGTTCGACGTTGCCGGCGGCAACGCCGTGGCGCTGCCGCGCCTGCCCGCGGGCGAGCTTCGCAACGTGCGCATTTCGCGTACCGAAGCGCGCATGGCGTTCTACGTCAACGGCGACCGCCAGCCGAACGACTTGTACGTGCTCGACTTCGGCCGGGATCAGCCGGTCCGCCTGACCACGTCGCTGAGCGCGCGCATCGATCCGGGCGACCTGGTCGATTCCAGCGTCGTGCGCTTCAAGGCCCGTGATGGACTGGCGATCCCGAACATCCTCTGGAAGCCGCACCAGGCCACGGCGGCGAACAAGGCGCCGGCACTGCTGATGGTTCACGGCGGTCCGGGTGGCCAGACCACGCGCGCCTACAACTACGCGGCGCAATACCTGGCGAACAACGGCTACGTGATTCTCGGCATCAACAACCGCGGCAGTTCCGGCTACGGCAAGACCTTCTTCGCTGCGGACGACGGAAAACACGGCCGCGAACCGCTGTGGGACTGCGTCGACGGCAAGACCTATCTGCAATCGCTGGATTACGTCGACCCCGACCGCATCGGGATCATGGGCGGCAGCTACGGCGGCTACATGACGCTCGCGGCGCTGGCCTTCCAGCCGGACGAGTTCAAGGTTGGCGTAAACATTTTCGGCGTCAGCAACTGGCTGCGCACGCTGGAAAGCATTCCGCCGTACTGGGAGAGCTTCCGCGAGGCGCTGTATCAGGAGATCGGCAATCCCGCGACGCAACGCGATTTCCTGATCGAAACGTCGCCGTTGTTCCATGCCGGCAAGATCACCAAGCCGTTGATGGTGCTGCAGGGCGCGAACGATCCGCGCGTGATCAAGCCGGAGTCCGACGACATCGTCGCGGCGGTGAAGAAGAATGGCGTGCCGGTCGAATACGTGGTCTTCGACGACGAGGGCCATGGCTTCACGAAAAAGGAGAACCAGATCCGCGCCTATGGCGAGATCCTCAAGTTCCTCGACACGCACTTGAAGGGCACGAAGCCGGCGCCGTGAGTGCGTCCCGCCTGCAGGGCCGTCACGCCGCGGTGTGACGGCTCGGCGCCGATGTGCCAGCATCGCGCCCCGTTTCCGCTCGAAGTTCCGTCATGCGCATCAGCAAACACATCGCCGACACCGGTTTCTGTTCGCGTCGCGAGGCCGACAAGCTGTTGTCGGAACGCCGCGTCACCGTGAATGGCGTGCCGGCCGCGGTCGGCACCATGTATGCCGAAGGCGACGATGTGCGCGTCGATGGCCAAGGCCTGCGTGCACGCGTGAAGAAGGCTGGTCGCAAACACGTCTATATCGCCTTGAACAAGCCGGTCGGCATCACCTGCACGACCGATACGTCGGTGCGCGACAACATCGTCGATTTCGTCGGGCACGATAAGCGCATCTTCCCGATCGGGCGTCTGGACAAGGATTCCGAGGGCCTGATTCTGCTCACCAGCAACGGCGACATCGTCAACGAGATCCTGCGTCACGAGAACGGCCACGAGAAGGAATACCTGGTGGGCGTCAACGACGAAGTCACGCCCGAATTCCTGCGCGGCATGGCCAAGGGCGTGCGCATCCACGACCAGATGACCAAGCCCTGCAAGACCGCGCGCATCGCCCGCTTCGGCTTCCGCATCGTGCTCACCCAAGGGCTCAATCGCCAGATCCGCCTGATGGCCGCCGCCTTCGGTTATCGCGTCAAGCAGTTGCGCCGCGTGCGCATCGACAACGTCAAGCTCGGCGCCTTGAAGATCGGGCAGTGGCGCAATCTCACCGACGCCGAGTTGCATGGCCTGATTCCCGGGCGGACCGACTGGTGAACGCGGTGTCGGGGCCGGTTGTCGCCACGACGGTGCTGGGCGAGGTGTCACGCTGGCGTGCGGCTTTCGACGCCGCACAACCGTTCCGCCACGTCGTCATCGACGACTTCCTCGACGCCGGATTCGTCCAGGCATTGCTGGCCGAATTCCCGCGCTTCGAGGACGGCAACAGTGTCGGCGACGATGGCCGGCCCGGCGGCAAATCGACGCTGGAGCGGATGGCCACGATCGGCCCGTCCTACCGCCGCCTCGACGAAGTGATCCAGGGCGCCGCATTCCTGGAGTTCATCAGCGCGATCACCGGCATTCCGGACCTGTTGTACGACCCGTTCCATCTCGGCGGCGGCACCCATGAAAACCGCGACGGCCAGAGCCTGCAGGCGCACATCGATTTCAATTACCACCCGAGCGAACGCTGGCATCGTCGGCTCAACCTGATCGTCTATCTCAACGACGGCTGGCAGCAAGCATGGGGCGGCAGCCTCGAACTGTTCCGCGACCCGTATGTCGACCGTGCGCCGGCCCGACGCATCGCACCGGTCTTCAATCGCTGCGTGATTTTCGAGACCACCGAACACAGCTGGCACGGCTTCGACCGCATCGTGCTGCCGCCGGAAGAGTCGGCGCGTTCGCGCAAGTCGGTCGCGCTGTATTTCTACACGAAGGATCGCCCGGCCGCGGAAACCGCCGGCAAGCACAGCACGCACTACGTCGATGCGCAGCTGCCGGAACGTTTCGTCGAAGGCCGCGTGCTCGACGCCATCGATGTCGCGACTCTGCACACCTTGATCGCGCAACGCGACGGCCAGTTGCAGCGGCTGTATGCGGAGAACGCGCGCCTGTTGCAAGCACAGGAACGGGGGCTGGGTGGGCAGATCCTCTATTTGTTGAAGCGTGCTTACGTGCGATTTCGGCGTTGATCGCGACGTACGACCATCTTCGCGACGCGTGCGTCGCGATCATGCCGTCGCGATCATTCCACTGACGCCAGCTTCAACCCGACAATGCCCGCCACGATCAAGCCCACGCTGGCCATGCGCCAGAAGTCGGCGGATTCGTTGAACAGCACGATGCCGAGCACCACGGTACCGACTGCGCCGATCCCGACCCAGACCGCATAGGCGGTCCCGACCGGCAGCGACTTCATCGCGATCGCAAGCAGCACCATGCTTGCCACCATCGCGATCAGCGTCCAGACACTCGGCCAGAAACGCGTGAAGCCTTCGCTGTATTTCAGCCCGATCGCCCACGCGATTTCGAGCAGGCCGGCGAGCAGCAGGATCAGCCAGCTCATGGCGGCGGTCGATCAGGATACCGCGACGCGATGACTGCGAGCAGTTCGTGGGCAACGCTGGCGGCGGCGAGGGCGGTGATGTCGCCGACGTCGTAGGGCGGGCTGACTTCGACGACGTCGGCGCCGATGACGTTCAATCCGGCGAGGCCGCGGATCAGGCGCAAGGCGTCCTGAGTGCTGAAGCCGCCGACGACCGGCGTGCCGGTGCCGGGTGCGTAAGCGGGGTCGAGGAAATCGACATCGAAGCTGACGTAACACGCATGCGTGCCGACGCGTTCGCGGATCGTGGCGATCGTCGCGTCGATGCCGTTCGCATGCATCCAGTTGGCGTGGCGCACCTCGTAGCCATGCGTTTCCGGATTGAAGGTGCGCATGCCGAGCTGGATCGAGCGCGCCGGATCGACCGCGCCCTGTTTCGCGGCATGGAAGAACATGGTGCCGTGGTCGATGCGGCCGTCCTCGTCTTCCCAGGTGTCGCTGTGCGCATCGAAATGGATCAGCGAGATCGGACCATGTTTCGCCGCCAGCGCCTGCAGGATCGGGAAGCTGATGAAGTGGTCGCCACCGATCGACAGCGGCAACACGTTCGCATCGACCAGCGTGGCCACGCGCGTGCGGATGACCTCGGGAATCTCTTGCGGACGACCGTGATCGAAGAACAGGTCGCCGTAGTCGATCACGTGCAGGCGGTCGAGCGGGTCGAAGTCCCAGGAATACGGTCTGCACCAGGCGAGCGAAGCCGAAGCCATGCGCATCGCGCGCGGGCCGAAGCGCGTGCCGGGTCGATTGGTCGTGGCGAGATCGAACGGGATGCCGACGACGGCGACATCGACGCCGTGCAG
This sequence comes from Ahniellaceae bacterium, assembly GCA_044229785.1. Classification (GTDB taxonomy): domain Bacteria; phylum Pseudomonadota; class Gammaproteobacteria; order Xanthomonadales; family Ahniellaceae; genus JADKHK01. The sequence goes on from JBGASK010000057.1 coordinate 14,602, forward strand.
GTCTTTGCTGTAGGTCCGGCGCAGGAAGCTGAGCGCGCCGGAATAGGTGGGTTCCGATTGCGTGCCGTAGGGCGATTCGCGCGTGAACGCGAGGTCGGTGCGGGAGGGGAAGTGGGACTTGTCGTTGCCGCTCATCCTTGTCTCCCGCGCCGATGCCTGGATTACGACTTCAACGCTTCCGCCGCCGGCACGTAGTCGTAGCCGAGGTCCTTCGCGACCGCTTCGAAGGTGATCTTGCCGGCGTGCACGTTCAGCCCATTCAGCAAGTGCGCATCGTCGAGCATCGCCTGCCTGCCCTTGTTCGCGAGTTGCACCGCGAACGGCAGGGTCGCGTTGGTCAGCGCGAAAGTCGAGGTGCGCGCCACGCCGCCCGGCATGTTCGCGACGCAGTAGTGGATGATGCCATCCACTTCATAGGTCGGATGCTGGTGCGTGGTCGCCTTCGAGGTTTCGAAGCAGCCGCCCTGATCGATGGCGACGTCGACCAGCACCGAGCCCGGACGCATCAGCGACAGATGCTTCTTCGACACCAGCTTCGGTGCCGCCGCGCCCGGGATCAGCACCGCGCCGATCACGAGATCGGTCGTCGGCAGCAGGTCTTCGATCGCATCGATGGTCGAGTACAGCGTCGTGATCTTGTCGCCGTACAGTTCATCCAGATACTTCAGACGATCCAGCGAACGATCGAGGATGGTCACGCGCGCATTCAGGCCCATGGCCATGCGCGCGGCGTTGATGCCGACCACGCCGCCGCCGATCACCAGGACTTCCGCCGGCTTCACGCCGGGCACCCCGCCGAGCAGCACGCCGGAACCGCCCTGCGCTTTCTCCAGCGCATGCGCGCCGGCCTGGATCGACATGCGACCCGCCACTTCCGACATCGGCGCCAGCAGGGGCAGGCCGCCCTTGCGGTCGGTGACGGTTTCGTACGCGATGGCCGTGCAGCCCGACTTCACCAGGGCCGCGGTCTGGTCCGGATCCGGCGCCAGATGCAGGTAGGTGTAGAGCAACTGGCCCGGGCGCAGCATCTTGCACTCGCCCGGCTGCGGTTCCTTGACCTTGATGATCATGTCGGCGCGGGCGAAGATTTCTTCCGGCGTGTCGACGATCGTCGCGCCCGCCTTCTCGTACATCTCGTTGGTCAGGCCGATGGCCTTGCCGCCGTCGCGCTGCACGATGACCTGGTGGCCATGATGGGTGAGCTCACGCGCGCCGGCCGGCGTCAGGCCGATGCGGTATTCGTGATTCTTGATTTCCTTGGGTACGCCGATCAGCATGATGCCCTCCCGGGGCGTTGAACGAATTCGAGTGTCCGTCTGCGCCTTACGCAGTGGCGCGAATCGTATCCGCGAGCGTCGAGAAAATCCTGTCGATGTGGGACCGGTCGAGGATCAGCGGCGGGCTCAACGCGATCACGTCGCCCGTCACGCGGATCAGCAGGTCCTTGTCGTGGAAGCAGGTGGTGAACACATCGTAGGCACGGGCACCGACCTTGCCGTCGCGCGGCGCCAGTTCGATCGCGCCGATCAGGCCGAAGTTGCGGATGTCGATGACGTTCGGCAGGCCCTTGAGCGAATGGATCGCGTCCTGCCAACAGCCTTCGAGTTCGATGGCTTTCTCGAACAGGTTTTCCTCGGCATAGATGTCGAGTGTCGCCAGTGCGGCGGCGCAGGCGAGCGGATGACCCGAATAGGTGTAGCCGTGGAAGAGTTCGATCGCGCCCTCGGGCCCGGTCATGAAGGTCTCGTGGATCTTGTCGGACGCGATCACCGCGCCCATCGGCACCGAACCGTTCGACAGGCCCTTGGCGCAGGTGATCAGATCCGGCGTGACGCCGAAGCGCTGCGCGGCGAAGGCCTTGCCGACACGACCGAAGCCGGTGATGACCTCGTCGAAGATCAGCAGGATGCCGTGTTTGTCGCAGATCTCGCGCAGGCGCTTCAGGTAACCGTCCGGCGGGATCACCACACCGGCGCTGCCGGCGATGGGTTCGACGATCACGGCCGCGATGGTGCTCGCGTCATGCAATGCGACGATGCGTTCCAGATCCTCGGCCAGTTCGATGCCATTCGGCGGAAGGCCTTTGGCGAAGGCGTTGCGGCCGATATCAAGCGTGTGGCGCATGTGATCGACGCCGGGCAGCAACGGACCGAAGAACTTGCGGTTGTTGGGCAGACCGCCGACCGAGATGCCGCCGAAGCCGACGCCGTGATACCCCTTCTCGCGGCCGATGATGCGAGTGCGCTGGCCTTCGCCGCGTACGCGGTGGTAGGCCAGCGCGATCTTCAGTGCGGTATCGACCGATTCCGAGCCCGAGTTGGTGAAGAACACGCGGTTCAGACCGTCGGGCGATATCGCCGCAAGGCGTTCGGCGACCTTGAACGGCAGCGGATGGCCCATCTGGAAGGTCGGGGCGAAATCCATCGTCGCGATCTGCTGCTGCACGGCGGCGACGATGCGGTCGCGCCCATGGCCGGCATTGCAGCACCACAGGCCGCCGGTGCCGTCGAGGATCTCGCGGCCGTCGACCGAGCGGTAGAACATGCCCTTGGCCGAGGCCAGCAGGCGCGGCTTGGCCTTGAACTGGCGATTCGCCGAGAACGGCATCCAGAACGCGCCCATCTGCTCGGGCGACGAGGTCGCTTCGTTCGCGTAATGGCTGTGGAATTGGTCGAGTTCGCTGCTCATGTCCAGGCTCCGTGAAATGCCGGGCACGCTAGCAGTGTCAAATAAACTTTACAACGCCGCGCCAATGTTGGACGCTCGCGGCTCGCACTGTTCAACATTTCGCATCACGGAGGCGGGTTTCGTGGATATCGGGCTGCGACTGCAGGCGGTACGCAAGGCCAAGGGCCTGAGCCAGCGCGAACTCGCGAAACGGGTCGGCGTCACCAACAGCACGATCTCGCTGATCGAGCAGAACAAGGTCAGCCCGTCGGTCAGTTCGTTGAAGAAGGTGCTCGACGGCATCCCGATGTCGCTGGCCGACTTCTTCACCGCCGATGTCGATGTCGGCGGTGCCGACAGTCCGTTCTATCAGCCGAACGAGATGCCCGACCTCGGCACCAACGGCATCCACTACTTCCTCGTCGGTCAGCGTCGCGACAATCGCCAGATGACGATCCTGCGCGAAGTGATGCCGCCGGGATCGGATACCGGCGACGCGATGATCACCCACGAAGGCGAGGAGGGCGGCGTGGTGCTGTCGGGTCAGGTCGAGATCACCGTCGGCGAGCAGGTGCGCGTGCTCGGGCCCGGCGAGTCCTACTACTTCGAATGCCAGAGGCCGCACCGTTTCCGCAATGTCGGCAACGGCGACGTCATCATCGTCAGCGCCAGCACGCCGCCGACGTTCTAACTGCACAGGATCCAGCCATGAACATCCCCACCCAATCCGACTGGCAGGCCAAGGCGGCCGCGTTGCGGTTCCCGCACCAGGCCTTCGTCGACGGCAAACACGTCGATGCCTTGAGCGGCGCGACGTTTGATGCGCTCAGCCCGATCGACGGCGCCGTGTTGGCAAAGGTCGCGCGTTGCGATGGCGCCGATGTCGATCGTGCGGTGCAGGTGGCACGACGCGCGTTCGAATCCGGGCACTGGTCGGACACCAAGCCGACGCATCGCAAGAAGGTGCTGGTCAAGTTCGCGCAACTGATCCACGACCACCGCGAGGAGCTGGCCCTGCTCGAAGCGCTGGACATGGGCAAGCCGGTGATGGACGCATTGAATGTCGATGTCGCCGCCAGCGTGCGCTGCATGAGTTGGACCGGCGAAGCGATCGACAAGGTCTACGGCGAAGTCGCGGCCACCGGCAGCGACGAACTCGGTCTGGTCACGCGTGAACCGCTGGGTGTCATCGGCGCCATCGTGCCGTGGAATTTCCCGATGCTGATGGCGACCTGGAAGATCGCGCCCGCGCTGGCGATGGGCAACTCGGTGGTGTTGAAGCCGTCGGAGAAGTCGCCGTTGACCGCGATACGGTTGGCGGAGATCGCGATGGAGGCGGGTATCCCGGCCGGCGTACTGAACGTGGTGCCGGGCTACGGCAAGGGCGCGGGCGAACCGCTGGCCTTGCATATGGATGTCGACGGGCTGGTGTTCACCGGTTCGACAGCGGTGGGCAAGCATCTGCTGCAGTGCGCCGGGCGCTCGAACATGAAACGCGCCTACATGGAGTGCGGCGGCAAAAGCCCGAACATCGTCTTCGCCGACGCCCTGGACCTGGAACAGGCCGCCAAAGCCGCCGCCGGCGCCATCTTCTACAACCAGGGCGAGGTCTGCACCGCGGCGTCGCGGCTGCTGGTCGAGCGCTCGATCAAGGACGACTTCGTCGCCGCCGTGGTCGAAGCGGGCAAAGCCATGCACCCGCGACATCCGCTGGAACCGGGCGCGCCGATGGGGGCGCTGGTCGATGAAGGCCAGACCGCGCGTGTGCTGGATTACATCGCCAAAGGCCAGGCCGACGGTGGCCGGCTGCTGCTGGGCGGCAAGCG
>JBGASK010000058.1:0-19080 GCA_044229785.1 Ahniellaceae bacterium
CGTCGGCACACACGAATCCCGGCAGCGCCAGGATCTCGCGCACGTGCGCACCCAGCCAGTCGCGGTACTCCGCCGCGACCGCGCCATCCACATCGAGGCGGACTTCGTACAGGATCACAGCGAGGCCAGCGCCCAGACCATGTTGATCATGATGCCGAAGGACAGCAGCACGAGATACAGGGTGCCGATGAAGCAGTCCTTGAGCACCGTCCTCGGCCAGCCCTGGGCGTAAATGCGCTTCTGCGCGATCAGCAGGTAGATCGGAATCCAGACGCTGAGTCCGAACACGAGCCAGCTCATCAGCCCGGGCACCATCGGCCAAGTCGCGGTCCAGGTCGAAATGCGGTTGACGAGCACCAGCAACAGAATGGTCAGACACAGATAGCTGTGGCTGTGCAGCGCCACGATCAGGTGCTCCATGTACAGCCGGCGCTTGAAGAAATAGAAGAACTTCAGCAACAGCGCGAATACCGGCAGGACCATCAGCAGCGACTGCGGCGCGACGCCGAACAAGGCAGCGATGAACTTGTCCGGATGCTTCTTGGTCTCGACGGCGTTGACCAGCAGCATCGCGAACTTCTGGTTGAGCCACGCGTTCACCGCATCCGGCATGAACGACACGTAGATCGGATTCTTCACCGGGTGCCAGGGCTGGCTGCTGGCGATGCTCACCTCGAACGGATTCGGATTCTCCGGCGTCACCTCGGTCGGGTTGCGTTCCTCTTCGCGCTCTTCCTCGCGTTCGGCTTCGGCACGCTGCATCGTCTGTTCGCGCTGCATCGCGTAGACCGCCGCGGGCAGGTTGTCCTTGTTCTTCTCCAGGCGTTCGAGCTGTTTCTTCTCGTTCGCGTCGATGCGCGCGATGCGGCTTTCCAGTGGATCGCCAACCGAAAAGGCGACAGCACCGCCCTCGCTGCGCGGCTGCGACACCATCGCCACCGCGAGGAAGGCGATCACCGACATGAACAGATACAGGCGCAGCGGCGTGACGTAGCGCGTGCGCCGCCCGGCGAAGTATTCGGTGCTGAGGAATCCGGGCTTGGTCAGCAAGGGCCCGAGCGTGCGCACGGTGCGCGTGTCGAGGTTGAAGACGCTGTCGAAAAAATCCGCGATCAGCCCCGGCAGATGCCGGATCATGCCCTTCTTCGGCTGCCCGCACCGGTAGCAGAACTCGCCCAGCATCGGCGTGCCGCAGTTCAGGCAGGGCGACTCGGCACGGACGATTTCGACGGCGGGTTCGTTGGGCGTGCTCATCGGCAGGGGCGTATCCACGACTTCGCCCGTAAGATAGAGCGCCCTGCCCGATGCTCACAACGCCCATGCGGCCTGTCACCCCCCTGCGCGAGGAACTGGGCGAAGTCGGACGACTGGCGGCGCCGCTCGTCGTCGGCCAGCTGCTCGCGATGCTGATGAACGTCGCCGACACCGTGCTCGGCGGCCAGCACGGCCCGCACACGCTGGCGGTGATCGCAGTCGGTTCGGCAGTGTGGTCGCTGGTGCTGATCGCCTGCCTCGGCCTGCTGTTCGCGATTCCGCCGAACGTGGCGCAACGCGACGGCGCCGGTCGTCGCGACGAGATCGCGCCCCTGCTCAGCCAGGCGCTCTGGATCGCCTGGGCGATCGGCCTGACCCTGTTCCTGCTGCTGCGATCGGCCGGCGTGCTGCTCGATGCGATGGCCGTGGATGCGACCCTGCGTGCCGACACCGAGGCTTTCCTGCAGGCGGCCTCGTGGGGCACACCCGGGCTCGCGACCTTCTTCGCCCTGCGTTTTTTCTGCGAAGGCCTCGGCTACACGCGGGCGACCCTGTATTTCAGTGCGATGGGCGTGCTGGTGCTGTTGCCGCTCGGCTACGGCCTGATCTTCGGCCGCTTCGGTTTTCGCGAACACGGCGCGGTCGGCGCCGGCATCGCACTCGCCTGCACGGTCTGGCTGCAGGCGGTCGCGATGGCGGCATTCGTGCTGCGCCATCCGCGCTTCGCCGACCTGCATCTGCTGCACGGCTTCTCGCGACCGCGCTGGACGGCGATCCGCGACCTGCTCGGCCTGGGCTTGCCGATCGCCATCATGATCCTGATGGAGGGCTCGCTGTTCGTCGTCACCGCGCTGCTGATCGGCTCGCTCGGCGCCAACACGGTGGCCAGCCACCAGATCGCGATCAATGTGGCCTCGATCACCTTCATGGTCCCGCTCGGCGTCGGCATGGCGACGACAGTCCGTGTCGGTCATGCCGTCGGTGCCGGCGATGCCGCCCGTGCGCGCGCCGCGGCCCAGTCCGGGCTGTTGCTCGCGACGGCGGCGCAAGTCGTGTCGGCGACGGCGCTTGGCCTGTTCGCGCCGCGGATCGCCGCGCTCTACACGACCGATGTCGTGGTCGGCGGGCTGGCCGCACAATTGATGATTTATGCCGCAATCTTCCAGTTCTCGGACGGCCTGCAGGTGGTTGCCGCATCGGCCCTGCGCGGCCTCAAGGACGCGCGCGTACCCGCCTTCCTGACCGCGGTCGCCTACTGGGGCATCGGCATGACCGTGGGCTGGTACGGTGCGTTCCGGCTCGACCGCGGCGCGCCCGGCATGTGGACCGGCCTGATCGCCGGCCTGACCGCCGCCGCCGTGCTTCTGCTCGCCCGTCTGTATCTGCGGCTGCGCAATCTGCCCCGCGACATCGTAGGCTTGTCGGCTGCGAACCCGGAGAATCGTCTTGAATCCCTCGCCCATTGATCCCACGCATCGCGCCCATCCGCCGGAATTGCCCATGCACGCCGCCAGGAAAGGACCCCTCCGCCAGTTCTTCGGGGGACTGTTCGCCGCCGTCGACTTCACCCGTCGGCTGGTCGTCAACGCGATCTTCCTGCTGATCGTGCTGATCTTCGCGATCGCGATCTTCAGCGGCGGTGCCGGTCCGCTGGAGCAGAAAACGACCCTGGTCATCGATCCGCAAGGCGCCATCGTCGAGCAGTACACGGCGGAGCCGCTGGACCGCGCACTCGGCGAATCGCTCGGCGACCCGGTCCGGGAAACGCGCCTGCGCGACATCGTGCAGGCGCTGGAAGCGGCCGCGAAGGACAAGCACATCAGCCAGGTGCTGCTGGTCACCCACGGCATCGGCAGCATCGGCCCGGCGACCACGCGCGAACTCGCCGCGGCACTGCGCGAGTTTCGCAAGTCCGGCAAGAAGCTCTACGCCTATGCCGACGGCTACGAGCAGCGCGGTTACCTGCTGGCGGCGCAGGCCGACGAGGTCTGGCTGCATCCGCAAGGTGCGGTGCTGCTCGAAGGTCTCGGCCGCTATCGCACCTATTTCGCCGATGCGTTCGAGAAGTTCGGCATCGAAGCGCATCTGTTCCGGGTCGGCGAATACAAGTCGGCCGGCGAGCCCTACATCCGCGCCGATTCCTCGCCGGAAGCGGACGAGGCCGATCTTTACTGGATGAACGACGTGTGGTCGCGCCATCTCGCCGACATCGCCGCAGCGCGCAAGCTCGATGCCGCCACGCTGGCCGCGCAAATCGACGACTATCCGAACCTGCTGCACGCGGTGCAGGGCGATCTCGCGAAGCTGGCGTTGTCGCAGAAGCTCGTCGATGCACTGGTCACGCGTGATGAACTCGAAACCAGACTCGCCGCGACCGGCGCCGTCGGCGAGGACGAACACGGCTTCCGCCAGATCGGCCTGAACGCCTTTTCGCAGCGACTGAACGCGATGCCGCCGATGCCGAATCCGAACACCGTCGCGGTGGTCGTGGCAGAAGGCGAGATCGTCGACGGCGAGGGCGAACCCGGCACCATCGGCGGCGAAACCACGAGCGCACTGATCCGCCGGGCGCGCGAAGACGAGAACGTGAAAGCCGTGGTGCTGCGCGTGAATTCGCCGGGCGGCAGCGTGTTTCCGTCCGAACTGATCCGCCGCGAGGTCGAACTGACCAAGGCTGCGGGCAAGCCCGTCGTGGTGTCGATGGGCGACCTCGCCGCGTCCGGCGGCTACTGGATCTCGATGAACGCGGACCGGATCTATGCCGATCCGAGCACGATCACCGGTTCGATCGGCATCTTCGGCCTGTTCTTCAACGTGCCCGAAGCGATGGGCAAGATCGGCCTGAATACCGACGGCGTCGGCACCACCTGGCTGGCCGGCGCCTTCGATCCGGCACGGCCGCTCGACCCGCGTGTCGGCAACATGATCCAGGACGTGCTGAACTCGGGCTACGACGACTTCATCGGCAAGGTCGCCACGGCCCGCGGACAGGACAAGGCGGCCATCGACCATATCGCGCGCGGTCGCGTCTGGAGCGGCGCGCAGGCGAAGCAACACGGCCTCGTCGACGAATTCGGCGGTCTCGATGCCGCGGTCGCGGATGCCGCGAAACGCGCCAAGATCGGCGACGAACACGTCACCCGCTACGTCGAGAAGACCCCGGGCGTGTTCGAAAGCATGCTGATCGAAGCCTCGCGTTCCGGCGCCACCGCCCTGCTGCGCGAACACGGATTCCTGTCGCCGTTGTCGTTGCTGCGCGAACCCGCGCGCACCGAACTCGACCGCCTGCAACGCCTGATGCACGCCCGCGCCAACGGCGGCCTGCCCATCGCCGTGCAGGCGCATTGCGAGTGCGGCGTGCGCTGATCGGCTCGCGTTCATCGCCCGACAAAGGCCGCGGGCTATGCTCGCGGCGACGTCCACCATGGAGTTGACCATGCGCCTCATCGTTTCGCTGCTCGTCTCACTGCCGCTGTTCGCCGCCGGCTGTACTTGGGTCGAACCGGACGATGCCGGCAAGCAGGTGCAGGTGCTGTACGGCAAGACGCTGACCTCGTGCACGCACAAGGGCGATGTCACCGTATCGGTGAAACACAAGGTCGGGCTGTATCGCCGCAACGAGTTGAAGGTGCGCGACGAACTGGAATCGCTCGCGCGCAACGAAGCCGCGCGCATCGGCGCCGACAGCATCCAGGCCGTCGACGAACCGCTGAACGGCGAACAGCGTTTCGGCGCCTACGACTGCCGCTGAGCCGCGAGCGCAGCCTCGGGCTGCAGCAGACGCAGGTAGAAGCGCACCATGCGTTCGTATTCCGCCACCGGAATGCGTTCGTTGTTGCCGTGAAAGCTGGCCAGCAGTTCCGGCGTCATCAGCACCGGCAGGAAGCGGTACAGGCGCGGCGTCAGCGCCGAATAGTGGCGCGCGTCGGTGCCGCCCGACGTGACATAGGGCGCGACCACCAGATCGGTTTCCGGAGAAACGCTGCGCAACGCGGTTTCGATGCGCAGGAAGGCGGGGTCGTCCCAGGACGACATGGCCGAAGGCTCGCTGCGGAAACCCTCATCGACATCGATCGCGATCTCGGCATCGTCGATGGTGTCGCGCACATGCGCGATCACCCCGTCGATGCTGTCGCCGACACGCACGCGGAAGTTCACGACCGCTTCGGCCTTCTGCGCCAGCACGTTGTCCTTGATGCCGGCGTGGAACAGCGTCGGCGCCGTCGTGGTGCGCAGCGTCGCGTCGCTCGCCGGCTGCGCCGACAGGAGCTGCTCGACCAGCGGCGCGGTGATCCACAGGTTCGCCAGCACCACGCGTTGCGCCGGGTCGACATGCGCGGCGATGCGGTGCAGCAGCTCGCGCTGGACCGGCGAGAAATCCGCGGCCGGCCGATGCGCTTCGAGCAGGGCCACGGCGCGCGCCAGACGACCGATCGCGGTGCGTCGCGGCGGCATCGACGAATGACCGCCGGGATCGCGCGCTGTCAGGCGCAGGCTGACGTAGCCCTTCTCGGCCACCCCGATCGTCGCCAGCGGCTTGTGCGTGCCGGGAATCGCGCCGAGGGTGATCGCGCCGCCTTCGTCGAGCACGTAGTCGAGCGCGACACCGCGTTCCTGCAGCCGTTTCGCCATCGACAGCGCGCCCTCGAGCCCGCTCACTTCCTCGTCGTGCCCGAAGGCGAGCCAGACATCGCAATCGGGCTGGACCTCGCGCGCCAACAGCAGCTCGACGGCTTCGAGAATCGCCATCAGCGACGACTTGTCGTCGACCGCACCGCGGCCCCACACGGCACCCTCCGCGACGATGCCGGCGAACGGAGGATGCGCCCACAGCGCTTCCGTGCCCGGTTCGACCGGCACCACGTCCTGATGCGCGGCGAGCAACACGCCGGGACAGTCGTCACGGCCCTTCCAGCGATACAGCAGGCTCGCATCGGCGACCACGTCGCGCTCAAGCTCGGCATGCACGCGCGGGAACTGCGCCTGCAGCAGCGCATGCAGTTCGAAGAACCGGTCCAGCGACGGCGATTCGGTCGTGGCGCTCAGCGTCGGAATCGCGAGCGCAGCGGCGAGGCGTTGCGACATCGCCGCGGTATCGAGCGTGGGCCGGAACGGTTCGACCACGACCACCGGCGCCGACACGCGCCAGGCGTTCACCCCCATCACGATCAGCAACAGCAGCATCGCGATGCCAGCCCATTTCATTACACGTTTCACGGCGCCGCGCACTCCGCAGACACCACATCCGGGCGCGTCGGGCGCACCAGTTCGCGATCGAAGGCACCGTAACGCGCGTCGTTCGCCGCGAATTGCAGGCGGGCATGCCCGCAATCGGCGAAGTCGAGCCGCAGCTGCCCGAACACCGAGGTCGTGACGGCGCCGGCATCGAAGTCCGCACCGAATCGGGTGCCGCCGGTGCGGTAAAGGGTCAGCTCGGCGCGCCCGTCCTGTTCGACGGCCGTGCCGGTCAGCCACAGGGCCTGGCCGTCGAGGTCGTAGGTGAACCAGACCACGCTGGTCAATCGTTCCAGCGGCGCGCCCGACTGCTGCACCAGCCAGCCCTCGCCGCTGCGCAGCGGGTCGAACCAGGTGCCGCTGTATTGCCAGTCGCGGGGATGGTCCGGGCGCCGCGAACTGCCGTCCGGGCCCACCGACAACGCGCGCTGCATGCGCCGCTGCCCGTCGCCGAAACCGGCGGGTCCGCGGTAGCGCAGATGCAGGCGCGCAGCGTTGTTCGCCACATCGGTGCCGTCAAACGCCAGATCGATGCGGCCCCAGGGTTCCGCAACCACATCGGCGGACGCGAACGCGTCGCCGAAGCGCGCGCCGCGCATGCGCCGCACGGTTTCGACGTGGATGCCGTTGGCATCGACATCGCCGACGCCGCCAAGCCAGACCAGACCGGCAGGCTCGCCGGCCGGCGCATAGGTGAACCACAACACGCTGGCCTGACGGTCATTGAAGCGTTCGACCAGGACGCCTTCGCCGGAACGCGCGGGATCGAACCAGCTGCCGCTGATGCGGGCCGCAGCGGCGTCGGCATAACCGGCGGCGGTGGCATCGCGCTCGCGCATCGTCGTCGCGAGTTCGCCGACGGGCAGGGTCGGCGCAAACCGGCAAGGTCCCTCCCAACCTTGGGCCGCGGCGGCGATGCAGGCAGTCGACAGGCCGGCCGCATCGCCCGGGGACCGCGGTGTCGCCATCCAGGTGCGCAGCTGCTGCCAGCCGGCCACCAGTTCCGCAGCGCTGAAGCCGCAATGGCTGCCTGCGGCCTCGTCGACCGGTACCGACAACGCCTTCTCGCCGTATCGCTGCCGAACCTGCTGCTGGTGCGCGAGCCGCACCAGTTCGTCGCCATCGGTATGCAGGGAGACGATGCGCACATCGACGCCGACACGGCCATTCAGCGACGATGCCCGCGCGAAATCGAAACCGGCCAGGGCATCGGCGTCGAGACGCGGTACGCGCACGTCGATCAAGGCGTCGCCATAGTCGACGCTGCGGCTGCTGAACGGATTGCGCGCCGCGAGTTTTTCCGGCGCGCGCACCAGATCGCCGAGCGCGAACGTGGCATAGGCGAGGTTGTAGAGCAGGAAGTCTTCGCTGGTGAAGGCGCCGAAGCGCATCAGGCGCTGCAGGCGTTCGCGCTGCGGCGGCGTACGCAGCCAGTTCGGCAAAGCCACGCCGGTGCACTGGTGGATGCGCGCATAGGTCTGCTGCACCGAATGCGAGCCGCTGAGATCACCCATGCTCTCCGGAATGTCGGACAGGTTCATGGCCCACGACAGCGGCGCGTCGCCTTCCAGCAATTCGCCGCCGCCAACGCCTTGGCACACGGCGTCATAGGCCAGGCGCAGGTCGAAAGCCGCATCCCAGGTGCGCGCACCGGCGGCGGGCGGGCACAACGCATACACGCCGGCGGTACGCTCGAAGTCGGGCGATTCGGCGAGTTTCAACGCGATCAGCCCGCCCATCGAACCGCCCATCGTGACCAACTGCCCGGGCGCACCGAAACGCTGGCTCACGTAGGCGACGAGATCGCGGTTGTCCTGCACCGCCGAGAACACGGCCCAGCCCGATTGCGAATACCCGCTGGCCGCGATCGCATAGCCCTGCGCCAATTGCAGGTCGCGCAGCGGGCCGAGGTCGGGATCGTCGTCCGGGTCCATGTCGAAGCCGTGCTGGTAGAGCAGCAAGGTGTCGCCGCTCCGCCATCCCTCGGGAACCGCGACGCGGACGTGCGCGCCGCTCGGCAACACATCGACCGCTTCCTGCGTCGCCGCCACGGGCAGGGCCACGAACAGCAGCGACAGCCAGACCGCACGCATGGTCAAAGCGCGAACGCGTCCGGGTAGATCAGCCGCTTCAGACCGCGGCGCTCGAACGGCCGCCATTGGTCCTCGCGCTGCGCGAGACGGTCGGCGATGGCGTACAAGGCCATCGGATTGAAGCCGAGGCCGAGATGGCTGGCCTTGACGACGATGTTCTCGGCTTCCTCGTGTTCGGCTTCGTGCGAGGCCTGCCACGGCACCACGCCATCGCTCTTGCTGTAGATCGACGTGGTCGGCACCGGCGGCTTCTCGCCGATGCGCGCGACCATGTTCGCGTCGACGCGGTGGCCGGACAGCAGACGGAAGATCTCGTAGGCGTTGTTCGCGCGCGGGTCGCCCTTGAACGGCGAACCGAGGGTGATGACCTGGCGCACGCATTCCGGCACCAGCTTGGCGATCTCGCGCGCATAAATGCCGCCGAGACTCCAGCCGATCAGCGTGAGCTTGCGCTCGTGTTCGACGAACAGTTCCTCGACGCGGGCGCGGCAACCCGCGACGACGCCGTGGCGCGGCCCGAAGTTGAAGCCCTGTTCCCAGCCGTACGGGTGATAGCCGAGCCGCCACAGCAGCGTGCGCAACACCAGCGTGCTGCGGTCGGATGCGGCCAGGCCCGGGAACACCAGCACCGGATGCGGATTGCCGCGCGGCAGGTGCCGCGTCCAGGCCAGATTGGCCAGCCCGGCCGCGAATTCATAGGGCGCGCGTGCCTCCAGCGCCAATTTGACGAGGCCGGGACGGGCCGCGGAATCGGAATCGATCTGGGTCTTGCTCATGCCTTGCTCCGGGTGCGGGCGGCGGGCTTGCGCTTGCTTGCCGGCTTGGGGGCCAGGCGCGCGGCGGCAAGGGCCTTCAAATCGTCGTATTCAGCGGCGAGTGCGTCGATCAGCACATCCAGATCGGGCACCGCCTCGGCGCAGGCCACCAGACCGAAGTCCAGCGCCTTCTCGTAACTTTGCACCGTGATGTTCAGCGCCAGGCCGTGGGTGATCGCCGAGATCGGGTGATAGGCGAGCATGCGCGCGCCGGCCAGATACAGCGTGACCGGCGAACCCGGCACGTTCGAGATGATCAGATTCACCGGCAGCGGCACGCGCTCGGCGAGTTTCGACTTGGCGTACAACTGCGCCAGTCCGGACACGATCCAGGGCGCGCCCAGCGAGGGATAGTCGGTCGGGATCAGCGACTTGTAGGTCTGCGTCGCGTGCTTCAGTTCGGCCATGCCGCCCTGCACCGCGGCGAGGCGGTCCTCGATCCTGGCGTGCTGGGTGCCGAGACTGCAGGGCAGCATCGTCACCTGATTGTTGGCGGTGCCGTCGCCGCGTTCGCGCAACGACACCGGAATCGCGGCGATCAGCGAGGCCTTCGGCAGTTCGCGATTCGCCTTCAGGTAACGCCGCAGGGCGCCGGAGCAGAGTGCGAGCAGCAGGTCGTTGACGGACGCGTCGAGCATGGCCGCGACCGACTTGAACTCGGGCAGCGGCAGCGACCAGGTGCCGACCGCACGCGTGCTGTCTATGGCGACATTGAAGCGCGTGCGCGGCGCCAGCCAACGGTCGACCAGCGCGGCCGGCGCCTTCAGCGCGTCGCGCAGCTTGCCGGCGCCGCTGGCGGCGACCTGGGCCAGGTCCGGCAATGACTTCGCGAGCTTGGTGTATTGCGCCAGCGTGTTCGTGAACAGCATGCCGAGCTTGCGGCGCATGCCGGGCGGCGTCTTTGGTTCCTTGTCGGACGGCGGCGGCACCGCGCGGGGTTCTGCGCCGAGATCGAGCAGGGCATGCGCGAGCGCGACGCCGGCGGCGCCATCGAGTGCAGCATGGTGGACCTTGGTGAACAGGGCGAAGCCGCCGTCGCGCAGGCCTTCGATGATCCAGAACTGCCACAGCGGCCGCGCCCGATCCAGCGGCTCGGCGTGCAGCTTCGCGACCAGCTTCTCCAGCGCCTTCAACGAACCGGGCCTGGGCAGCCTGGCGTGACGCACATGCTGTTCGAGGTCGATGTCCTCGGCGTTCACCCAGATCGGATGGCCGAGATCGAACGGCATCAGGGCCAGGCGCTGGTTCAGCACGCCGGACAGATGCAGGCGCCCCGCCAGATGCCGGCGCACGTGGTCGATCAGAGGACCCTCGAGCGCCTCCGGATAGGCGAACAACGCCAGAGCACCGACGTGCATCGGCGCCTCCGGCGTTTCGATGTACAGGAATCCGGCGTCGAGACCACTCAGACTGCGGATTGCCATCGCGGCTCCAAGCGTAAAAGGGCCGCCGGAGCTTGGCGCAAGCGGCCGTCTCAGGTCAAAACCGCCACGTGACACTTGGTGCCCCGGTTTGCCGGCTCCCGGCAAAGCCGCTAGCCTGCGCGTCCGTTTTTCCGATCGTGGAACCGCTCATGCTCTACAAGCACGTCGCCATCGCCAGCGTCACCCATGTCGAGGCGCCGATCCGCCTGACCTCGGCCGAGATCATGCAGCGTCTGCAACCGACGCTCGACCGGCTGGGCATCCGCGACAATCTGCTCGAGAACGTCGCCGGCATTTACGAGCGCCGCATGTTCAGCGCCGACACCATGCCCTCCGACGCCGCCACGCTGGCCGCGCAGAAGGCGATCGCGGAATCCGGCGTGCCGCACGAAAAGATCGGCATCCTGGTCAACACCTCGGTCTGCCGCGATTACCTCGAACCGAGCACGGCCTCGATCATCCACGGCAATCTCGGCCTCGCCGACACCTGCCAGAACTTCGACGTAGGCAATGCCTGCCTCGCCTTCCTGAACGGCATGGACATCGCGGCACGCATGATCGAACGCGGCGACATCGAATACGCCCTGGTGGTCGACGGCGAAAATTCGAATGTCATCACCGAGAAGACCATCGAGCGCCTGCTGCAGCCGGACGTGACCGCCGAGCAGTTCCGCAACGAATTCGCGTCGCTGACGCTGGGTTCGGGCGGCGCCGCGATGGTGCTGGCGCGTGCCGAACTGGCGCCCGACGGCCACCGCTACCTGGGCTGCGTGACCCGCGCCGCGACTAATTTCTCGCACCTTTGCCGCGGCAACCTCGACAAGATGGTCACCGACACGCGCACCCTGCTGGTCGAAGGCCTGAAACTCGCCGCCAAGACCTTCCAGGCCGCACGCGCGGCGCTCGGCTGGGCCAGCGACGAACTCGACGAATTCGTCATCCACCAGATCAGCAAGGTGCACACCAGCGCCATCTGCGAACTGCTCGGCATCGACCCGAAGAAGGTGCTGACGGTGTTCCCGGAATACGGCAACGTCGGCCCGGCCTCGGTGCCGATCGCCCTCAGCCGCCTCAAGGAAATGGGCCGCCTGCAGAAGGGCAAGCGCATCGGCCTGATGGGCATCGGCTCCGGCCTGAACTGCTCGATGGCGGAAGTGGTCTGGTAATTCCAGCACCTCGATCCTGACCTGCAAACGGCGCGGATGATCCCGCGCCGTTTTGCTGTGCGGCGCGTGTAACCGCGTGTTGCCACAGGCGCAGCGCGCAACACGCCGTCACGATCGGGCCGGCCCACGCAACCTTCGTCGAAGTCGCGTCCACGATGCTGTCCTCGCCGCCAATCCGGCGGTCTTCGAGGACCCATCGTCATGAAACGCTCGTCCCTACTGATCGCCGCCGCCCTGTCCGTCGCGCTGGTCGGCACGGCCTATGCACAGGGCTTCGGCGGACGCCTTGCAGGTTGGCGCGTATCCGCTGCCGCCCCGCAGATCCACGGCCTGAGCACATCGCAGCAAGCGGCGTTCCAGCAGTTGCAGGCACGCCAGTCGGCGTTCCGCAGCGCCGCGCACGACGAAATCGGCGCGCTGATCCGTGGCGCGCAACAGGAATTGTCCGATCCGAACGCCGACCTGCGCAGCGTGTCGCAGAGCACGACGCGCACCTTGGCCGCACTCGCGTTCGAGGCGAACAGCCTGCGCGAGGAGCGCCTGGCCTTCTACGAAACGCTCACCGCTGCGCAGCAGTCCGAAGTTCGTGCCGCGCTGCAACGGCGACTCGAGCGCATGGCGCGCGTCCACGCCCTGGTCGGCGATTTCCTCGCCGATGCCGAATAAGCCCCTTCCCTTCCGGAGAACCCCATGAACAAGTTCGTCCTTGCTGTCGCCAGCCTGCTGCTCATCCATGGCCTCCATGCCGACGCGCAGGGCCGCGCGCGTGTCGCAGGCGCCCGCGCCAACGAACAAGGCGGCGTGACGGCCGGCAGTGCCAGCGCAGCATCCGGGCCGAACGGCGGTCGCTTCGCCCGCGGCGGCGCAGTCGTCACGGACGGCCAAGGCAACGCCGCAGGCGGCAGCGGCGCGGCCGTGCAAACCGCCAACGGCGGCCAAGCGGCGCGCGCCGGCGCATTCCAGCGCAATGCCGACGGCAGCGGCACACGCACGGGCGGGTTCGCGGCCACCGGCGCCCAAGGCGAGGTCGCGTCGAACGGCACTGCCACCCGCAACGCCGACGGCAGCGTCTCCGGCCTGCGCCAGACCAACGCGTCAGCCGCCAGCGGCGAAACCTACACCGGCCAGACCACGTACGACTCGAGCAACGGCGTCAGCCACACCGGCACCTGCACCGACGCAAACGGCAATGTCGTGACCTGCCCGAAGCCGCAGTAACCCCGGCAACGACGTCGCGACCCGACCGGCAGCCGATCCCCAAGTCGCCCCGAATG
The DNA here is from genome assembly GCA_044229785.1 of Ahniellaceae bacterium. Taxonomy (GTDB): domain Bacteria; phylum Pseudomonadota; class Gammaproteobacteria; order Xanthomonadales; family Ahniellaceae; genus JADKHK01. Next base: position 13,262 of record JBGASK010000058.1, read on the forward strand.
CCGGTCGGGTCGCATTGTCCGACACCTCGAAAAAGGCAAGCGCATCGGCCTGATGGGCATCGGCTCCGCCCTGAACTGCTCGATGGCCGAAGTGGTCTGATAAGGCCGACCCACATCCCTTGAATGACAACGGCGCGGGCAACTGGGCCGGTTTTCTTGTTGAATGCAGACGCTGGCCGACCCTTCCGGTCACGTTCTTCGCTCACGGTTCCGGCGGGCCGCAATGTTCGACCGTATGAACCTCAACACTTGGAGTCGGCATGAGAGCTTTCGGCTCAACGATACTTCTTAGACTCGCCGTCGCAGGTTGCGCGACGCGTGGCGTCGAAGTCGCCGATCACGCCTCTTCGAAGCTTGAAGGCACGTGGGTCCTCAGCCTTGAAAACACCAAAGGCGAGACCGTTACGACCGCCAAAATCAAATTCCAGAACTCGGAAGCCGATTCATGTATCGATGGTGATTGGCGAAAAGTTCTTGTTGTCGACTTCAGGACGAGCGACCAAAGTTTCTTCCCGCTCGATGAACCAATCTCTTACACCATGGATGGAGATGAACTCGTCATCGGGCGCAACTCCATTTGCGATGACTATCTGCGCCTGAGAGGCAAGGTCTTGGGAACGACGATCGAAGGCGACTATTTCGCCTTTGGATTTGGGCATAGCAACGATTTGGGTCGCTTCACGCTTCACCGTAAAGGATCGAAGTAAGCCACTTTGGTTGGCATCGTCCTTACCACGCGGTCAACCTGAGCGGAATCCGCGGCGGAACCGGCTCAGTCGCGGCTCGACCAGTGGATGTGCACGATCTTCCAGTCGCCTTTGCGTTTGGCGAGCACGAGGGTTTCGGTGTTCTTGCTCGGCGACTGGTTCGGCTTGGCGAGGGTCGATTCGGTGGCGATCCAGACGGTGGCGCCGTCGGCCTTGGCGATGCGGTGGGTGATCGTTTGCGTCGCGTCCGCCAAATACTTGGCGTCGGCCGCGGCGTGGTGTGCGAAGTATGCGTCGCGCGAGGCTTCGACGCCGCCGGATTCGAGCACGATCACGTCTTCGGCCAGCAGTGATTTCACGGTGTCGAGATCGCCGGCCGCGAGCGCATCGGCAAAGGCATCGGCGACCTCGACCGCCGCTTCCGCCTTGGCATCGACACGCAGGTCGACATCGATGGCGATGCGGCGCTCGGCCTGTGCCAGCGACGCCACGCCCAGCATTGCGAACAAGGCGAGCGAGCGCATCAGGCGACCGTCGGCGAGCCGCGGTTGACGTAGTGGTCGGCGATGACCTTGGACATGGCCGCGGTCAGCTTCTTGCCGGTCGGGATGTGCAGGAATTCGTTCGGACCATGCGCGTTCGACTTCGGACCGAGCAGGCCGGTGACAACGAACTGCGCTTCCGGGAAGCGGTCCTGCAGCATGCCCATGAACGGGATCGTGCCGCCCTCGCCCATCTGCGCCGACTTGGTGCCGAACCAGGTCTTGGACGCGGTATCGACGGTATCGGCCAGCCATGGCACCAGCGACGGCGCCGCCCAGCCCTGAGAGGACTTCTCGATGTCGAATTCGATCTTGGCGCCGTAGGGCGGATCCTTCTCCAGGATCTCCTTGAGCTTGTTCGACGCGAGCACCGGGTCCAGCGTCGGCGGAATGCGCACCGACAGTTTCACCGCCGTGTACGGACGCAACACGTTGCCGGCGTCTTCGAGCCTGGGCATGCCTTCGACGCCGGTGACCGACAAGGTCGGCCGCCAGGTGCGGTTGAGCACGAGTTCGGCCAGGTCCGAGTTCATCGGCATCACGCCCTGCGGCCACGGGAATTTGTCGTAGACCTGAGTGCCAAGCACGTTCGCCGCTTCCTTCGCGGCGCTGATGCGGTCCGCGGGAATGTCGACGCTCAGCACATCGGCGGTGATGCGCCCGGTCTTCGAATCCTCGATCCGGTCGAGCAGGTTGCGCAGGATCCGGAACGAACTCGGCACGATGCCGCTGGCGTCGCCCGAATGCACGCCTTCCTCGAGCACGCGCACATTGAGCGTGCCGCCGGCAAGGCCGCGCAGGCTCGTGGTCAGCCACAACTGGTCGTAGTTGCCGGCGCCGGAGTCGAGGCAGACGACCAGCGACGGATTGCCGATGCGGTCGGCGAGATGATTGATGTAGAACGGCAGATCGTAGGAACCCGATTCCTCGCAGCCCTCGATGACGATGACGATGCGCGAGTGGTCGATGCCGCGCTCGTTCAAGGCCATGACCGCGGTCAGCGACGCGAAGGTGGCGTAGCCGTCGTCGGCGCCGCCGCGGCCATACAGCTTGTCGCCGGCACGCAGCGGCTTCCAGGCGCCGAGATCGACATTCCAGCCGACCATTTCCGGCTGCTTGTCCATGTGCCCGTACATCAGCACCACGTCGTCGCCCTTGCCGGGAATCTCGATGAACAGCAGCGGCGTGCGCCCCGGCAGCTGGATGCGTTCGACCTTCATGCCGGCGACCGGCTGCGCGCGCACCCAGGTCTCGATCAGGTCCATCGCCGCCTTCATGTAGCCGTGGTGTTCCCACTCGACGTCGAAGGCCGGCGACTTCGCCGGAATCTTGATGTACTCGGTGAGCTGCGGAATGATCTGGCGTTCCCACATCTCGTCGCAGAAGTCGTAGATCTTCTCGGCGTCCGTCATGTCCTGCTCCCGACTCGAATCGAGCACGCATTCTAGCGCGCACGATTTCACCGAGCCCACAAACGACAACGCCGACCTTGCGGGTCGGCGTCGGCGCGTCCTGTGGGGACAGTGTTGAACTCAGTGCTTGAGGTTCTTGCGCAGGCGTTCGAGGGCCTGCAGCTGTGCGACGGCCTGGGCAAGCTGGGCCTGGGCTTCGGCGATTTCCATCGCGTCGGTGCGGTTCGCGAGCAGCTTCTCGGCCTCGGCCTTGGCCTTGCCGGCGGCGGCTTCGTCGAGGTCCTTGGCGCGGATCGCGGTGTCGGCGAGCACGGTCACGACCTGCGGCTGCACTTCGAGAATGCCGCCGGAGACGTAGAAGAACTGCTCGTCGCCGTTTTCGAGGATGACGCGGACCTGGCCCGGCTTGAGGCGGGTGATCAGCGGGGCGTGGCGCGGCGCAATGCCGAGCTCGCCCATTTCGCCGGTGGCGACGACCATCGACACGGTGCCGTGGAAGATTTCTTCCTCGGCGCTGACGATGTCGCAACGGATCGTGGACATGATCTCGATTCCTTCTTAGACCGCTGCGCCCATCTTGCGGGCCTTCTCGAAGGCTTCGTCGATGCCGCCGACCATGTAGAAGGCCTGCTCCGGCAGGGCGTCGGCCTCGCCTTCGACGATCATCTTGAAGCCGCGGATGGTTTCTTTCAGCGACACGTATTTGCCCGGCGAGCCGGTGAACACTTCGGCGACGTGGAACGGCTGCGAGAAGAAGCGCTCGACCTTGCGCGCGCGCGACACGGTCTGCTTGTCTTCTTCCGACAGCTCGTCCATGCCGAGGATGGCGATGATGTCCTTGAGTTCCTTGTAGCGCTGCAGCGTCGACTGCACCTTGCGCGCCACGTCGTAATGCTCGGCGCCGACGATCAGCGGGTCGAGCTGGCGCGAGGTCGAGTCGAGCGGATCGACCGCCGGGTAGATGCCGAGCGAGGCGATGTTGCGCGACAGCACGACGGTCGCGTCGAGATGCGCGAACGTGGTCGCCGGCGACGGGTCGGTCAGGTCGTCGGCGGGCACGTACACGGCCTGGATCGAGGTGATCGAACCGGTCTTGGTCGAGGTGATGCGTTCCTGCAGCACGCCCATTTCCTCGGCCAGCGTCGGCTGGTAGCCCACGGCCGACGGCATGCGGCCGAGCAGCGCCGACACTTCGGTACCGGCCAGCGTGTAGCGGTAGATGTTGTCGACGAACAGCAGCACGTCCTTGCCCTTGCCGGTCGCGTCCTTCTCGTCGCGGAAGTACTCGGCCATGGTCAGGCCGGTCAGCGCGACGCGCAGGCGGTTGCCCGGCGGCTCGTTCATCTGGCCGTACACCATCGCGACCTTGTCGAGCACGTTCGAGTCTTTCATCTCGTGATAGAAGTCGTTGCCTTCGCGGGTGCGTTCACCCACGCCGGCGAACACCGACAGGCCCGAGTGCGCCTTGGCGATGTTGTTGATGAGTTCCATCATGTTCACGGTCTTGCCGACGCCGGCGCCGCCGAACAGGCCGACCTTGCCGCCCTTCGCGAACGGTGCCACCAGGTCGATGACCTTGATGCCGGTTTCCAGCAAGTCGTTGGACGCCGCCTGGTCTTCGTAGCTCGGCGCGCTGCGATGGATTTCCCAGCGGTCGTTTTCGCCGATCGGGCCGGCTTCGTCGATCGGGTTGCCGAGCACGTCCATGATGCGGCCGAGCGTCTTGGCGCCGACCGGGACCTTGATCGCTTCGCCGGTGTTGTCGGCGATCAGGCCGCGGCGCAGGCCGTCGGTCGAGCCGAGCGCGATCGTACGCACGATGCCGTCGCCGAGCTGCTGCTGCACTTCCAGCGTGATGTCGGTGTTCTGCACCTTCAGCGCGTCATAGACTCGCGGCACCGAAGCGCGCGGGAATTCGACGTCGACGACCGCGCCGATGATCTGTACGAGTTTGCCCTGGCTCATGACCTATCCTCAAATTTGAATTCTTTGCGGTCGCGCCACGAGTGGCGCTCCTACAGACAGCATTTAGACTGCGGCGGCGCCGCCAACGATTTCGGAAATTTCCTGGGTGATCGCGGCCTGGCGCGCCTTGTTGTAGACGAGCTGCAGGCTGCCGATCGCCTTGGTCGCGTTGTCCGAGGCCGCCTTCATCGCGACCATGCGGGCCGCGTGTTCGGAGGCGAGGTTCTCGAGCGCACCCTGATAGACCAGCGATTCGATGTAGCGCGTCAGCACGCTGTCCAGCACCTCGACCGCATTCGGTTCGTAGATGTAGTCCCAGTCGTGCGCGGTTTCGAGCGTGTCCGACGCCGGCAGCGGCAGCAGCTGGTCGGTCGTCGCCTTCTGCACCATCGTGTTGACGAAGTCGTTGTAGCAAAGGAAGACGCGGTCGAGCTTGCCTTCGGTGAACCCGTCGAGCATCACCTTGATGATGCCGATCAGCTGCGCCACCTGCGGATTCTCGTCGAGGTGGGTGACCGAACCGACAAGGTTGACCTTGATGCGGCGGAAGAACGTCGCCGCCTTCTGGCCGATCGCGACGATGTCGACCTCGACGCCGTTCTGCTGGTGCGCGCGGATCTCGGCGATGAGCTTGCGGAACAGCGTCGAGTTCAGACCGCCGCACAGGCCGCGGTCGGTCGAGATGACGACGTAGCCGACGCGCTTCACGTCCTTGCGTTCCATCATGAACGCATGTTTGTAGTCGCCGTTCGCCTTGGCGATGTGGCCGATGACCTGGCGCATCAGGCGCGCATACGGGCGCGACGCGCGCATCTTGTCCTGCGCGCGGCGGATCTTGCTCGCCGAGACCATTTCGAGTGCGCGCGTCACCTTGCGGGTGTTCTGCACCGACTTGATCTTGGTTCGGATTTCCTTGGTACCGGCCATGTTCGATCCTGTGTCTTCTGTAGGAGCGCCGCGTGCGGCGCGATGTCGATCGGTCGCGACCCGAGGGTCGCTCCTACATGAGCGTTACCAGCTGCCCGTCTTCTTGAACACTTCGATCGCGGCCGAGAACACGCCTTCGATCTTGTCGTTCCAGTCGCCGGTCTTGACGAGGTCCTGCATCAGCGCGCCGTGGTTGGCGTGCATGAAGGCGTGCAGACCACGTTCGAACGGCAGGATCTTCGCAACCGGGATGTCGTCCAGCGCGC
>JBGASK010000168.1:0-4293 GCA_044229785.1 Ahniellaceae bacterium
GGCGTCGTTGCTGACGCGCGGCTCGGCGCAGGAGGCCGTGGTCGGCGGCGCGGGAATGCTGGTCGTCGTGTTCGCCTGGCGGTCGCGCAGGAAGATGCGGCTGCTGCCGATGCCGGCGCCGGCCTGGAATGAACGGAACGCGACGTAGCGCGCGTTCGGCGAGATCGAAGGCTGGTCGGCAGCGGCGCTGAACGGCGTGCCATTGCTGAATCGGCTCAGCAGCGTCGTCGTGCCGGCGATGCGGTCGCGCAGGTACACGTCCTCGATCGTCGCGGGGTTGGCCCCATCGAGGGTCGCATCGGCCGCGAACGCGACGTAGCGGCCATCGCCGGACACGGCATGGTTCGACAAGGCCCGACTCCAGCCGGCAATCTGCTGTTCGTTCGAATCGACGCTGATGCGTTCGGTCGGATCAAGCATGCCGCCGTCGACATTGACGAGGAAGATGTCGGGCGCGTTGTTGCTGTCATTGGCCACGAGGTTCGAGGCATCCGACCAGAACGCGACGAAGCGCCCATCGCCGGACGTCGACGCATATCGCGAGGCGCCGTTCGGCACGACATTGCCAAGGCCGCGACTGACCAGCACGGTGTCGAAGCCGATCTCTTCCTGCGGCAAGGCGATCTGGAAGCTCGCATAGACATCGCTGAAGCTGCCCTGGTTGCCGCCGAGATTGGTCGCCAGCGTCTCGAACGCGACCACGCTGCCGCTGTTCGACGCCGAGGGCGCGAAGCTGTTGCCATTGCCGAGCCCGGCGAGCGCCAGCACCAGCGAGGTCTCCGGCGGTGTCGCCGCGGACAAATCGGCGCGATAGAGATTCAACGCACCATTCGCCATCGGCCCGAGGTTGTTCGAGGTCGACACGAAGAAGATGAAGCGCCCGTCCCCGGACACCGCCGGATCGCGCGTGCCCGCCACCGGCTCGGCGCTCGTCATCGGATTCAGGATCCGCCCCGCCAGCACCGGATCGGCGCTCGCCGTCCAAGGCACCGAAAGGACCAACCCGCCCAGCAGCATCGTACCCGTTGCACGCCACATCGCCGTTCTCCTCTGATGTGGCCAAGCCATACGCAAATCCGGCCGCGCGATTGTCATGGGTCACGCAACCCGATCATCGCTCCGCGACAAGCAAGGCCGCCTGATCCGTCGCCGTCGCCGGCAGGCGGAAGACTCGGAACGCGCGTTCGCGGCTTCAACCGCAATCACGCATCGTCCGAGCGCAGATTTGACGTGATCGACAGGTCCGCCACAGACTCCGCGCACTGATCTCGACGTTCCAGCGGAGGCACCGATGCCCGACCGAGTGCACATCGCTGCTGCAATGCCCGCTGATGTCGACGACGCCGTCGACGTCTTGGCCACGGCCTTCGCGGACGACCCCATCACCGGATTCCTGCTCGAAACGGGCCCAGGCTATCGCGCCCGATTGACGCAGTTCTTCTCCCTGCTGATGGAGGCCCGGCTGGCGCTCGCGATGCCGGTGCTCGTGGCGCGCAGCACATTCGGCATTCACGGCGCGGCGATGGGCTATTCGACGGCGCGCCCCGCGTGGCCTGTCGAACTGTCCACCCGTTGGGACCAATTCGAACAAGCCACGCCCGGCATGACCGATCGCATGGCCTGCTACGACGACATCGCCGAACAGTTCAAACCCAGGCAGCCGCACCATTACCTGGGCGTCATCGGCACCAACCCTGCGATGCACGGACAAGGCATCGGCACCCAGTTGCTGCACGCGTTCTGCTCGCGTTCCGCCGCCGATCCGTTGTCCGCAGGCGTCTACCTCGAAACCGCGAACCCGTCGAATGTCCGCTTCTACGAACGCGCCGGCTTCGCCGTCACCGGCGAAGGCCGCATGGGCGACGCGCATTTGCGGTGCATGTTCCGGGCGCGGGAAAATGCCCAATCCAATTGAGCCCTCGGCGTGCTCTCAAGGGCCGTCAAACCAGGCTCGTCAACGCCTTGGACTGTTCCGGTGCCGCAGTGCGCAGCGCGCGCAACCCTTCATCGGCACGCTTGCGCCATCCAGGCCCACGTTCGCGTGCGTCCTGCCACGCGGCGAGCAAGGGATCGAGGTCGGTGCTCGCGAAGTATTCGATCAGCGACGCCGCCTGGGCCACGTCCTTGGCGATCTTGGCGCGATAGGCGCCGCTGCGTTCACCGATGACGAGCAGCTTGTGCACGGCATAACGCGCTGGTGCAGGCAGGCTGACGACGACACAGCGTCCGGTCGGATCGAACAGCGTCGCCTGCTCGATGCCTTCAAGCGAAAACTCCATGAAGCGCAGCGGCTGCAAGGCGACATCAAGGTGCTCGATCTGGATGGGGTCGTCGCTGCGCCCGGTCTTCGGTGTCAGGAAGTCGATCTGGAACTCGGGCTCGTCCTTCCTGCGATAACTCGCGCCCGCCTGGCCACGATACTGCACGAGCGGCAGGAAGCCGTCTTCCATCGTCGTCAGCGCGGCATGCGGGGTTGAATCGACATCGGTGGGCAAGGCGATCGAGACATTGCGGCCGGCGTGCGCGAAGTCGACATCCGCAGTCTGGTCGGAACCGACCCACTGCAATCCAAGCTGGTTGGCATAGGCAAGGAATGCGTGCGTGCCGATGAGCACGCCGCCGGCACGGAAGAAGCCGAACTCGTTGAGCCGCAGGATCACCGACAAATGCTTGCGCTGCACCGTGGCATTGCCGAGCGAGGCCGCACTCTTCGCCAGCGGCTTCAGGTTGTCGACCGGCGCCGCAGCCCGCGCGCGCTCGACCAGCGCACGCACTTCGGGCGAATCCGGACCCACGTAGATCTGGCGGATGCGCTGGTCCGGCTCGCGAAACGCGAAGTACCACTGCGTCGTGCCACGCACCTTCTTGGTCGCGAAACTGCCCTGCAGATGCGACACATCCCGCGCCAACTCCAACCCCATCGCCGCCGCATGCACCTGCGCATACGCCGTGGACGCGGACACCGGAAGCTCGCGGTAGAACTTGGGCATGGCGCGTTATACAACAAATTCAATTTTGTTGTATATCAACCAAGTCCGGCAGACGGGATCGTTCTAAAAAATCAACAAGCCTAGTCTTGATCTCACCGCGGCGCACACCAAAGTGAGCCTCTCGATGATGTCCTGCGCAAAGAGCAACAACGTTGTGAAGTCTGTCCAACCCACCACTACTCAAACTCTCGACATGGTGAGTTTCTAGATAAATCCCTCCATTTGGAAGTTCAAAACCTCGACTGCCGCAGTATTCACAATGACCATCTGCTCGCCGAAGTGCATACTCGCGAACTATTGGACTTCTGTTGTAGACATTAGATGTCCGGACAGTCTGTCCATCGGCACCTACTTCTTCGCGTTCGATCGCAAACTGATCAATTGTATGCAGCGGTACGACGCCACGCGCCAATTCGCACGCCCCCGTTTCCTGATCGTACGAAGAGACCATCCAACGTTCGGAGTCAAGGCCACGAAGTCCGACCGACTCAGTGCTGCCAACATCCTTTGAAACATTGAGGATCACTTGAACCGGCATCTTGTTAACGCTCGCAAACCTCAAAAGTTGATCCATGCGAATTGCCCTCGAACGACGTGCCCCAGTGCTCTCGTTGGCCGTCTTCCTTGCATTGACCGTGTACATGCAACCTCCCTCAGAAGAGGGTTCGATCGCTGACCACCACAGAGAAAACACGATGATCATGATCACGCCGTCATCGAACGCCCATTCGTAGCAGTGGCGCGGATTCTGCGAAGCATGTTGTCCGCTGTACTTGGACCAGTGAGTCACATCGACCCCTGCTTCTGCAACGAGGTCGATCACGCGAGCCAACGTTTTCGGACGAATCGCATTCTTTACTGAATCCATTGTCCATCCTCATCGCAATCGGATCGCATTTCCCGATAGTACGAATACAAGTATCGCCTATTCCCCCGTCTGCAACCGCCACAACGCGGCGTAGGTGCCATCGATCGCGAGGAGTTCGTCGTGGGTGCCGGATTCGAGCAGGCGGCCTTGGTCGATGACGTGGATGCGGGCGGCGTGGCGAACGGTCGAGAGGCGGTGCGCCACCACGATCGTGGTGCGGCCTTTCGAGACGTGGGCGAGCGAGCGCTGGATGGCGGCTTCGGTTTCGTTGTCGACGGCCGACGTGGCTTCGTCGAGGATCAGGATGGCCGGGTCGCGGTAGAGCGCGCGGGCGAGTGCGATGCGTTGGCGTTGGCCGCCGGACAGATTCGCGCCACGTTCGCCGACCGCGCTGTCGTAGCCGTTCGGCAATGCGGCGATGAAGTCATGCGCTTC
>JBGASK010000059.1:0-18658 GCA_044229785.1 Ahniellaceae bacterium
ACTCCTTTCGTCGTGATCGGGATTCAAGGTGCGGCAAGAACGTATTCGCGCAGCTCGGCCTGCGGCGCGGCCGTGCCGTAGCGACCGTTCGCGTCGCGCGCCAGATCGGCCATCGCACAATCCGGGTCGTGCGTGAAATACAGGCGTACGCCGCGTGACAGTTTGTCGGCGAGGAAGTCGCGCTTCTCGTCGATCAGCATTTCCGGGTAACGGTCGTAACCCATGGTGATCGGCAGGTGCACCCAGGGTCGGCCGGGAATCAGGTCGGCGCAGAACGCTACGCCGCCGTCGCCGCCGATTTCGGCCAGCATCAGGCCCGGCGTGTGCCCGTTCGAGAAACTGAAACGCACGTCGTCGCCGAGCGTTTCGGCACGGTCGCCGTGCACGATCTCCAGTCGACCGGAGGCCTCGAGCAGATCGCAGAGTTCCGGAATGAACGAAGCGCGGTCGCGCGGATGCGGCGACTTCGCGCGCGCCCAGGCTTCGGCGCCGACGATGTAGCGCGCTTTCGGGAACAACAGGCTCGGAGCCTGCCCTTCCGCCCAGGGCGCGAGCAGGCCGCCGGCATGGTCGAAATGCAGGTGCGAGATCACCACGGCGTCGATGTCGTCGTGGCGCACGCCGATCGCGGCCAGGGAATCGAGCAGCACGTGGCGATCTTCGACCACGCCGAAGCGCTCGCGCAGCTTCGGTTCGAAGAACGCGCCGATGCCGGTTTCGAACAACACGCGCTTGCCGTTCACGCCTTCGGCATACAGCGCACGACAGGCGAGCGGAATGCGGTTCTGTTCGTCGGGGACGATCCACTTCGCCCACACCGCCTTCGGCGCGTTGCCGAACATGGCGCCGCCGTCGAGTTTCTGGCTGTTGCCGAGCATGGACCAGAGCTTGATCGTCATCGCCGTGCCCTCACCGTACGTCTGCCTTGCCGACCACGCCGCGCGGGTCGCTGCCGCCGCTCAACGTGTTCGACGCGAGATCCCAGATCACCAGATTCATGTTGCCCCATGGGCGTTCGCCGTCGCTCAGCGTGTGGCCGCGTTCGCGAAGCGCGGCCGCATCGTCTTTCGCGATGGCGCCGGCCTCGGCCGAGATCGCGTCCGGCAGGTATTGATGATGGAAACGCGGCGTCGCGACGATCTCTGCCGCGGATTTGCCCTCGACGAACTCGAGCAGGCCGATCAGCACCATGGTGGCGATGCGCGAGCCGCCCGGCGTGCCGATCACGGCAACCCGATCCGGGCCGAACGCGAAGGTCGGCGACATCGTCGACAGCATGCGCTTGCCGGGCTTCGGCGCATTGGCGTCGGTGCCGATCAGGCCATAGGCATTGGCCTGGTTCGCGGCCAGCGCGAAATCGTCCATCTCGTTGTTCAGCAGCACGCCGGTATCCGGAACGATGAAGCCCGAACCCATCGGCAGGTTCACGCTCGCGGTCACGGCCGCCATGTTGCCGTCGGCATCGACGATCGAGAAATGCGTGGTGTCGGTACCGCCGTCGATGACGCGGCCTTCCGGCAGCGACGATGAGGGCGTGGCCTTGTCCATGCGAATCGAACCGCGCAGTCCGGCCGCATAGTCCTTGCTGGTCAGCAGGCGGATCGGCATCTGCACGAAGTCCGGATCGCCGAGGATGAAACTGCGGTCGCGATAGGCGCGCCGCATCGCTTCGGTCAGCACATGAATGCGATCGACGCGACCGAGCCTGGCGTAGTCGTAACCTTCGACGATGTTGAGGATGGTCGCGAGCAACACGCCGCCGGACGACGGCGGCGCCGCGGTGACGATGCGCACGCCGCGGTAGTCGAAGCGCAACGGTTCGCGTTCGACGATCCGGTAGCTGGCGAGGTCGGCCAAGGTCCAGTTGCCGCCCTGCGCGCGCACGCCGTCGACCAGCCGCTTCGCCAGCTTGCCCTTGTAGAAACCGTCGAAGCCGTCGTTCGCGATCGACTGCAGCGTCTTCGCGAGATCGGGCTGCCTGATGACGGTGCCGAGCGGCGGCAATTCGCCCTTCGGAAAGAACACCGCACGCGACGCGGGATAACGCAACATCACGTCCTGGCGCATCGCCAACATGCCGCGCAGGCGGTCTTCCAGCGGAAAACCGTCGCGCGCAAGTCGAATCGCCGGCGCCAGCGACTGCTTCAACGGCAGCCGGCCATAATGTTTCGCCAGATGCACGAGCGCCGCGGGTTCGCCTGGAATGCCGCCGGCCAATGCACCATTGACGCTCTTGTCGCGATCAAGCTTGCCACCGGCATCGAGATAGGCCTTCGCGTCCACGGCCGCGGGCGCGACTTCGCGACCATCGATCATCACCTGCTTGCCGTCGCCGGCGCGATGCAGCAGCCAGAAACCGCCGCCGCCAATGCCGCTGGACGAGGACTCGACCACGGCCAGGGCCGCCGTCACGGCAATCGCGGCATCGAATGCATTGCCCCCCTGCGCCAGCACTTCGAAACCGGCGTCGGTGGCGAGATGGTGGGCACTCGCAATCGCCGCCTTGCCCGGCGGCTTGGGTGCTTCCGCTGCAAACGTGCAGCCCGCCGCCAGCACCAACGCGGCGCAACGAAGAAACTTCATGCCTTGATCTCCTGCCGGCGCATCAGCAGCGCGTATTTGGCGAGCAGTTGCTCGCGTGTTTCCGGAACCTGCGGGTCGGGATCGATGCATTCAACCGGGCAGACGACCACGCATTGCGGCTCGTCGTGATGCCCGACGCATTCGGTGCACAGGGTCGGGTCGATCTCGTAGATGTGCTTGCCGGCGCTGATCGCCTTGTTCGGGCAGACCGGTTCGCAGACATCGCAGTTGACGCACAGATCGTTGATCAGCAGGGACATTCGGCGATTGTCTCATGGCCGAAGCACCCCGCCCCAGCCCTCCCCTGACCTCTCCCCTTGGCGACGCCTGGGGGAGGTCGGGAGGGGCAATGCCCTTACTTGGCTTCGACGAACACGAAGTCCGCGGAACTCGGTGCGACGGCTTCGCGGACGCGCTGTTCGTCTGCGGCCGCGCCGATGAACAACACGCGCACGTCCTTGAGCGAATTCGGGCGCGCCACCTTGAAGGCCTCGACGATGCCGTCGGCCAGGCGCGTCGAATCCGGCGACCCGAAGGCGATCATGTTGCCCGGCAGGATGCCGCGGCCGACCACGTCGGTCACGTCGGAAATCTGCCGATCGACCTGATCCTGGATCTCCGGCGTGTCGCCCGCGGGGATGTAATACATGTACGGACGCTGGCGGACGCCCTCCATGTTCTGCTTGGCCACGCTGACCAGGTAGTTCTTCCAGGCCGCCGTGTCGTTCGGATCGGTGGGCATCGTGACCGGTGCGACGGCTGCCGCAGCGGCAGGTTGGGCGGCTTCTTCCTTCTTGCAGGCGCTGATCGCGAACAGCGGCAGGGTCAGCAGGATGGCGACACGGAACAGGTTCTTCATGACATTCCCCGATAAGAAGACAGGACTACGATGCGGTGCGCCAGCGCGACTTCAAGGCCTGCTGGACCGCTGGATGGACGAAACCCGAAATATCGCCGCCGAGCCGCGCGATCTCGCGCACCAGCGACGACGATATGAAGCTGTACTGTTCGGCCGGCGTGAGGAAGAGGGTTTCGACACGCGGGATCAGGTGGCGGTTCATGCTCGCCAGCTGGAACTCGTATTCGAAATCCGATACCGCGCGCAGGCCGCGCAGGATCACTCCGGCACCGATTTCGCCCACGAACTCGGCGAGCAAACAGTCGAATCCGACAATCTTCACGTTCGCGACCGGGCCGATCGCTTCGTGCGCAAGGGCGATGCGTTCGGCGAGCGGAAAGGTCGGCCCCTTGCCGGGACTCTCGGCGATCGCGACATACAGGGTCTCGAACAAGGGCGCGGCACGATGCACGAGATCGGTATGACCGTTCGTCATCGGGTCGAAGGTGCCCGGGTAGACCGCGGTGCGGGGCGAATACGTGGACAAGGCGGCGCTCGGCAGTGACAGCGCGCGGAGCTTACCCGACCGGCGCGACACGCCGATAGAGCGCCGCGCGCACCTCTCCCGCGGTGAATTCGCGATGCAAACGCCAGGCGTCGGGCAGGTCCGGCCGCGTGCGTGCGGGCGATTCGACATGGACCATCGCGCCGTCGACGAGAAAGCCGCCCGCCTCTAGCCGCTGCGCCGTGGCCGTCCAGAGATTCTCGGCAAAAGGCGGGTCCAGAAACACGATGGCGTAGGGCGGACGGGCCTGCGCCAGAAACGTCTCGGCAGCCGTCGCATGCACCTGCGCGACATCGGTCTGCTTGAGCCGTACCAGGGTCGCGCGCAGCGCCTCGGCCAGGCCGCGGTCCCGTTCGACGAAATCGACGGTCGCAGCGCCACGCGACAATGCTTCGATCCCGAGCGCACCCGTGCCCGCGAACAGATCAAGGACGCGCGCGCCATCGACATACGGCATCAGCCAATTGAACAGCGTCTCGCGCACCCGATCCGGGGTCGGCCGCAAACCGGGCCGATCCGGCACGTCGATGCGCGATCCGCGCAGTCGCCCCGCAACGATGCGGAGGCGGCCGCTGCCGCCGTTCATTCCTCGGTGACGACCTGGCAGGCGAGCAGGTCCTCGTCGGTGATGGTCCAGGCGTCGTTGTCGGCACACAGCGTGACGCCGCCGACGACGCAGGAGTCGCCGTCCTCGTCGACGATCTTGACGTCGTAGTCGTCGCAGGGAATGCCATGCAGCTGGAAGTTCTCGCCGCTGGCGATGACGTCGTCCCCGAGCTGGTCCGGCCCCCACTCGTTCTCGGAGGTTGACGACAGGTAGAGATGATGGATGTCCCACAACGACTGGTTGACGATCTTGACCACCGAATCGTAGGCGCCGGCGCGAACCACGACCGGACCGATCGCCATCGCGACGGCGACCCCGAACAACAACATTGACTTGCGCATGTCGACCTCCCCTGAACGAGGCTTGATTGGACCCGGTCGACGTGCCCGAATCAAGCCGTTCGACTCCCTGCTAGCATTTTTGTCATTCAAGGAGTCCCGATGTTCCGATTCTTCAAGCGCAAGCCGGAAAATCTGCCGGCGGCGATCGACCCACCCGTATCCGCAACCGCCAACGTCGAGGCGGCCCCGGCCGCGACGGCCCCGACCTGGCGCGACCGCCTGCGCGGCAGCCTGCTCGGGCGCCAGGTCAGTGCCTTGTTCTCGTCCCACCCGCGGCTCGACGACGACCTGCTCGACCAGCTCGAAACCTCGCTGCTGACCGCAGATGTCGGCGTCAAGGCCACCACCGACGTGATCGACGACCTGCGCAGGCGCATGCAGGCGCGCGAATTCGCCGACGTGGCTTCGCTGTTCGCACACTTGCGACGGCAACTTGTGGCAATGCTGCGGCCGATCGAGCGGCCGCTGGAACTGCCCGACGCGCCACGACCGTTCGTGGTGCTGGTCGTCGGCGTGAATGGCGCCGGCAAGACCACGACCATCGGCAAGCTCGCGAAATGGATGAAGCGCGAAGGTCTGGAGGTGATGCTCGCGGCCGGCGACACCTTCCGTGCCGCCGCGGTCGAACAACTCAGGACCTGGGGCGAACGCAACCACGTGCCGGTGATCGCGCAAGGCGATGGCGCCGATTCCGCATCGGTGATCTTCGATGCGCTCGCGGCCGCGAAGTCGCGCGGCGCCGACGTGCTGATCGCCGACACCGCCGGGCGACTGCACACGCAGGCCGGACTGATGGACGAACTCGCCAAGGTCAAACGCGTCATGGGCAAGATCGACCCGACCGCGCCGCACGAAACCCTGCTCGTCATCGACGGCAACACCGGCCAGAACGCGCTGAACCAGGCGAAACAGTTCCATCAGGCCGTGGGGCTGAGCGGACTCGTCGTCACCAAGCTCGACGGCACCGCCAAGGGCGGCGTGGTGTTCGCGCTGGCACGCGAAATCGGCGTGCCGATCCGCTTCATCGGTGTCGGCGAAGGGTTGCTCGACCTGCGCGTGTTCGATGCCGAGGAATTCGTCGACGGCCTGTTGCCCGCCGCGAACGGATGAGCGCAACGGATTTCGCCGCGCGGCTGCTGCACTGGTTCGATGCGCACGGCCGCCACGACCTGCCCTGGCAACACCCGCGCTCGGCGTATCGCGTCTGGCTCAGCGAAGTGATGCTGCAGCAGACTCAGGTCGCGACCGTCATTCCCTACTTCGAACGCTTCGTGGCGCGTTTTCCCGATGTCGCGACGCTGGCGGCAGCCGCGGTCGACGACGTGCTCGCGTCATGGTCGGGACTTGGCTACTACAGCCGCGGCCGCAACCTGCATCGCGCGGCGCAACAGTGCGTCGAACGCCATGACGGCGCATTGCCCGGCACCCTGGACGCATTGATGGCCCTGCCCGGCATCGGCCGCAGCACCGCCGCGGCCATCCTCGCGCAAGCCTTCGGGCAACGCGCCGCCATCCTCGACGGCAATGTCAGACGCGTGCTTGCGCGCCACGCGGGCATCGAAGGCCACCCCGGCCAATCCACGATCGAACGACAGCTGTGGGCGATCGCGGAAGATCGTCTGCCGCTGGATCGCCTGGCCGACTACACGCAGGCCATGATGGATCTCGGCGCCACCCGCTGCACGCCGAAACGCCCGCGCTGCAGCGACTGTCCGGTGCGCGACGACTGTGTCGCGCTGACTCGGGATCGCGTCGCGCTGCTGCCGACGCCGAAGCCGCGCAAGATCACGCCGGAACGATCGATCGCGATGCTGGTGCTGATCGATGCCGACGACCGCGTGTTGTTCGAACGGCGGCCGCCGACCGGCATCTGGGGCGGGTTGCTCGGGGTGCCCGAATATGCCGACATCGAAACCGCCCGCGCGGATCTGGCCCGACGCGGCATCTCCACGATCGCGTCGATCATCGCCCCGACCTATCGGCACGTGTTCACGCATTTCAAGCTCGACATCGCGCCGCTGGTGGTCGCGGTCGAACACATCGATGCCGTCGGCGACGCGAAGCAGGAATGGCATGTCCAATCCGAGTTCGTCGGTCTCGCGTTGCCGACGGCGGTTCGGCGCGTGCTGGACCGGTCGCTGCGACTGCTCGACGCACGACTCGCGTAAGCTTGCCGGATGACCGCCGTCTCCCTGATTGCCGCACTCGACCGCCGCCGCGCCATCGGCTGGCGCAACCAGTTGCCATGGTCGCTGCCGGACGACCTCCAGCGCTTCAAGGCACTGACGCTTGGCCACGCCATCCTGATGGGGCGCAAGACCGCCGAGTCGATCGGACGTGCGCTTCCCGGTCGCCGCAACCTCGTGCTGACGCGCCGTGGGGACGCGCCCTGCGCCGGCATGATCGCGGTTGCGTCGCTCGATGAGGCGATGGCGCAGGCGGGCGGTCGTCTGTTCGTCATCGGCGGCGGCGAGGTGTATGCGCTGGCCTTGCCGTTCGCCGACATGCTGCACCTGACCCACGTCGAGGTCGAACTGCCGCAGGCGGACGCGTGGTTCCCCGACTTCGACGGATCGCAGTGGGACGCACGACTGGATCGCGCACATCCCGCGGATGCGCGCCACGCACACGCGTTCCGCTTCGTCGACTATCGACGGAAGCCAGCCGCATGAGCGTGTTCCGCGCCCGCATCGACCACGGCCTGACCGGAACGATGCCGGCCTGCGAATTGTCCGGCTTCGACGCCAAGCTCATCGGCCATGAGGCCCATCTGTCGCTGCGCCTGAAGGTCGACGTGACACGCAGCAGCGGCGTCGACCTGACCAATCCCTTGTTCGAAGCGCCGCTCAAGCTCGGCGGACCGGTGGTGCGCGTGCCGGTATCCGAACTGCCCGAGACCTTTTACGCGTATCGCGGCGAGCAAATCGACATGACGATCGTTGCGCGCTTGCGTGTCGACGACGGCGTGATCTTCGACACCACGCTGGAAACGCCGCTCGACGTGCCGATGCGAACGCTCGCCAAAGACGCCGCAAAGACGGCGAACTGGATCGAGCCGCCGGATCGGTATTCGCTTGCCGCCAACCTGCGCGCGCTGTCGCCCGCGGACCGCTGGGTGGTCAAGTTGCTGCTCGCGGTCGCGGGCCTGATCGGAGGCGGCAATGCGGTTGTCGGCCTGCACGACGAATTCGTGCCCGAATCGCTGGTCCTCTGGTACGACCATCGGGGCAGCGACGGCAGCGAGTCGCCCGCGATGAAGTCGCTGACCGGCAGCGGTGTGCTCGGTTTCGGTCTGTGGATGGCAATTCGCGCACGCCTGCGCCGCTACATGCGCATCGCGCTGGCGCCGGACGTGGCCACGCCACGCCGCGGCGAACGCAGGGCCGCGCGCGACCTGATTCTCGGCGAATCGCGCGTGCCGCTGGAACGCAGCACGCTGCGCGTGGTCGCCGCGAACCGCGAGAACGGCCAGTACACCGAGAAATCCGGCAAGGAAACCAAGACCCGGAACTTCCAGACGCCGGTGCAATCCGTGGTCCTGTTCGAGCAATTCCTGCCGCATGTCCCGGCCGGCAACGCGTTGTCGGATCATCTTGATGGCGATGTCGACTTCGAACCGATCTTCACCGAATTGCTGCCGCCGCTGCTGATCGGCAACACGCACGGCATCGACGTGGTCTGGGAAGTGCAACTGCTGCATCCCGATTTCGTCGACCAGGAAATCATCGGCCCAGCCGAATGGACATGCAGCGATTGGCACGCCGAAGCCGCCACGAACGAGCGCTCTGCTCCGGCTTGACATCGCCGCCCGAACTCACGATCATGCGCGCCCTCCCAATTCCCCGATAGCTCAGTCGGTAGAGCAACGGACTGTTAATCCGTGTGTCGCTGGTTCGAATCCAGCTCGGGGAGCCAGACAAATCAAAGCCCTGCGAGAAATCGCGGGGCTTTTTGTTGTTCCGGGTTCGTGCCATTTGCCACTTGTTTGCCCATTGCTCGGAGTTCGCATGTTCATCAACGGCGCGAACGAAGTTGCACGTCCGCAAGGCGGACTGAGGCCGGCGGGTCCTTCTCCGGAGCATCCGCGGTTCTCGGCGCGCACGCTCTGTTGAGGCAGATACAAAAACCCCGCGTTTTGCGACGCGGGGTTTTGTTTTGGCGGGAACGGCGGGGGCTCAGCCCCAGCAATCCTTGACTGCGCTCGCGCTTCCGGTCTTGGTTCGAATGCCGGCCTGGTTGATTCCCAGGGTTCCGCATTTCGTGTCTCTGGTCGCCTGCGCTCCCTGCGGTACTGCGGTCAGCGTGTAACCGGTTGCGGTGAGCGCTCCGGTCACGATCGAGTAGCTGTCTGCGACATCGGTCTCGCAGGCCAGATTGGGATTGGCACCGACATAGGTCAGGGTCGTCGTGTACTGACGCTCCATGAACTGGGCGGCTTCCATCAGGCAGCCCGCGCCGGCCTTGCGACGCGTCTTGATGATGTAGTCGCTGTAGCTGGGATAAGCCAACGCCACCAGGATGGCCACGATGGCCACCACGATCATCAGCTCGATGAGCGTGAAACCCCGCGTGCCGTGTCGAATCGATGTGCAATGACCGGGCATGTACGCGTCTCCGTTCGGGCTTTGCATGGGTTCAGTCCTTCTTCAATTCGCGCCAGGAGATGCGGCCTCGCAAGCCGTCCAGATTGACCCTGGCGCTGGCGTTGTTGCCTCCCGATCCGCCCAGATGCAGCCTGTCGTCGATCAGGAGTCCGCCGGTCGGCATGGCGACGTTGACATCGATCGAACCCACGGGAACGCCGCCGACATTGTCGTCGCTGAACTGGCCATCGTCGTCTGCATCGAAAAAGTTCTGTTGCACGCTGCTGCCGGTGAAGGCGTCGATCGCGTTCAAGTAACCTCGACCAGGCTTGCCGCAACCATCAGACGAAGGAATGACACTGGAAACGAACAGATTTCGACCGATGATCTGGGTGTCGCCGATGACGCGTTCGCCCTTGGCGAGCAACCCCGTCGCGGGTGCCACAGCCGGCTCCTTGAAGTCGATGAACCAGCCTTTCTTGCCTGCGGGCAAGGCCGCGTAGGACTCGAAACCACGGACGACATTGCCGGCAATCGCGCCTGCCGCCACCACCTTCCGCTCCTGAAGACTGCCGCGCGAAGCGATGTTCGCGGCTTCGTCAAGCAGGCCGTACCAGCTCTGGACATTCACGTTCGGCGTTCCGTCCGAAGCGAAAATGTCTTCCGCGTTCAGCAAGCGCCCGGTGCCGAAGAACACCCAGGTCTTGTACGTGGACGGATCGACCCCGACGGTCGGCGCGCCGAAAATGGGCTGCGCCAACCCGCCGCCATCCTTGGCCGAATGCAGGATCACGCGATTCGATGCGGACGTCCAGTTCCCCGGAACGGCATCGCCGATGTTGAAACGCCAGAGATTGCCCAACAAGTCGCCGGCGTAAACCACATCGACATCGCCGTCGGCATCGTCATCCCAGCCCACGGGCGTGGACAAGCCGTTGGGCGTGGTCGCGCTGCCGGTATTGGTGTTGATCGCGGCGATCACCGACCCGTCGGTCACGTTCAGGATGTACAGCACCGCCTTGTCGCTGGTGCTGTTCGGCCCGTTGGCAACGATGGCGGCAGTGGCGCCGTTGTTGAGCTTGGCGATGATCGGGCGCCCCATCACGTTGCCCATTTCGGGGGTGGTGGTCGCGTTGTAATCCCACAAGACGTTGGATGTGTCGAAATTGGCCGTGTCGGTCACATCCAGTCCGTACACGCCCTTGCCGCCGGCACCCAGGGCGCCGACCAGATAGTTCTTCGACGCCGCATTGTTGCGCGTGGACACGAACAGCGGTCCATCGACGAAATAGTTGTGCGAATAGTTGTCGTTGGCCAGTTTCTTCAGGTCGGCCATGGCAACGCCGCCCGGGATGTAGGCGAACAGCTCCTCGCCGTTGGTGGCGTTGAATGCATGCAACATGCCGTCGTTGGCGCCCACGAACACGGTATTGGTGTCCTTCGAGTAATAGGGCGAACTGTGGATGATGTCGCCAAGCAGCGAAGAGCGGTCGCGGAAGCTGCCGCCGTTCTGGATTTCGCCGCTCTGATCGCCACGGATGTAGTTGGACACGCCCGCAAACGGGGTATTCAGGATGGTTGCTTGCGCGCCGGTCGGGAAGTCCGCGCCACCGCTTCCGTTCCACGTCAGGATATTGCGCGAACCCGCCGCAGGAATGTTTTCCGATGCACGCCAGGAGGGCGTCGTCGACGCACCCGCCGAAGTGACCGGGTAGGCCGTCAACTCGCCTATCCAGCGATTGGTCACGTAGCGCGCCTGGAACAGCAGCGTATCGGTGCTGACAGTGGCGCTGTTCGCCGACACGTTCGAACTCGAAGCGGTGCGCTCCACCACGGCAGACAGCGCCGAACGCAAGGCCTGGGCAAACTGCTGCGGGTTGGTGGCGGCGACGAATTTGCCGCGCGAATTGACCGCCGCATGCCAGAGATCGTCGATGTTTTCCGCATCGCCGCCGTCCGACGGCGTCGGCCAGGATTTGGTGCCCGCCGTCAACGCCGGAAGATCCGAGGGCACCAACTGCCCCTTCAGGCCGAGCGAAATGCCGAACGTGACCATGTGTTGCCAGAACGCCGGATTGTCCGTGGTGGTCGGGACGTTGTTCTCCATGGCGGCTTGCGGCCGCAAATCGGTCTTCCAGTAATGCATGGCGACGTCCGCCAGCGTGTTTTCGTCACTGCTCCGATAAGGACGCGCCGGACTGTAGGTATAACTCTGGCTGTTGGGACCGGTAATGTTCGTGCCCGCATCTTCGTCGCCACTCAGACCGGACATGCTGAAGGACTGGTTCCAGTAGCCGTCGGTGGTGAGGATGGCGAAGTTCTGCCGACAGCTCAGCTCGGTGGTTCCGCCCGTGCCGCGGTAAGGATTGTCGGAAGCCGATGATTCCGAGTAGTAGTCGCCGATGCGCTTCAGGGCGGAACGCAACGGCGTACTTCCGGACGCGGGCATGGTGCGCAGGTCGTCCCACCAATCGCTGCGATTGGTGCTGGCGGTCGGTGTCGTTCGATCGCGGAACAGCCCGCCATCGGTCAACACCGGAATGCGCAAGGTAAGGCTGTCCAATCCAGCAAGACCCACGCGATATTCGCCGCCGATTTCGGAAAAGGCGCGCGTCACGCCCGCCTTGGCGGCCTTGTTGCGGGTGCGGTGGAAAGACCACCAGTTGGCGTAGTTTTGCCGCTCTGCAGTCTCGCTGCGACCGGTCGGCGTCGCGTAGGTGCAATGGCGCCAGCCCCAGCCCGTGAGGGTGGTGTCGCAGCCCACGCTGGCTTCGCCGGTTTCCGGGTCGCCCGTGGTGTATTCGGCGGTGACCGTCAGGTTCGAGAAGGCATCGCTGTTGGCGTTGTTGGCCGCGCGAATGCCGATGTAATAGTTCGACGCCGCGGCCAGCGGCGTGCCGAAGGTAAAGGTACAGGTTTCGTTGCTGTTGGTCAGGTTCGGGCGGCAGCCGTAGACCGTCGTCGTCGGCAAGGCCCCTTGGCGCACGTACAGATTGGCGTTGCTGTCGCTGCCGCTGATGGTCACCTTGAACTCGATCGCTCCCATCGGCACCGTCACCATGGCGGACAGGCCCGTGGCGAGATTGCTCGGCGCCGTCACGCCCGTCGTGCCGTTCACCCAGGTGTTGCGCGCGGCGGACAGGCCGGAACGCGGGAACCCCGTGAATACGGTCCGGGTGGTGGCGACCGAATCGCGATCGCTGCGCACCACCCGTCCATCGGTGCGGATCTGATAGCGGTAATACTGGGTGATGTCGTTCACGTCCGTCTGGTCGGGCTTCGGCGCGAAGAACACCGGCGTGTAGCCCGACAGCGAAATGGTGGTCCCGCTGGCCAGAGTGCCGCTGGAATACACCGCGCTGTAGGGCGTCGAAGCCATCAACGACCCGTCCGCGTTCGTCCACGGCTGGTAATCGAGATTCGGGTTGTAGGACAGGGTGTTGTAGGTATACGTGCGAAACGACACGTCGGCGTAATTGTTCGAGTCGAAGTCGAGCACATTGGTGGTGTTGCTGAGCTCGCGGGTGCCGTCCGGACCGCCGACGGGCACGGAGTCCGCATCGTCGGAACTGCTGAGACCACCACCGGAGAGCACAACGTCGTAGTTCGGCAAGCTTCGGTAGCTCATGGAGCCCGAGGTATCCAGGATCATCATGATGTTCGGCGGCACGGCCGAACCGACTTCCGGCGGCTTGTTGGGAATGACGATGCCGGCCTGCACCGGGAGCGCTGTCGCCAACGCCGCCACGACACCGCACGCGATCTTCGATCGCATGCGTTCAACCGGAAATTCGGAGCCGAAAAGAGAGCGATTCATGGCGCACCTCGATCAAAGAACGCTGACATAGGACTGAAGCACGACACGCGCCCGGTCCGATTCGTTGCTGCGCGCCGTCACGCGAACGCGCGGCTTGTCGCAATACTCCGGCCGCGGACTCAGTCGGAAACACTGAATGTCCACCGGACCATCGCCCATCTGCTCGATCACGAACTCCGGATTGGCGCCAATGGCGGTTCCCGAATTGTTGACGCTCAAGGAGGTGAGCGCTTCGCGCCATGTCACCGCGGGGTCCTCCCAGCGCAACAGGCTGGATGCCGTCAGATCCGTGCGTTCCGCACACAGTCCGAGGTTGCAGCCCGACGCGGGGAAGACCGGCTTGGCCACGGCTACCACTTCGCCTTCGCGCAAGGCCGTCTCTGCGGCCTGAAAGGCGATGCTGCGATCATAGACACCGGAGCTCATGCGTTCGCCCATGGTCGTTCCGCGCATGCTGGACACGCCCATCCAGGTCATGATCAGCAGCAGGATCAATACGATGACCAACGCCGCGCCCTCCTGGCGTCGCGGCATGGCGCGGTTCGCGAAAGACAGCCTGTTCATGCGTTGCGACTCCTCAGGGTGATGGTATGGGCCACAGTACGATTCACGGTCTGTCCGTCCACGCGCTCGCGTCCGTCCAGTGTCAGTTCCACCCGGACTGCACGCACGCTCGGCCAATTGGCCGTGGCTGACGTCACGTAGTTGCTGGCCCCGCTGTTCAGATAGGTCAACTGCATGTTCGAAACCCCTTCCAGGACTTCTTCCGGCGCACCCAGCGTGCTGCCGCGCATGACCACGCGGTAGAGCGAATTGCCGCCCCGACCGTTGGCGGCGACATACCACCGTTCGGCCTGCAGCCTGACCAGCACCGAATTGTCGCCGTAGTCGCTCGACACGGTGGCGGGATGGGTGATCGCCGCACCACTCACCGCGGAGGCCTGGAATATCGTCGAACGCTCGTTGTCGCAGACGACCAGGATGTCGTTGGCCGCAAACCCGTGACTGGCGGGAATGACCGAAAACACCCGGTTTGTCGTGTCGTGATTGGTCACGTGCGCCGTCGCGGCCGACGAACCCGACATGATTTCCAGCGCATCGGTACCGGACTTGCTTCCGGACAGGGCACCGTCGTTGTAACCGCGCAGGCCATCGCCCAGCGAGCCCTGTCCCCATGTCGTCCACCAGACGGCATTGGCGTTGCTCAGCACATTCCTCAGCAGATTGTTCGTGCCCGCTTTCGCACACGGCACGCCGCCCGCCTCGCGCAGGTCCTGCGACATCAGTTCGAAACCGATGCGGGCGTTTTCCTGCACGCGCGACAGGGTTTCCGAAGCCGTGTAGGTGCGACTGAACGAAAGGAACATGCTGACTGCCGCGCCGGTGACGAGCAGGCCGAGGACGATCGAGATCATCAGTTCGACCAGCGTCATGCCGCGGGTGCCGCGACGGGGTTGCATCCTTGCGTTCATAGGCGACTCCGGGTGCGCAGGGTTTGTGCGGCCGAACCGCCGCTGCCGGCCTCGTCATTCCAGCGGACGGCGATTTCGCACACGCCGGCGACGCAGGCCACGCCGCCGCAGGCGCTCGTGCCCATGGCCTGATTGCCGCGCATGGACGTGAGCCAGTAGTTCAGGTCCTGCGAGGCCAGCGTCGAGCCTGCGGCAGGAACCGAGCAGCCAGTCGATGGCAGGGCCAGGTTGTAGGCATTGGCGCGAGCCGCATCGGCATTGGCACGCATCGCGTCGACGATGGCATAGGTGTACATGATGGCGTTGCTGCGCTGCAGGGCGCTTTGACTGTTGCGCAGCGATGCCGATTGCATGGCGGCCACGCCCAGCATGCCGGTGGACAGCACCAATACCGCGATCATGACTTCGAACAGGCTGGAACCAGCCTGAGTACGACGATTTGCCGATAGACGGATCTGCCTCATGGCGCCTCCAGACTCAAGAGTTCGCCGGCGCAGCGCAGGCGCCGGCGGCATTGCGACGAACGACCGAAATCCGCGCGCCGCCGGAGATGGCGATATCGCGGGCATTCTCGGGCGGCATGGTGGTCGGCACACATACACGAACCTGCGCCACGAGCAGGGTGCCGTTCGCTTCGTGCGCGAGACCATCCGGTCGAAACACGATGTTGTTGGACGCCGATGAAATCCGGTCGCTCGGCGTCACCACTGTCGGTGCCGGGACGCTGGTCGCCCGAAGCACCACATCGGTCCCGCCCATGGCACCGTTGGCATCGATGTCGACAAAGGCCAACCAGCCGCCCCAGTCGCCGCTCGCCGAAGTGCATGAAGGCGATGCGCTATCCGCGTTCTCGCTACGGCAGACCACCGTTCGCTCTCCCCGCCGAAATGCTTCCATGCGGGCAAGTTGCAGCGTCGCGATCATCTCGTTCGCGGGATTGGACACCCGCGACGAATTCATGACCGACTGGAAACTGGGCGTGGCCAGTGCCACCAGAATTGCCGCGATCGTCAGGGTCACGATCAATTCGATCAGCGTGACGCCCGCCTGCCGAAAGCGACGGGAACCGACATCGGGCGCGAAGGCGATTCGCATGATTGGCAGCCAAGGTTGCGGATGACGCCAATACGCTAACGAGCGTCCGTACGCCTCGCAACGAACGCCCGACAAACGGAAATTTCTCCCGGTCAACGGCGCATCAGAGGCTCAGGACACCACTCTGTAACAGGGCTGGTAGGCCGCGCCACCCGGGAGTTTCATGCGGTGTTGGGCGACGAAGGCGGCGAGCAGCCGGTCGAGCGCGGCCATGATTTCGGGTTCGCCGTTGATCTCGAACGGACCGTGCTGCTCGATCGCCTGGATACCCTCTTCCTTGACGTTGCCGGCGACGATGCCCGAGAACGCGCGCCGGAGTTCGGCGGCGAGCACGTGCGTTTCCTGACCACGATGCAGCTTCAGGCTGGCCATGTTCTCGTGCGTCGGCTTGAACGGCTGCTGCAGGGCGTCGTCGATCTTGAGCGACCAGTTGAAGAAGAACGCATCCTTTTCCGCGATGCGATTGCGGCGCACCTGGTCGACACCGGCATTGACGACCGCGGCGACTTCCCCGGGGTCGTCGACGATGATGCGGTACTTGTCCGCGATCTGCGGACCGAGCGCGAGCTTCAGGAAGGCATCGATCTGCTCGAAATAGGCAGCCGACTGTTTCGGACCGGTCAGGATCATCGGCAGCGGGATGCTGGCGTTCTCCGGATGCGCGAGGATGCCGAGCAGATACAGGATCTCCTCGGCGGTACCAACGCCCCCCGGGAAGATGACGATGGCATGGGCGATGCGGACGAAGGCTTCAAGGCGCTTCTCGATGTCCGGCATGATCACCAGGTGATTCACGATCGGATTCGGCGACTCGGCTGCGATGATGCCCGGTTCGGTGATGCCGATGTAGCGGTTGGTGCGGCGACGCTGCTTGGCGTGACCGATCGTTGCACCCTTCATCGGCCCCTTCATGGCGCCCGGGCCGCAGCCGGTGCAGATGTCGAGCCCGCGCAGGCCGAGCTGGTAGCCCACCTTCTTGGTGTACTCGTACTCGTCGCGCTTGATCGAGTGGCCGCCCCAGCAGACCACCAGGTTCGGGTCGAGATGCGGTCGCAGGATGCGCGCGTTGCGCAGGATCTCGAACACGGCATTGGTGATGCCGTTCGACTCTTCCAGATTGAAGCGGCCGGACTGGATGTCGCTGGCGACGTAGGCGATGTCGCGCACGACCGCGAACAGCAGTTCGCTGATCCCTCGGATGATTTCGCCTTCGACGAAGGCTTCGCCCGGGGCGTTGATCAGCTCCAGCTTGATGCCGCGATCCTGCTGGTGCACCTGGATGTCGAAATCCGGGTAGCGATCGAGCAAGGCGCGCGGGTCGTCGGAGGTGGAGCCGCTGGACAGCACGGCCAGCGCGCAACGGCGCATCAGCTGATGCAGACCGCCATGGCTGGCGTCGCGCAGGCGCCCCACTTCCTGGCGAGACAACATATCCATTCCGCCCATCGGCGAAATGCGGGCATTCAAGGTCACGGGAGACATCGTTCGGAATTCCTCTGATCAGGGCGCATTGGGCGCCGGACGACCGTTCAAGTCGATTCGGTCATCAATTCGGCAGGCACGCCGCCTGCCACCAGCCGTGCGTCGAAACCTCGTTCGCACAGGAGATATGTGGCCGAAGCGCTACGCCGGCCTGAGTCGCAATACACCGCACAAGGGCGACGCGGGTCCAGTTGTACCGCCAGTTCGCGCAACTGCGCGAGCGGCAGGCCGATCGCGCCCGGCACGTGGCCGCGGGCGAATTCGCCAGGCAAGCGCACATCGATCAGCTGATGTTCCGCCGTCACTTCCTCGATGGCGATCTGCGACAACACCGGCGCTTTCAGCAGGCGCTCGAAATCGTGCGCGTCGATCTTCATCACCGAGACGTCGGTCAGCGCGCGCACCGTGGCGTTGCGCGGATTGCCCGACAGCAGGGCCTCCTCGCCGAAACCGCGGCCGACACCCAGCACCGACACTTCGGTTTCGTTGAAACCGTCGGCGTCCTGCTGCACGACCTGCACGCGCCCTTCGGTCAGGATGAAATAGCAGTCGCCGCGATCGCCCTGCTGAATGATGGTCTCCGCGGCATTGAATCGGGCCGACTGCATGCACGCGAACAACTGCGCGATGTTGCCGGGCGGAATGCGGTGGAAGGCCTGATTCTGCAGCAAGGCCGTCATCCAGTCCTGCGATTCGTCCTCGTTCGCCGAGTGTTTGGCGCCGTGTTCGGTAACCTGCAGTCCACCGGTCTGCGACCAGGTGAGCATCAGATCCAGATGCTCGCGATCGACCAGAAGCACTTGGGCCGTTTTCAGGCAGGTCGCCGTCGCGGCACGCCGCAAACCGGAAGCGAGCGCACCGCGTGCGTCGGGCGTGTCGCCGCGAACGATGCGTGCATGCCCCCCATCGAATACCTCGACTTCGCCCGCGATCAGGAACGGCACGGTCTGCGCCGTCTCGCCTCGCGAGAAGATGATCTGCCCGGGCTGATACACGCCGACACGCGCGTATTTGGCCAACTCGGCACGATCAGTCGGCAGCAGCGCGCCGAGCGGGACGAAATTCTTGAAGAGGCTGATGTTGACCATTCCGCTGGTCGGTTCGTGGACGCATGCCGTTCAGGCGGGTAGGCAGAATTCCGCAGAACCACCGCCCGGTCAAGGCTTGCCAAAGAAAACGGCCCGCCGAAGCGGGCCGTTTTCGGATTGCTGCAACGCGGTCCGCTTAGAACTCGTAACGGAAACCGACCTGCACCGACCACTGCGAGATACCGTC
>JBGASK010000169.1:0-5293 GCA_044229785.1 Ahniellaceae bacterium
CTCGGTGCCTTGCTTGATGCACCGCGAGACCGCGCCGGACGCGTGATCGTCGAACCCGATCTCAGCGTGCCCGGACACCCCGAGATCTTCGTCGCCGGCGATCTCGCCAGCGTGCAGCAAGACGGCAAGCCGGTGCCTGGCGTCGCACCGGCAGCGAAGCAGATGGGTCGACACGTGGCGACAGTGATTCGCGCACGCCTCGCGAATCAGGCCGCACCCGCCTTCCGCTATCGCGACTTCGGCAACCTCGCCACCATCGGACGCATGGCCGCCGTCGTCGACCTGCATGGCCTGCGTTTCTCGGGCCTGTTCGCGTGGTGGTTCTGGCTGGCCACGCATGTCTTCTTCCTCATCGGTTTCCGCAATCGCCTGATCGTGCTGCTGAACTGGGCCTGGGCGTATTGGACCTACCAGCGCCATGCCCGCATCATCCTCGGGCGCAACAACGAACCGCCGGCGCCGTGAAACCGAACAGCGCATCGGCTGCACACTACGGCGACGCCTGCGCCGACTTCTACGATCGCATCCATCCGATGCCGGCAACGGCGATGCTGCATTGCCTGAAGTCGCTGGCGGCGGACGGCAGCGCCTGCGAACTGGGCGTCGGCACCGGACGGACGGCTGCGGCGCTGGTTCGGCTCGGCGTGCGCGTCTGCGGCATCGAGTCCTCGCCCGCGATGCGCGCCGTCATGCGCGCGCGGCTCGGCGAGCAGGTGCCGATCATCGCCGGCGACTTCAGCATCGATGCGCTGGGCGGTCCGCATCGACTGATCTTTTCGCTGGTCGACACCCTGTCGTTGTTGCCGACGCGCGACGCGCAGCAGCGTTGCCTTCATCGGGTGGCGACCCACCTCGAACCGGGCGGCCGGTTCGTGCATCACGGCTGCGGCGGCGAATTTCCCGACCACGAGACACCGCGTGCGACGCGGCATCGCATCGTCGTCAATGGCCGCCTGCGCGACTATCCGGTCATGCTGCTCGATCTGTCGCCCTCGCGGCTCGACGCGATGGCAGAGTCCGCCGGACTGGTACGAACGCATCGCTGCAGCGATTGGCTCGGCACGCCGTGGCGACCCGGATCGAGCGATACCGTGTCGATCTATCGGAAGATGCCGACAACGACCGGGTGACCCTGCCGACGTGCACTATGCTCGCCGCATCCCTTGTCGCATGGAGATCGCAATGACCCCGGACCTCAAGACGGATCATCCCCGAATCGGCCGCCGCAACCTGGTCTGGCGCTGTCTGGTCCTCGTGGTGTCGGCGTTGTGCCTCAGCGCCGTGGCTTCGGCCGGGGAACCCGCACCCGCGACCGTCGTCGACGCCCTGAAAGCGCTCGCGCCGGAATCCGTCATCGTCGATCGCGTCGAATTCGTCGACGGATCGGACCAGCGTTTCCTGATCGCCGGCCGCGCCGACCGCAATGCCACGGTCAGCAACTATTTGCGCGCGCTCGACACCTCGGAATCGTTCCAGAAGACCGAGCTGCTGCAGATCATGGTCGACGCCAAGGGCCGCCCGAGCTTCGAGATCATGCTCGAACGCCGGGCCGAACCGCCCGCGAAAACGGCGGCGGCCGCACCTGCACCGAAGAAACCGACGGTGTACCGATGCCGCATCGACGGCCGCGAAGTGTTCCAGTCGCTGCCGTGTCCGGCCGCATCCGGGCGCTGACTGTTCAGAACCAGCCGGACTGCATGTCGAGCGCGGATCGGTCGACGTCGCCGACCAGGCGTGCGGCGTGTTCGACCTGGGCGAATTCGGTGGCGAACCAGAACCGGCAGGCCTGGCGCTTGCCGGCGCGGAAGCCGTCGTCGAGCGCGAGATTGCGGCTCGCGGCGTCGGCCATCCACAGCCACAGCCACGCGACCGCGAGCGTCGACAACGCGCTCATGTAGTGCGTGGCGTTGGCGAGCACGGCGCGCGACTCACCCGCGGCCATGCGTTGCGCCGCGACGCGCGTGACCTCGCCGACGATACGCATGCCCTGCTGCAATTGCTGCGCATGGCCGCGCAGTTCGGCATCGTCGCCGGCGCGCAGGCAGGTCTCGGCCATCGCCGCGAACAGCAGCTTCAGCGCCGCGCCGTCCTGCTGCAGGGCCTTGCGGCCGAGCAGGTCCAGGGCCTGGATGCCATTGGTGCCTTCGTGGATCGGATTGATGCGGTTGTCGCGATAGAACTGCTCGACCGGATATTCGCGCGTATAGCCATACCCGCCGAGCACCTGGATCGCGAGCTCGTTCGCCTTCAACGACGAATCCGAGCCCCAGGACTTCACGATCGGCGTGAGCAGGTCGAGCAGCAGGGCCGCTTCGCGTTGCGTGTTCGCGTCGGGATCATGCGCACGATCGACCTGCAGCGCGGCGTACAGGCACAACAACTGCCCGGCCTCGACCACGCACTTCTGCCACAACAACATGCGCCGCACGTCGGCGTGTTCGATGATGGCGACGGGCGCCGTGCTCGCGTCCTTCTGGTCGGGATGGCGACCCTGTCGGCGTTCGCGCGCGTAGTTCAGCGCATACAGATAGCCGGCGCTGCCCTGCTGGACCGCACCGACGCCGACGCCGATGCGTTCCTCGTTCATCATGTGGAACATGTAGCCGAGGCCGTGATGCGGCTGGCCGACCAGTTCGCCGATGCAGTCGTCCTGCTCGCCGAATTTCAGGAAGGTGTTGACGCTGCCGCGCTGGCCCATCTTGTGGTTGAGGCCGGCCAGGCGCACGTCGTTCGAAGCGCCGACCGAGCCGTCGGCCGCGACCTTGTAACGCGGCACGATGAACAGGCTGATGCCGCGCACGCCTGCAGGCGCCCCGACGATCTTCGCCAGCACCAGATGCACGATGTTGGCGCCGAGTTCGTGTTCGCCGGCGCTGATCCACATCTTCGCGCCGCTGATCTTGTAGGTGCCCTCCGGCTGCGGCGTCGCCATCGTCGTGATGTCGCCCAAGGAGCTTCCGGCCTGCGGTTCCGACAGGCACATGGTGCCGAACCAGCGGCCTTCGAGGATCGGCCGCATGTAGCGGCGCTTCTGGTCGTCGCTGGCATGCGCGTCGAGCAGGTTCGCGGCCGCACGCGCGAGCGCCGGATACGCGGACGTGCCGAGATTGGCTGCGGCGAACAAGGCGTCGCAGGCCGTCGCGATCACGAAGGGCAATTGCATGCCGCCATCCGCAGCATCGGCCATCACCGCGGTGAAGCCGGCCTCGTTGTAGGCGCGCAGCGCCTCGCCGATTTCGGAGATCAGCTGCACGCGTCCGTCGACCAGATGCGGTTCGTTGAGATCGGACTTGCGGTTGTGCGGCAGGAATTTCTCGACGGCGATGCGATGCGCGAGATCGAGGGTCGCGTCGAAAACGTCGCGACCGTGGTCGGCGAAACGCGGATATCGCGACAGTCGCTCGACGCCGAGCAGGTCGTGCAGCATGAAGTCGAGATGGCGGCGATCGATCAGGGGACTGGTGGACATGGGCGCTCCGGTGCGAACGCCGCACTGTGGCGCAGGACCCCGTTCAGGGACAAGCGTATGGTCGCGCCCGCACCGACTCTGCTCTGGTCAACGCAGCAAGCCCTCCTCGCGGGCACGCCGGATTTCGTCGCGCACCTTCGCGGCCTCTTCGAACTCGAGGTTCTGCGCGTGCTTGTACATCTGCGCCTCGAGCTTCCTGATCGTGGCGGCGAGCTTCTGCGGATCGAGCACGGCATAGTCGACCTTTTCTTCGGCGACCCGGAACATCTGCCGCGGCGCGCGCTTTCCGGCGGGTGCCGTTTCCTCGTTCGCGGCCTCGCGCGCGCCTTCCATGTAGTCGGCAATGGCCTTGGTGACGGAACGCGGCGTGATGCCGTGGGCTTCGTTGAATGCGACCTGTTTGGTGCGGCGGCGCGCGGTTTCGTCCATCGCCACCTGCATCGAACGGGTGATCTTGTCGGCGTACAGGATGGCCGAGCCGCGCAGGTTTCGCGCCGCCCGCCCGATCGTCTGGATCAGCGCGCCGCTGGAACGCAGGAACCCTTCCTTGTCGGCATCGAGAATGGCGACCAGGGACACCTCGGGCATGTCCAGGCCTTCGCGCAGCAGGTTGATGCCGACCAGCACGTCGAACTTGCCGAGGCGCAAGTCGCGGATGATTTCGACACGCTCCACCGTCTCGATGTCGGAATGCAGGTAGCGCACCTTGAGGCCCTGCTCGCCGTAATACTCGGTCAGGTTCTCGGCCATGCGCTTGGTCAGGGTCGTGACCAGCACGCGGTCGCCCATTCGATGACGGCATCGCCACTGCGTTCCAGCTCATACGGACCCGGGGTCGCCGAGACGTAGATCGCGCGCGGCGAACGGCGCTCGAATTCCTCGAACTTCAACGGCCGGTTGTCGAGCGCGGACGGCAGACGAAAGCCGAACTCGACCAGGGTTTCCTTGCGCGAACGGTCGCCGCGATACATGCCGCCGATCTGCGGGATGGTCACGTGCGATTCGTCGACGACCAGCAGCGCATCGGCCGGAAGGTAGTCGAACAGGGTCGGCGGCGGCTCGCCCGGCGCGTAACCGGTGAGATGCCGCGAGTAGTTCTCGATGCCGTTGCAGTAGCCGACCTCGGCCATCATCTCCAGGTCGAACATCGTGCGCTGTTTCAGGCGCTGGGCCTCGACCAGCTTGTTCGCGGCATAGAGCTGTTCGAGCCGCTCGTTCAGTTCGGTCTTGATCGTCTCGATGGCTTCGAGCGCGGTGCGGCGCGTGGTGACGTAGTGCGAACCCGGGAAGATCGTGCAGCGCGGCAGCTTGCGGCGGATGTGGCCGGTGAGCGGGTCGAACACCGACAGCTGCTCGATCTCGCCGTCGAACAGTTCGATGCGGATCGCGTCCTGTTCCGATTCGGCCGGAAACACGTCGATGGTTTCGCCGCGCACGCGATACGAGCCACGCTTCAATTCGAACTCGCCGCGTTCGTACTGGATCTCGGTCAGGCGGCGGATCAGTTCGCGCTGCTCGACGCGGTCGCCACGCACCAGATGGATCACCATGCGGAAGTATTCGCCCGGGTCGCCCAAGCCGTAGATCGCCGACACGGTCGCGACGATCAGCGCGTCCTTGCGTTCGAGCAGGGCCTTGGTCGCCGACAGCCGCATCTGCTCGATGTGTTCGTTGATCGAGGCGTCCTTCTCGATGTAGGTGTCGCTCGACGGCACATAGGCCTCGGGCTGGTAGTAGTCGTAGTACGAGACGAAATACTCGACCGCATTGTTCGGAAAGAACTGCTTGAACTCGCCGTACAACTGCGCCGCCAGCGTCTTGTTG
>JBGASK010000060.1:0-18557 GCA_044229785.1 Ahniellaceae bacterium
TTTGCGTTCCCACTCTCCGCGCTTGCCGGGCGCAATGGCCCCATCATTTGCGACCCGCCGCCGGTCAGCGCCCAAGCTTGCCCCTCTGAATCCAGCCAAATCGCCTACTTGGATCCGAGCCTGTTCGCGAAGTCGAACGGCGAACTCGAGGACTACTGCAACCGTACGCCCAGCGAAATAGAGGCGAGGCCGAGCTGGATCGGCCTGTGCGAATCGAACCTGGAATCTCCGCACGTGCAATTGCTGTGCCGCGAAGATGAGGCCGAGCACTACATCAAATGCCTGGCTTCACCGGCGCAGTCGGATGCCGATATCAAGTGGGCAGTCGACGAATCGGTGGTCGTTTCGGATGCAGAGACCGACTTGAACGCCAGGAACACCAGCTTTGCCTGCGGCACTGCGGGGCTCGGTGCCGTGACGCTGCAAATCACCAAGGTCAGCGGGGCGACGGCCATCGTGACGGCAGACGTACTCTGCACCGGCAGCTACGAAATGCCCATTCTGGAAGAACCCTGTCCTGATTGCATCGCGATTGATCCACCGCCGTACGACCCGGTAGACGTCAAGTAAGACATTTGAATTCCGGGCCGCCGCAAGGCGGCCCTTCTGTTTGCGAACTCAAGCCTCGAGCGGGAGTTCCGCGACCAGCTCGCAGATCGTCCGGATGTCCCCATCCATCGCCCGATCGCGGTGCATGAACGGAATGCGCGCGCGAATGGCCGCGAAGGCCTTCGCGACACGCGGCGACGGGTGGAAGGAATCGGCAGTCGTCAGCGCCTTCATCAAGGCTTCGGTTTCGGCGGCGAAGACCGCCGCTTCCGGCGCATCGCTCCGCGGCGCATTGCTGATCTTCTTCCGCAGCAGCACCAGGTCTCCGCGTTCGGCCAGCCGGCGCGCGGCGTTCAGCATGTCCTGGCGGTATTCGAGCGCCTGCGCGGCGGTGTAGAACTCCAGCGCGATCACGCGTTCGAGGTCGTCGCACATGTCGAGCACGTGGCGGGCCTCGTTCGCGCCCATCGAGACATGGTCCTCGGCGTTCGCGCTGGTCGGGATCGAATACACCGACGCCGGATGCGCACGCGTCGCGAGGTCGTTGACCAAGGCAGCAGCGGTGTATTGCACGATCATGAAACCGGAATCGGTGGCGTCCTCGTTGCCGATCAGGAAGGCCGGCAGGCCGTCGTTGTTGGCCGGGTCGACGAGCTTGTTCGTGCGGCGCTCGGAGATGCTGGCCAGCACCGGAATCGCCGCCTTGAGATAACTCATCGCCAGCGCCAGCGGCATGCCGTGGAAATGACCTGCGGAGATCACCTGATCCTCGATCTCGCGCGCATCCGGCTGTTCCGGGAACACCAGCGGATTGTCGGTGACGGCATTCAGTTCGATGTCGATCACGCGCGCCGCCTGCGCCCAGGCGTCGCGCACCGCGCCATGCACCTGGGGAATGCAGCGCAGGCAATAGGCGTCCTGCGGCTGATGCTTCTTGCCGCCCTTGAACGGCAGGAAGCGGGTGTAGAACTTCTCGCGACCATGGCGCTGGCTCGATGGCACCCAGTCCCAGCTCAGGTCGAAACGCTGCACCT
This sequence comes from Ahniellaceae bacterium, assembly GCA_044229785.1. Taxonomy (GTDB): domain Bacteria; phylum Pseudomonadota; class Gammaproteobacteria; order Xanthomonadales; family Ahniellaceae; genus JADKHK01. Next base: position 1,584 of record JBGASK010000060.1, read on the forward strand.
GATCCTCCGGCTCGGCCCACGCATCGGCCAGCCAGGTCTTGAAGCGCGGCACGAGGTGATACGGAATATCGATCAGCGTCGACCCTTTCAACAATTCGCGCAATGAGGCCGCGGTCTCGACCTGCCCCGGATGCGGCCGCAAGTCGTGCACTTCCGGACGGAAGGCACCGGAGCGACCGGCGAACGCTTCCAGCGTCATCGCAGCGGCCAGATCGGCGCCACGGATCAGGCGTTCGATGCGATTCAATGCCAGCGCGCCCAGCGCCAGCATCTGCGTGGTGCCGTTGTTCAGCGCCAGACCTTCCTTGAACGACAGGCGGACCGGCGCGATGCCGGCGCGGCGCAGCGCTTCCGCACCCGCCATGCGCTCGCCATGGTGGAAGGCTTCGCCGCCGCCGAGCAGCACCAGGGCGAGATGCGACAGCGGCGCCAGATCGCCCGATGCGCCGACCGAGCCCTTGGCCGGAATCACCGGGATCACGCCGCGATTCAACATCGCCGCGAGCGATTCCAGCGTCGACACGCGAATGCCGGAATGGCCACGCAACAAGGTGTTGATGCGGATGCCGAGCATCGCGCGCACCACCGCTTCCGGGAACGGTTCTCCCACGCACACGGCGTGCGTGATGACGAGGTTGTGCTGCAACTCCTCCATCAGCGTTCGGTCGTTCGGGTCCGGATTGCCGCCCGGCAGGTCGTCGCGGGCGCGACGCGCGCCGAGCAACTTGTCGGCATTGCTGCCGAAACCGGTGTTGACGCCGTAGATCGGCTCCTCGGCCGTCACTTTCTCCGCCAGAAAATCGGCGGCGCGCGCCACGCGCTGCAGCGCTTCCGGCGCCAGCGACACCGATGCGCCCTCGGCCATCGCCGCGACGTGGGCGCGGGTCAGCGAATGCCCGTCCAGACGAATCGTCGTGCTCACGGCGCCAATCCCTTCGGCATCGCTGCCAGCTGTTCGATCTCGACGCGCAAGGTCTTGGCGAGTTCGGCGCGCGGCACTTCGTATTGCAGTTCGCGCGGCATGTCCTTGACCGACACCGTATTCTTCGCCATCTCGTCTTCGCCCAGCACCAGCACGAAACGAATGCCGGCCTTGGACGCGTACTGGAACTGCTTGCCCAGCTTCTTCGGTTCCAGCTGCACTTCGGTATTGATGCCGGCGGCGCGCAGCTGGTTCGCGAGTTCGATGTATTTCGGCAGATCGGCCTCGTTCATCAGCGCGACCATGGCCTGCACGCTGCTGCTCGCGGTAGCGATCAGGCCGGCTTCGCGCAATTGCCAGAACAGCCGGGTCAAGCCGATCGAAATGCCGACGCCCGGCAGCTTCGACTTGGTGTAGTGCGAGGCCAGATTCTCGTAGCGGCCGCCCGAGCAGATCGAACCGATCTGCGGATGGTCGTTCAATGTGGTCTCGTAAACAGTGCCGGTGTAGTAGTCGAGACCGCGCGCGATCGAGAAATTGATCGCGTAATTCGCCTCCGGCACGCCGAGCGCACGCACGAAACCGAGCACTTCCCTGAGTTCGGCGACGCCGGCCTCGAGCATGGCATTGCCGCCGCCGAGCGCATCGAGCTTCGCGATCGCATCATCGTGGCCGCTCGAGCGCTGCGAAATGAAGGCGAGGATCTGCGCGACCGCATCGGCAGGCAGCTTGAACGCATCGCCCGTCAAGGTGTCGCGCACATACTGCTCGCCGCGCTTGTCGATCTTGTCGACCTCGCGCAGCACCAGACCTTGTTGTTCCGGATCGGCGACGCCGACGCGCTCGAAAAAGCCGCGCATCAGCTTGCGGTTGTTCATCTGGATCGTGAACGGCCCGATCGCGAGTTCGGAGAAGATGCCGTGGATGACCGCGGGCAGTTCGGCATCGAAGCGTACCGACAACGCATCCTTGCCGATCACGTCGATGTCGCACTGGTAGAACTCGCGGAAGCGGCCACGCTGCGCCGACTCGCCGCGATAGACGCGCTGCATCTGGTAACGGCGGAACGGAAACTGCAGCTGGTGCTCGTGCTCGGCGACGTAGCGCGCGAGCGGCACGGTGAGGTCGAAGCGCAACGCCAGTTCGGGTTCGTCGCCCTGCTTCAGGCTGCCGGTCGATTGCACGAAATAGACCTGGCGCTCGGTCTCGCCGCCGGTCTTGGTCAGCAGCACGTCGGTCAGTTCGATGGCCGGCGTTTCCACGGGCAGGAAGCCGAAGCGTTCGAAGTTGCGGCGAATCAGGTCGAGCGTGCCCTGGAACGCGATCTGTTCGAGCGGCAGCAACTCGAGCACACCAGGCATGGTGCGGGGTTTGGTCAGGCTCATGGGCGCGGTGCGAAGCAGTCCGGAAGACCGCCAAGGCTAGCAGAATGAACGAAGACGCCGATCGGGTGTTGCCACATCGCGGAGGCCTCGCTAAGATTCGCGCCCTTCGGGGTGTAGCTCAGCCTGGTAGAGCGCTACCTTCGGGAGGTAGAAGTCGCAAGTTCGAATCCTGTCACCCCGACCAAACCAGACGACAACGCCACCTTCGGGTGGCGTTGTCGTTTTCGGCCTTACCAGGGAATGTTGTCGTAACGCTCGATCATGCGCGCGTACTCGGCCTTGCTCTGCGCCTGCTTCGCCTCGCTCGCCGCGATCTGGGCCATGCCCGAACCCGGATGCACGGTACGCATGACCAGCGGCCAGGGCGATTCGTGGCGATTGAACGAACAGAACTCCGCGGCGCAGACCAGGATGTTCCAGAGATTGGGTCGTGTGGAACTGATCGCTTCAAGCTCGATCGGAGCGGTCGCTTCGACGAAATGCACGCGCGGGATGCGCTGCTCGTTCAGGCGCCCGATCCACTCGCTGTCGAGGTGCCAGCGGTAGGATTCGTCGAAGCCACCGACGCGATCCAGCGTCGCACGCGGCATCACCCAGGAGGAAGGCGTTGGATAGTCGATGATCCGGACAACGACGCCGTCGACCGTACGTTCCAGCTGCGTCGAAGACGCGAACTGGAACCGTCCGAATTGGTCCAGCGCGCGCTCCAGATAGTTTGGCGCCCAGAGATCGTCGTCCTCGAGAAAAGCGACGTAGTCGCCGCTGATCTTCGCGACGCCGGCATTCAGCGCCGACGACTGCGAGCGAACGGCCGCTTCCGCGACCATGGCCGACTGGCCGAGGCGCTGCGACGCCAGTACGGCCATCCCCGGATCGACGCCAACGATGATTTCGGGCAGGTATCCGGCACGGAAGATCGACTGGCCGCGCACGCAGGCGATGGCGCGTTCGACAAACCAGGGCGACGATGGATCGTCCTTGGCGCCCTGCAGCCGCGAGGGAATCACTACGGAAATCCTGGCCATTGTTCTTCCCTGTTTGGGCAACGGACGAGATTACCCAATCCGACGCCGTCGCGACTCCCACGAACGATGGATCAGCCGCTGCGCAACGGCGCCAATCGGGCGAGCAGCACGTCCAGGCGCAGCGCCGCTGCGCCGCCGGCCGAGGTGCGCGCCGCCAGGCTCTGTTCCGGCGAGCGCGACGTCGCGTCGACGGTCATGTCGGCGGCCTGGCGATAGGCCTCGCGAAACGGCACGCCCGCAACCGCCAGATCGATGGCCCGATCGGTCGCGTACATGCCTGCATCGATGGCCGCCCGCATGCGCTCGGGCTTCCACGCCAGGGCATCGAACACCCGCGCGGCAACGGCGAGCGCGTCGAGCCCGTGCGCGAATGCACGCAGCAGCGGACCTTTGCCGGCCTGCATGTCGCGGTGGTACCCCGACGGCAGCGACGACAGCGACTGCAGCTCCTGCATCGCGCCGTGCACCACCGAGGGCGACGCGCGCAACAACTCGACCACATCCGGATTGCGCTTGTTCGGCATCAACGAGGATCCGGTCGTGAAGGCATTCGGCAACGCGACGAAATCGAATTCGGCACTGCTGAACAGGCTCAGATCCCAGGCGAAACGCCGGACATCGTTCAGCGCCTGCGCCAGCACGGCCAGCGCCTGCCATTCGTACTTGCCGCGCGACAACTGCGCCGCGATCGGATTGACCAGCAGGCGGTCGAAGCCGAGATCGGTCGTCACGCCGTCGCGATCCAGCGCCAGGTTCACGCCGTAACCGGAAGCCGTGCCGAGCGGATTGGCGTCGATCCAATGCAGCGTACGGCACGCGAGCTCGGCGTTGTCGATGAAACTTTCGGCCAATGCCGCCCACCACAGCCCGGTGGACGACACCATCGCGCGCTGCAGGTGGGTGTAGCCCGGCATTGGCAGGTCGCCCTCGCGCTGTGCACGCGCCAACGCGAGATCCGCGACGGCGACGCAACGCGACTGCACCTGCCGCAATTGCGCCCGCAGCCAGAGTCGCAGCGCGACCAGCACCTGATCGTTGCGGCTGCGCCCTGTATGGATCTTGCGGCCGAGGTCGCCGAGCTTGTCGATCAACCATGATTCGATCGCGCTGTGACCGTCTTCGTAACGTTGATCGAGCACGAAGCTGCCGGATCCGAAGGCTTCGGCCAGCGCGGCGAGTTCGGATTCCAGCCGCAGGCATTCATCGGCACCGAGCAATCCGATGCGCGCCAGGCCGCGCGCATGTGCGGCACTGGCGGCGATGTCGTGCACGAACAATTCGCGATCGAGCAGCACGTCTTCGCCGGCAGTGAAGCGCATCAGCTCGGCGTCGATCTCGACGCCTGCCTTGTTCCAGATCGGCACGCTCACAGCAGCACCCCCTGCAACTCGTCGAAGCCAAGCGCGAGATTGAGGTTCTGCATCGCCTGGGTGGCCGCGCCCTTGAGCAGATTGTCGAGCACGCTGACGATCACGGCACGACGCCCATCCGCGGTCGCTTCGATGCCGCCGATCAGCACGCCGTGCCTGTTCGCGATGTTCGAGACCCACGGCGCTTCGTCGCGCATGCCGATCAGCGGTTCGACGTCGTAACGGTCGCGGAAGCGTTCGTAAAGCGTCTCGACATCGCAGCGCTGGTTCAAGTGCGCATTCACCGTCATCGTGATGCCGCGGAAATGCGCGGCGACATGCGGCATGAACTCGACCGGATGCGCGAGATGGCGAGTCACTTCACGCTCGTGCAGATGCCCGACGAGGCTGTAGGGCATCAGGTTGTCCTTGAGCTTGAACGGATCGTTCTTGTCGCTCGGGGTGGTGCCGGCGCCGCTGTAGCCGGAGACGCCGAAGCATTGCGCCGGACCGTCGAGCAGGTCCGCGATCGGCGCCAAGGCCAACTGCATCGCGGTTGCATAACAGCCGGGATTCGCGATGCGGCGCTGCCCCGTCGCGCCGGCGCGTGTCAGTTCGGGCAAACCGTAGTGCCAGCCATCGTCGAAGCGGTAGTCGGCACTGAGATCGACCAGCACCGGATCCCGCCCGGCGTCGTCGAGTGCGGCAACGTATTCGGCCGCACGCCCGTTCGGCAGCGCCAGCACGATGGCGTCGACGGGACGTTTCGCGATCGCTTCGGCGCTCAGGTGTTCGTATCGCAGCCGTCCGAACGGCTTGTGTTCGCCGATGGCGACTTCCTGCCCGGCCCATTCGCGCGACATCACGAAGTCGAGCTCGAGCCCGCCGTGGTCGGCGACGAGTTTCAGCAGTTCCTGGCCAACATGGCCGCGCGCGCCGACCAGCCCGATCCGTTTCATCGTCATCGTTGTCCGCCCGTGTCGATCAGAAATTGCAGATTGCGCTTCACCGCCGGCCATTCCGATTCGATGATCGAGAACACCACGGTGTCGCGATAACCGCCGCCCGGCAGCTTCATGTGGTTGCGCAGGATGCCGTCCTGCTTGGCGCCGAGACGCGCAATGGCGGCGCGGGAGCGATGATTCATGTAGCTCGTGCGCAGTTCGACCGCGCCCGCACCCAGGGTTTCGAACGCATGCGTCAGCAGCAACTGCTTCGCCGCGGTGTTCAATCCCGTTCGCTGCACGCGCTGCGCGTACCAGGTCCAGCCGATCTCGACGCGCTTGTGCGTCGCATCGATATTGCAATAACGCGTGGTGCCGACGACCTCGCCCGATGCATCGCGCACCACGAACGGCACGGACCAGCCGTTGGTCTGCTGCTGCAGCGCCTGCACCACGTAGTCGTGTGCCGAATCCGGCGTCGGCACCGAGGTGTAGAACATCCGCCACAACTCGCCGTCCGACGCCGCTCGACCCAGGGCCGCGGCGTGTTCGACCTGCAACGGCGCCAATGACACATGCCGGTTCGTCAGCGATACCGGCTGTACCCACCAGGTCGAATCGATGGCTCCGAGCATGTTCATCCCTTCAAGGTTGCGGGCCGCGCGCGGCAATGGACCACGGCGCGCTCGATTTCATCAAAGGATTCGAGCCCGTACCAGAACACCGTCCACTTTTCGCCCTTGAGGCAGCCGTCGCATTCGTCGGCGTAGAACTCGTTGACGCTGTTGTCCGGGCGCGAGCGCCAGAACAGTTTCGGCGTATCGGCGCGCATCACCTGCCACGCCGCCTTGCCCAGACCCTCGCCCTGCGCATCGTCGGCGACCGCGAACTTGTCGAGGTGCGGCAGTCCCTCGTCGAGCGTGATGACCAGTGCCGCGCGATAGTTCTCGGAGACGTAGCACCGCAGCAGCCGCGTCTTCTCGAACCAGTCCGGGGTCAGCTTACGCCGGAAACCGGATTCGATCAGCGCCTGCAGCTTCTTCCTGTCGAGCGTCGACCACTTGGTGTGGACCTTGATCTTCTCGCCCTTGCGCACCAGCGTGCCGGAACCGCGATGCGTGAACAGTTCTTTCGCGAGTTCGGCCGGACGCGTGATCGACACCGAACTCGACAGCGGCAACCGATCGAGCAGATCGGCGATCTGCTCGATCTTGAGGCGCATGCCCGAGTGCAGCCACGGCGCGGCACGCAGCGCTTCGAGATCGGTGCCGAGGTTGATCGAATCGATCAGTTCGCCGTCGCCGTCGAGCAGGCCGCCGGTGCCGGTCAGGAACACGATCTTGTAAGGTTTCAGGCGCACGACGAGTTCGTTCGCGGCCATGTCGGCATTGATGTTGAGGATCTGCCCGCCCGGGGTTTCGCCGAGCGAGGCGATGATCGGGATCGAACCTGCGCGCAGGCTGGCCTGGATCGGCGTCAGGTCGATATTCGCGACCTTGCCGACGAGGCCGAACTTGCGCCTGTTCAACACGTCGGCCTCGAACACGCCGCCGACGATGGCGCTGGCACGCGCACCCACCGCATGCAACGCCTCGACCAGCTTGAGGTTCTCGGCATGGAAGACGCGACGCACCACCGCCAGCGCTTCCGGCGACGTCACCCGCAACCCATCGCGGATCGGCGTGACGATGCCGGCTGCAGCCAGTTCCTCGTTCAACTGCGGGCCGGCGCCGTGCACGACGATGGGCGTGAGCCCGACCTGCTGCAGGAACGCGAGCGCCGACGCGAGGTCGTCGATCTCGTCGCGCAGGATGGCGCCGCCGACCTTGACGACTGCGAAGCGCTCGGCATCGAGCTGCGAGAAACGCTTCAGATACTGGTTGATCTCCCTCGCGCTGCCGATGCCCGAGAGCAGGCGCAGGATGACGGGACGCACGTCCTTAGCCGAGTCCATGTTGAATCACCTTCGCATAGTGCCGAGCGGCGCGTTCGAGCTGTCCGATCGCGACCCATTCGTCCGCAGTGTGAGCCTGGGCGATGTCGCCCGGGCCGAACACCAGCGCGTTGTAGCCGGCCTGGGAAAACAGCGAGGCCTCGGTCCAGAAGTCGACCGCGTTGCCGATCGGGAGGCCGAGTGCATCGGCGATGTCGCGAGCAGCCAGGCGGCGTTCCTCTGCGGTCGCGACATCACCGCTCGGCAATGACGGGCCGCGGAAGGTGTCCTGATACGTCGCGCGCTCCGCTACCGGCAGCATCGCGCGGAAATCCGCGTGCAGCCGGTCGATGTCCTGCGACGGCAGCGGTCGGAAACCGAAACGCAACTCGGTCGTCGGCGCGATCATGTTGGCCTTGATGCCGCCCTCGACGCGACCGATGTTCAGGCGCAGTCCGGTCAAGCCGCCGAAGCGCAAGGCCTTGTCCGCGTCGACACGATCCAGCAACGCGCCGGAAAACCGCACGGCCTGATGCAAGGCGGAATCCAGCATCGCGTTCGCGCCGCTGGCATGACCGGCGTGGCCGCTGAAATTCACCAGTACCGAACCGATGCCGCGATGCGCGAGCACCGCTTCGCATTGGGTCGGCTCGGCGACCAGCACCGCGCCGAACGCATGTTTCTCGGCGAGGAAAGCGGCCACGCCACGGGCATCGTTCGCTTCCTCATCGCTCGTGAACAGCAGCGCGATGTCGCCCGGCACCTGCTGCACGACCGCGAGCAACGCCGCCGCCGCCCCTTTGATGTCGCAGGCGCCAAGGCCGACGGCGCGATCGCCGACGACACGCAGCCCATGCGGATCCGCGCTCCAGGCCGGACTCGAAGGCACCGTATCCAGATGCACGTTCACCAGCACGCGTGGTGTCCCGCGCGTCGCGAACAGGCTGACCGAACCGGCGCCATGGTCGCGGATGCGCACGTCGAATCCACCGAGTTGCGCCGCGCAATACGCGAAGATGCCGCCCTCGTCGATCCGGCGCGGCGGATTGCGCGTGTCGAACGAGACCAGCCGTTCGAGATGACTCAGGATCGCGTCACCCACCCGCAGCCCTGCCCTTCTCGGCCCACAGACTCGACGACATTCCATAGAGTTGAATGAAGCCTTCCGCCTCGGCCACGCCCCAGTTCGCCGATTGTGCATATGTGGCGCCGCGGCTCGTCAGCAGATAGTCGGACACGATCTTCACCGCATCGACCTGGGCGCCCCGCGTTTCCACCGTCACCTCGCCGGTCACGCGCGCCTGACTGGAGGCGATGAAGGCTTCGCAATCGCGCTTCAGCGGATCGTGGAAGAAGCCTTCGTAGGCCAGTTCCACCCACTTCTGCGCGATCAGCGGCTTGAAGCGGTTCTGCGCCTTGGTCAACACGGCTTCTTCGAGCGCGTTGTGCGCGGCGGCGAGCACGGCCAATGCCGGCGCTTCATAGACAATGCGACCCTTGAGACCGATCGTCGTGTCGCCGGTGTACATGCCGCGACCGACGCCGTATTCGGCGAATTCGCGATTCAGCTGCGCGAGGATTTCCGGACCGCCCATCGCCACGCCATCGATCGCGACCGCAATGCCCTGTTCGAAGCGGATCGCGCGACGCAGCGGCCGCGTCGGCCACTGCTCGCGCGGCTTGCACCAGCCGCGCGCGCCGGGACCAGGCTCTTCCCAGCGGTCGATCTCGCCGCCGGACATGGTCACGCCGAGCACGTTTTCGTTGATCGTGTAGGCCTTGACCTTGTCGCGCACGCCGAAGCCGCGTGCTTCCAGGTATTCGCGTTCGTACTTGCGAACCTCGCCGACCTCGCGCTGGATCTCGCGGATCGGCGCCAGGATCTCGTAGTCGCCGAGCGCCTTCACGGTCAGGTCGAAACGGACCTGATCGTTGCCCATGCCGGTGCAGCCGTGCGCGAAGGCGCGGGTGCCGAGTTCCTCGCAACGCTTCAGCGAATGTTCGACGATCAGATAACGATCCGACACCAGCAACGGATATCGGCCCTGATACCACTGCCCGCCCTGGATCAGCGGCACGACAAAGGAATCCCAGATCGGCTGCGCGATATCGACGGTGCGATGCGATGCCGCACCAAGATCGGCGGCGCGCTGTTCGATGTAGGCGCGCTCCTCGGCGTCGACGCCGCCGGTGTCGGCGAACACGGTGTGCACGGCCCAGCCGCGCTCCTGCAGGTAGGGAATGCAGAAACTGGTGTCGAGTCCGCCTGAAAATGCGAGGACAACGTTCTTGGTCATGCCTTGACTCCGGATTGCCATTGAATGAGTTGTTTCATCACCGCCTTCTGCACGTGCAGGCGGTTTTCGGCTTCGTCGACCGCAACACAATACGGCGCGTCCATCACCCCATCCGTCGCCTTGATGTTCCGGCGCAACGGCAGGCAATGCGAGAACAGGCCGTTGTTGGTCAGCGCCATCTTCTCTTCGTCGACGATGAAATGCTTGAGCATGGTGCGCATCGGCGCTTCGCCCTCCCATGCGCCGAAATACGGCAATGCGCCCCAGCTCTTGGCGTAGACTACGTCGGCGCCGCGATAGCCGTCCTCGATGTCATGGGTGACGCGGAATGAACCGCCGGCTTCCCCGACATTCCGCTTCGCGATATCGAGGTAGCGCTCATCGAGCAGGTAGTCCGGATTCGGACACAACAAGGTCACGTCCATGCCGAGCCGCGTCGCGATGGTCAGGGCCGAATTCGCGACCGCCGTGTTCAACGGCTTCGGGTGCCAGGTCCAGGTCAGCAGGTATTTCCTGCCGCGCAGATCCTTGCCGAATTTCTCGCGCAACGTCAGCGCATGCGCCAGCTCCTGGCATGGGTGCGTGATGGTCTCGAGATTGATCACCGGCACCCGCGAATGTTGCGCGAAGGCCTTCAGCACCTTGTCTTCGCGGTCGTAGGACCAGTCGCGGAACTTCGGGAAGGCGCGCACCCCGATCAGGTCGCAATAGCGCGACAGCACTTGCGCCACTTCGGCCACATGTTCCTCGGCGTCGCCGTCCATCACCGCGTTCGGCTCGAACTCGATGCCCCAGGCATCCTTGCCGGGCGCCAGCACCACCGCATGTGCGCCCAACTGCCACGCGCCGATCTCGAACGACGTGCGCGTGCGCATCGACGGATTGAAGAACAGCAGCGCAATCGTGCGTCCTTCGAGATCGCGGCCGAGCGGCGACTGCTTCAGGCGCGCGGCCTCGTCGAGCAATGCATCGAGTTCGGCGCGACTCAGGTCCTGGGTGTTCAAGAAGTGGCGGATCATGGATTCTCCTGGACGAAAACGACGAAGCCCGGCACAAGGCCGGGCTTCGTTGAAACAAAACGGAATGCCGGCCGGATCAGTCGGATCGACGGCGCGCGCGCGAGGTCATGCCCGCGGCCTGATAGGCCGAGCTGTTGCACATGGCGTGGGCGACAATTTGCTGCATGGCCGCATTGAAACATGCAGCGGCTTGAAAAAGCAAAGGGCCGCACGCGGCGGCCCCGAACTTTGACTATTGGCGGGGGATCAATCCGCCGGCGCGATGGCGACGCGAACGCGCATGCGCTCGCCCGGGTCGTAGTCGAGGCGGGACATGAAGACTTCGCCGCGGTAGCGGTATTCGACGTCATAGCCGACGACGCGACGCTCCTCGCGTTGCACTTCGACCACGCGGCAGGTGGTGCCGCCGCGTTCGTAGCGACCGCCGGCCGAGCCGTTGTTCTTGTCGATGTCGCGGCCGATGGCGCCGCCGATCACCGCACCGGCCACGGTAGCGGCCTTGCGGCCATCGCCCTTGCCGACCTGGTTGCCAAGCGCGCCGCCGATGATGGCGCCAAGCACGGTGCCGCCGGTCGGGTCGCCGCCCGAGCGTTCCCGGTACTGACCCTGGCGCTCGTAGCATTCCTCGCGCGGTTCGCTGGTCATGACCGTGTCGTAGATGGGGTCGACGCGCAGCACGTCGGCATAGCCGTAACTGATGTTTTCGGGCGCCGGGCCGCGACGGTCGTCGTAATGCGACTGCGCAAAGGCCGTGGAAGCGGAGGCCAGGAGAAGGATCGGGAGCAGCTTGCGATTCATGGTCGACGCCTTGCGGTTTGAGCCTGCGAAATTACAGCACGGACAGACTGAATGGCTGCCAATGTCGGACCGGTTGGCGGCTAGAATCCGAGGTCAACCAAGGTGACCGCAATGCCCCTGAACCTGTTCAACTCCCTGACCCGCACCGTCGAACCCTTCGCGCCGATGAACCCGGAGCGGGTCAGCATGTATGTCTGCGGGCCGACGGTCTACAACTACGTGCATATCGGCAACGCGCGCGGCCCGGTGGTGTTCGGCGTGCTCGCGCGCCTGCTGCGTCGGCACTTTCCGAAGCTGGTCTACGCGCGCAACATCACCGACGTCGACGACAAGATCAATCAGGCGGCGATCGACCAGGGCGTGCCGATCACGGCCATCACCGACAAGTTCGCCGCGGCGTATCGGGACCACATGGGTGCGCTCGGCGTCGACCTGCCCGACCTGGAACCCCACGCGACCGCGCACATCCCGCAGATCATCGCGATGTGCGAACGTCTGATCGAATCCGGCCATGCCTACGCCGCCGACGGCCATGTGCTGTTCGCGGTCGAGACCTATGCGGCATACGGCCAATTGTCGCGCCGTTCGACCGACGAGATGCTGGCCGGCGCCCGCGTCGAGGTCGCGCCGTACAAGCGCGGGCCTGGCGACTTCGTGTTGTGGAAGCCCTCGACACCGGAACTGCCGGGATGGGATTCGCCCTGGGGCCGCGGCCGCCCGGGCTGGCACATCGAATGTTCGGCGATGTGCGAGGCCGCGTTCGGCGAAACCATCGACATCCACTGCGGCGGCATCGACCTGCAGTTCCCGCACCACGAGAACGAGGTCGCGCAGTCGGTGTGTGCGCATGGCGGTGCGCCATTCGCGCGCTTCTGGCTGCACAACGGCATGCTCAACATGGACGGGCGCAAGATGTCGAAGTCGCTCGGCAACGTGTTCCGCATCGACGAAGTCCTGGCCACGCACCCGGCCGAAGCCTTGCGCCTGGCACTGATGTCCGCACACTACCGGCAGCCGCTGGACTGGACCGATGGCCTGATCGAGCAATGCGTGCGCACGCTCGACCGCCTCTACGGCACCTTGCGCGACCTCGCCGGCGTCGAAGCAACGGTCGGCGCAATTCCGGAGGCGGTCGAATCCGCCCTGCTCGACGATCTCAACACGCCGCAGGCGCTGGCCGCGTTGTCCGCCATCGCCGCCGAGGCGCGCAAGGCCGACACCGATGCCGAGCGTGCACGACTGAAGTCGGCACTGCTGTCGGGCGGTTTCGCGCTCGGCCTGCTGCAGCAGGATCCGGCCGCATGGTTCGCCCGCGGCACCGCCGGCAGCGAACTGGATGCCGCAGCCATCGATGTCCGCGTGCAGGAACGCCATGCCGCGAAGCTGGCTCGCGACTTCGCGAAGGCCGATGCCATCCGCAAGGAACTGGCCGGACAAGGCATCGAGATCGAGGACACGCCGCAGGGTCCGCGCTGGAAGGTGGCGGCGAAATGAGCGATCTCGTGTTGACCGACCCGATCCAGCAGGAAATCGCCGAGGAATTCTCGTTCTTCGGCGACTGGAGCGAGCGCTATCAGTATCTGATCGACCTTGGCCGCAAGCTTCCCCCGTTCCCGGACGATTGGCGCACCGAAGCGAACCGATTGCACGGCTGCCAGTCGATGGTCTGGGTGGTGTCGGAAGGCGATGCCGAGAAACTCGTGTTCCACGCGATCAGCGACTCGTCCATCGTTTCCGGCCTGGTGGCGCTGACGTTGCGCGTCTACTCGGGCCGCAGCGCTGCCGAAATCCTCGCGACCGAACCGCAGTTCGTCGAAGCGATCGGGCTCGGCAAGCATCTGTCGGTGACGCGTGCGAACGGCCTGGCCGCATTGATCGCGAAGATCAAGGACACCGCCGCCCGGGCATGAAAAACCCCGCCGGAGCGGGGCTTTCGTGTTGCGGGTTCGGACGGCGCCGAACTCAGTCGCCGATCTGGCGCTGACGATGTTCCCAGCGTTCCTGGGCGTCGACGGTGCGTTCCGCAGTCGGGCGCGCTTCCAGACGGTCCAGACCGATCTCGTCGCCGCTGTCCATGCAGTAACCGTATTCGCCGTCATCGATGCGGCGCAGGCCGTCGTCGATCTTGGAAATCAGCTTGCGGTAGCGATCGCGGGTACGCAGTTCCAGCGAATTTTCGGTCTCGCGGGTCGCACGTTCGGCTTCGTCGCCGACATCGCGCACTTCATCGCGCAGGTTGTCGATGGTCTGCTTCGATTCTTCGACGAGTTCTTCCTTCCACTTCAGGAGCTTCTGTCGGAAGTATTCGATCTGCAAGTCGTTCATGTACGGCTCTTTCGCGGTCGGCTTGTAGCCGGCCGGAAGGTTGACGCGAACGGGCTTCTTCTTGTCCGGAATTCTTACGGGCTGCATCGGGCTCTGCTGTTTCTTCGGATTCTTGTCCGACTTCGCAGCCACGGCGACGGCCTTGCGCACATTGGTCGCAGGTTTGGGCGCGGGCGCGGGGGTCGGGATGGGCTTGACAGGCTGCGGCGCCGGCTTGGCGGCGACGGGTTTGGCGATGGGCGCCGGCGCAGGCAGCTTGACCGCCGACTTCGCGACCGGTTTGGCCACTGGTTTCGCGACGGGCTTGGCAGCGGGCTTGGCGACCGGCTTGGCGACCGGCTTGGCAGCCGGCTTGCTCGCAGGCTTGGGCGCCGGCTTCGCAGCCACCTTCTTCGCCGCGGGCTTGGCGGCGGGCTTGGCCGCGACTTTCTTGGCTGCAGGCTTGGCTGCAGGCTTGGCTGCAGGCTTGGCTGCCGGCTTTGCGGCCGCTTTCTTCGGTGCGGGCTTGGCCGGCTTCGCAGCGGCCTTGCCCTTGCCGAGCAGCGCCTGCTTCAGCTTGCTGACCAGGCCAGGCTTCGCAGCCGGTTTCGCCGCAGGTTTCGCGACAGGCTTTTTCGCAGGGGTCTTCGCAACGGGCTTCTTGGCGACCGGTTTCTTCGCTGGCTTGACAGCGGGCTTCGCGGCTTTCGCCTTGGCGGCGGGCTTCTTTGCGGGTTTTGCCATGATCGGACGACCTCCAACCTGTTGCTTGCAACCGGAGTGCCGGAAAACCCGACATTCCAAAGGGCGGGCTTTATAGCCGATGCCAGCGACGCCCACAACCGCAGGACCGGCGCTAGCATGCACGCATGCTGGACCGAGTGTTGATCAAACTGCTGCGCGGGTACAAGCGTTTCGTGAGCCCCTTGCTCGGACAGCGCTGCCGCTTCCATCCCACTTGCTCGCACTACGCGATGACCGCCATCGAACGCCACGGGGCGATCCTCGGCAGCCTGATGACGACGACGCGACTGCTGCGCTGCCAACCCCTGTGCGACGGCGGCTTCGATCCGGTCCCGGCCCGATTCACGTCACGATTCTGGGCACGCAATCCCGAAGCCGACCCGCCGCCCGACGCACCGGACCGCTAGAATCGCGCATCCCCGAATCGAGCCTGTCATGAGCGAACCGCGCTGGCTGATCACGAACGCCCTGCTGGTCAACGAGGGCCGGACTTTCCACGCCGACGTGCGCATCCGCGACGGCCGCATCGCCAAGATCGAGCGCAGCATCGCGGCCACCGTGGACGAGACCGTGATCGATGCGTCCGGCCTGTGGCTGCTGCCCGGCATGATCGATTCGCAGGTGCATTTCCGCGAACCTGGGCTGACCCACAAGGGCGACCTGACCAGCGAATCGCGCGCCGCGGTGGCGGGCGGCATCACCAGCTACATGGAGATGCCGAACACCAGGCCGCCAGCGATCACGATCGAGGCACTGGAAGCGAAATACACCCGTGCCGCCGAGGTTTCGGCTGCGAACTACGCGTTCTACATGGGCACCACGAACGACAACCTCGACGAGATCCGCCGCGTCGATCCGAGCCGCGTGCCCGGGCTGAAGATCTTCATGGGCGCCTCCACCGGCAACATGCTGGTCGACAACCCCGAAACGCTGGATGCGATCTTCCGGGAGGCGCCCTGCACCATCATCACGCATTGCGAAGACACGCCGATGATCGACGCCAACGTCGCCGCGGCGAAGGCGCGCTACGGTGACGACATCCCGGTGGAACTGCATCCGGAACTGCGCTCGCGCGAAGCCTGCCTGAAGTCGACGAAGCTGGCGATCGAACTCGCGCAGCGCCACGGCAGCAGTCTGCACGTGCTGCACATCTCGACCGCCGACGAACTGGCGCTGTTTGAGTCTGGGCCGATCGAGCACAAGCGCATCACCGCCGAAACCTGCGTGCATTTCCTGCATTTCGACAGCCGCGACTACCTGCGTCGCGGCAACTTCATCAAATGCAATCCGGCGATCAAGCATGCGTCGGACCGCGTCGCCATCGTTCGGGCATTGGCCGAAGGCCGGCTCGACGTGCTCGCCACCGACCACGCTCCGCACACATTGAAGGAGAAATCGCAGCACTATGGCGCGGCACCGTCGGGCCTGCCGCTGGTCCAGCAGGCACTGCAATGCGCGCTCGAGCGCGTGTTCGACGGCGATTTCCCGCTGACCACGCTGGTCGAACGCTTCGCGCACGCGGCCGCGAAACGCTACCGCATCCGCGATCGCGGTTTCCTGCGCGAGGGCGGCCATGCCGACCTGGTGCTGGTCGACCCGAACCGCCCGCAATTCGTGCGCCGCGAGGACACGTTGTCGCGTTGCGGCTGGTCGCCGTTCGAGGGCGAGACCTTCCGATCCTCGATTCATTCGACCTTCGTCAACGGTCGTCGCGTCTGGCACGACGGCGGCTTCGATCAGACGCCGTTGGCGATGCGCCTGGCCTTTGCTGCCGCATGAAGCATCGCACGCTGCTGATCGGATTGTTGGCGACGACGACGAGCGTCGCCGCCGCGTCGCCGCGCACCGAACTGCCCGCCTCCACCATGCCCGGCGCGCTGGTCATCGGCCGCACCGAACCGGGCAGCGCCGTGAACTTCGCCGGCCGCGCGTTGCGCGTGGGCGATGACGGCAGCTTCCTGTTCGGCCTCGGCCGCGATGTCGGCGGTCGCGCCGACATCGACGTGCGATACCGCGACGGCAGCACGCAACGTCTGTCGATCCCGATCGCACCGCGCGAATTCGCGATCGAGCGCGTCGACGGCCTGCCCGAATCGACCGTCAATCCGGACCCGAAACTCGCCGAGCGCATCGCCCGCGAACAGGCGCTGGTCGCAAAGGCGCGCGAACGCGACGACGCTCGCCAGGACTACCGATTCGGTTTCGTCTGGCCGAACACCGGGCGCATCAGCGGCGTCTACGGCAGTCAGCGCAT
>JBGASK010000061.1:0-18542 GCA_044229785.1 Ahniellaceae bacterium
GCGACTCCAGCCGTCTCCTTGGCGGCCATAGCGCAGTGGTCCCACCTGTTCCCTTCCCGAACACAGAAGTGAAACGCTGCAGCGCCGATGGTAGTGTCGCTTAAGCGATGCAAGAGTAGGTCACCGCCAAGGGCTTTATCCGGAACGCCCCGCCAATTCGTTGGCGGGGCGTTTCTCTTTGGGGCCGATTGGCGCATGTGAACTTGCCGGATCGCCGCCAGTCTCAGCTTCGCAACGCCATTGCCGAAGAGCGCATGTACCTCGATCACTTCGAACTCAAGGAAGCGCCGTTCTCGATCACGCCGGATCCGCGCTTTGTCTATCTGACGGCGCAGCATCGCGATGCGTTGGCGCACTTGCTGTTCGGCATCACCCAGGGCGGCGGCGGCGGTTTCGTGCAGTTGACCGGAGAAGTCGGCACTGGCAAGACCACGCTGTGCCGTTTGCTGATGGCGCAGGTTCCGGAGAACGTCCGCATCGCGCTCGTGTTGAATCCGATGCTGCAGCCGATCGAGTTGTTGCGCTCGATCTGCGACGAATTGCGCATCCTGCTGCCGAAACGCAACGCCAGCATCAAGGTGCTGACCGATGCGCTGACCCGTTACCTGCTCGAATCGTATGCTGCCGGATTGCGTGTCGTGCTGATTGTCGACGAGGCCCAGAACTTGTCGTTCGAGGCATTCGAACAGGTTCGCATGCTCACGAATCTCGAGACGCCCACACAGAAACTGTTGCAAATCATCCTGCTCGGCCAGCCCGAACTGCGTGATTTGCTGGCGCGGAACGAATTGCGTCAATTGGCCCAGCGCATCACCGCGCGTTTCCACCTCGCGCCGTTGTCGGTGGAGGACACGTCGCACTATGTCGAGCACCGACTTGCGGTCGCGGGACGGAAGCGGCGCTTGTTCACGACGGACGCATTGCGCGAGTTGTATCGGCGGACGCAGGGATTTCCACGTGCGATCAACGTCGTTGCGGATCGTGCCCTCCTCGGCGCATACGCACGCGAGCTGGATCACGTCGATGCGTCGCTGGTGCGAATTGCCGCGACCGAAGTGTCCGGCGCCATGGGGGGCACAGGACACCGGAGGCGATCGATCCCCGTGCTGATCGGGGCGATGCTGGCCACAATCGTCGGAGCGCTCGGCTTCGCGGTTTGGCAGCCGAGGACCCCGAATCCGATCGTCATCGCGACGACCCCTGCGGCACCGCGGCCCGAACGGTCGCTGCGGCCGCCGACCGGCTTCAGCGATGCCGGTACCGCGGCCGGGGTTTTGGCCGGGTGGTGGGGGGCGCCCGGGCGCACCGACATCACGCAGTGCGGCAGTCACCGGCCGGACGAGGCCTTGTGTGCGACGTTGCGGCTGAATGCCGTGATGCTGCGATCGCTGGATCGCCCTGTCGTGCTTGAACTTCGCGGACCTGACCACAGCGAATGGCTGGCGTTGCGTCGGCTGGACGCGGACATGGCGCAGGTCGCAGGGCCGCAGCAGTTGGGAGATCGACCTTGGCAGGTCGTCGAGGCACGCTGGCTGGGCGACGCGCTGTTGGTCGTGAAACCACCGGAGCGATACGACGGCACCCTGCTGGCGAAGGGCGCAGAGGGTGATGTGGTCCGGGCGATCCACGCCGCGCTGGCGATCTTCGACGGCGAAGGCGCCGTCGACGTTCGACGCTTCGATGACGACACCGCACGGCGTGTCCATGCGCTGCAACGGCATTACGGACTGGGCGCCGACGGTGTGGTCGGCCCCGAGACTCTGGCGCTGTTGATGGCGTTCCAGTCCGCGGGGCCTCGTCTTTCCGATGGTCGTGATCCCGAAGCTTTCGTTTCTGTTCCGCAACGGTGAAACTGCGCGCATGTCCCTGATCCATGAAGCACTGCAAAAAGCCGAAGCCGAGCGACGTGCGGGCGAACTGCCGCCGCTGGTGTCGATGGCCGCGACGCCGCGGCGCCGCGAAGGCGGCACGCACCGGCCATTGTGGTTCGCGCTGGGCATTGCGGTGCTTGCGGCGGCGGCCTATGTCAATCGCGACTTGATTCGCACCGACAGCGACGAGCCAAGCGAGCAGCGCGTCGCAGCCACGCGCGAAGCGCCGGAAAAAGAAGCGTCCGCCGCGACCACGACGGCGGCGGCGAATCAGGCCGCGCGCAAGCCGTCTGCGGTGCAACAGGTTCCTGCCGCGCAGCCGGTCCTGGACGCCTTCGCCGCAGCGCAGACCGACGCGATCGCGACCCATCTCGGGGCGGGGCACGGTGCCGTGACGCCGGAAGTTCCGATCGAACCGGCACCGAATGCCGCGCCGGCATCGATTCCGAAGCCGGTGTTGCCTGTCGCCGCACCCTCGTCGAACGATGAAGCAGTGGCGGCGCATGGGCCGGCACCGCAGCCTGCGGCGCCGGTTGCCGACGCCGACAGGCAGCCGACGCTCCCCCAGCCGACGCTTGCCGCGGAGCCGATGCCCACGCCGACGCCAGCAGCGGAGACCGAAGCGAATGCTGCTCCGGCCGCCAGCGATGTGCCGCTGATCTATGAGTTGCCGCTGGCGACACGTCAGGTGCTGCCTCCGATGAAGGTCACGATGCAGGTCTACCATCAGGATCCGACGCTGCGTTTCGCGATCATCGACGGCAAGCGCGTCAACGAAAACGGCGTCGTCGGCAACGAACTCAACCTGATCGAGATCCAGCGCGACGCCATGCTGCTCGAATTTCGCGGCAAGCGATTTCTGTTGCCGCGGCTGGGCCGTTGATGTTCGTCCACGTGCCGTCGCGCCGCAAACCGCGCGCCGCGGTCGCGACCTATTTCCTGGTTGCGCTTTGCATCGCGATGTTCGTGGTCTGGTGGACCCAGACTCCGGAGTTGCGCTCGCGTTGGGTGAACCTGCTCGGCGTGATGCCCGCGGATTGGGCGACCATGCCCGGGATCGCCTCGTCGGCAGTTGTTCCGCGTGTCCTGCGCCTGGCCAGCGCCCTGTTCGTGCATGCCGATGGTCTGCACCTCATCGGCAATCTGGTCTTTCTGCTTGTGTTCGGCGCTTCGGCGGAGAAGCCCCTGGGCGCGTCGCGCCTGCTGGCGCTGTTCCTGTTGTGCGGCATGACCGCAAACCTCGTCGGCGCACTGTGGTTCCCGGCCGGCACGGCGCCGATCATTGGTGCCAGCGGCGCGGTCTCGGCCCTGGTGGGCGCGTACGCGACCTTGTTCCCGCGCTCGAGGCTTGGCTTGATGCTGCCGTTGGGCGCGTTTTTCGAGTTCGTGCGCATGCCGGCATACAGCCTCATCGGGCTATGGGTGCTGGTGCAAGCGCTGATGTTCGTGCTGACCCCGGGCGGGTCGCCGGTGGCCTGGCCAGTCCATCTCGCCGGGTTCGCCTGCGGGGTCGGCTTCGCGCTGCTGTCGCGCGCGGCCATCGCGCGGCGTCTGCGCAATTGATGCGTTCAGCCTGCGCCGGCGGAAAGTTTGGCCGGATCGAGGCACTCGACCTGTTCGAACACGGCATCCTTGACGATGAGCGGATCCCTTGAAGTGACGCCGGGCGCAGCGTTGGCCACATCGAAGCGCGCACTGAAACGACCGGAAACGACAGCGCCGTTCGCGGTCGCCACGATGGCGGTCAGCTCGGCGCCGCTGTCCAGCGGTCGCCCGAAGGCGATGCCGGTGGTGGTCGCCATGCCGTCGACCACGTCACGCGGCCCTGGTTGCTCGCTGCCACGAGCGATGCCGATCTGGATGGTGTGATCGAGATCGTCCGTGAACGTCAGCAGGTATTGCTGGGCGCCGGACGAGCCGTGAGGGCGAATCTGGCATTCGAAGCGATTGGTGCCGCCGACCACGGGTTGATCGTTCACCGTGGCCGTGAAGTTGCGATCCGCTGGCGGGGCCGGTTGGGGCGGCGGGGTCTCTTCGGCACAGGCGGCAATCAGGAGTGCCGACGTCAACGACAAGGCAGGAATCGGGCGCATGGCTGTTCTCACTCGCCCAAGGTCAGCAGCGACGCATTGCCGCCGGCGGCGGTGGTGTTGACGGTGAGCGTACGTTCGGTGACGAAGCGCGCCAGATAGTGCGGACCGCCGGCCTTGGGGCCGGTACCGGACAGGCCTTCACCGCCGAACGGCTGCACGCCGACGACGGCGCCGATCTGGTTGCGGTTTACGTAGCAGTTGCCGACACGGACCGTGCGCGAGATCTTCTCGATGGTGGCGTCGATGCGCGAGTGGATGCCAAGCGTGAGGCCGTAGCCGGTGGCGTTGATCTCGGCCAGCACGAGATCCAGATCCTTCGCGGCGTAGCGAATCACGTGCAGCACCGGCCCGAAGATCTCGCGCTGCAATTGCTTCAGGTTGGACAGTTCGTAGGCGCGCGGCGCGAAGAAGCTGCCGTGGCCGGTCCTGGCCGGGTCGAGCACGATCTGCTTGATCAGCTTCGCTTCCTTGTCCATGCGCGCGGCGTGGGCATCAAGGATGGCTTTCGCATCGTGGTCGATGACCGGGCCGATGTCGGTCGAGAGCAGGGCCGGATCGCCGACCACGATCTCGTCCATCGCGCCGGCGAGCATGGTCACGACCTTGTCGGCGATGTCTTCCTGCACGAACAGCACGCGCGCGGCCGAGCAGCGCTGGCCGGCGGAACCGAACGCGGACCCGATCGCGTCCTTGACCAGTTGCTCGGGCAGCGCCGACGAATCCGCGATCAGCGCATTCTGGCCGCCGGTCTCGGCGATCAGCACCGCGATCGAGGCATCGCGTGCCGCCAGCCCGCGGTTGATCAGGCGCGCGGTTTCGGTGGAGCCGGTGAAGGCGACGCCGACCACGCGCGGGTCTTTCGTCAGGGCCGAGCCGACGGTCGCGCCGTCGCCAGGCAGCAGTTGCAGGATGGCTTCCGGCACGCCGGCCTCATGCAGCAGCTTCACCGCCGCGTGCGCGATCAGATTGGTCTGTTCGGCCGGCTTGGCGATCACGGCATTGCCGGTCACCAGTGCAGCCACGACCTGACCCATGAAGATGGCCAGCGGGAAATTCCACGGGCTGATGCAGACGAAGATGCCGCGGCCATGCAGCGACAACTGGTTCAGTTCGCCGGTCGGGCCTTTCAGGGTTTCCGGCGCGCCCATCATCTTGCGCGTGATCGCGGCGTAATAACGACAGAAGTCCGCCGCTTCGCGCACCTCGGCGACGGCATCGGACGTCGTCTTGCCGGCTTCGCGCACGGCCAGCGCCATGAACTCGGCGCGACGCGCTTCGAGCAGGTCGGCGGCATGTTCGATGATCTTGGCGCGCGCCGCCGCGGGCGTCGCATCCCAACCGGCTTGCGCCGCGGCGGCGTTGTCGAGGGCGGCGGCGACGCCCTGCGCATCGGCCGGTGTCCACACGCCGATCTGCTGGCGGCGGTCGGCCGGGTTGGTGACCGGCAGCGCCGTCTGCGACGAGCGATATCCCGGCACCAGCGGCGCTGCGCTCCAGGGCTTCACGGCTGCGTTCATCTGCTCGGCGAGTTGGCGCAGGTCGTTGTCGTTCGCGAGATTGATGCCCATGGAATTCTTCCGGTGGTCGCCGAACAGGTTGGCCGGCGTGTCGATACGAGGGTGATGGATGCTGTCGAAGCGGGACACGACCTCGGCCGGGTCCTTGATGATGTCGCCGATCGCCTGGCTCTCGTCGACGATGCGATTGACGAAGCTCGTGTTCGCGCCGTTCTCGAGCAGACGCCGCACCAGGTACGGCAGCAGGTCTTCGTGGGAGCCGACCGGCGCATAGACGCGGCAGGGGATGTTCAGGTTCCGCTCGCCGACGACTTCGGCATACAGATCCGCGCCCATGCCGTGCAGGCGCTGGTACTCATGGGGCCGGCCCTGCGCAAAATGATGGATGGCGGCGATGGTGTGCGCGTTGTGAGTGGCGAACTGCGGATAGAACAGGTCGCCGTAACCGAACAGCTTGCGGGCGCAGCCGAGATAGGCGACGTCGGTGTTGGGCTTGCGCGTCCACACCGGAAAGCCGACATGTCCGTCGACCTGGGCGCGCTTCACTTCCGAATCCCAGTACGCACCCTTGACGAGGCGCACGCACCAGCGGCGACCGCTGAGGCGCGCCTGTTCGGCCAGCCAGTCGATGACCTGGGGGCAGCGCTTCTGGTAGGCCTGGATCGCGAGGCCGAAGCCGTTCCAGCCTTCGAGCGAGGGATGCCTGAACACCGCACCGATGACTTCGAGCGACAGCTCCAGTCGATCCGCTTCTTCGGCGTCGACGGTCATGCCGATCTTCTGCGCCATCGCGAGCTGCGCCAGCTCCAGCAGCATCGGCGTCAGCTCGGCCTTCACGCGGGCGCGCTTGGCGACCTCGTAACGCGGATGCAGGGCCGAGAGCTTGACCGAGATCGACGGCGCATCGAGGACCGATTCGAATGGCCCGCGTGCGCCGATGGCGAGGATCGCGGCCTTGTAGGCCTCGAAGTAACGCGCGGCGTCCGGGCGGGTCAGCGCCGCCTCGCCGAGCATGTCGAAGGAATGCCGGTAGGCGCGGCCGTCCTTGTCGCGCGAGCGGTCGAGCGCTTCGCCGATGGTGCGGCCGAGCACGAACTGGTGGCCCATGATGCGCATGGCCTGGCGCACCGCGAGGCGCACCACCGGTTCGCCGCTGCGCGCGACCAGGCGCTTGATCGCGCCGAGGAAGTTCTGCTGGGTCTCTTCGGCCAGCGAAATCAGCTTGCCGGTCAGCATCAGGCCCCAGGTGCCGGCGTTCACGAACAGCGACGGGCTCTTGCCGAGGTGGCTGTTCCAGGCGGCATCGCCGAGCTTGTCGCGGATCAGCTTGTCGGCGGTATCGGCATCCGGAATGCGCAGCAGCGCTTCCGCCACGCACATCAACAACACGCCCTCCTCGGAGGACAGGTCGTATTCGCGCATGAAACTCTCGACTGCGCTCTGCTGCGAGGCCTTGGCGCGTACGCGTTGCACCAGATCGCCGGCGCGCGCCAGGACCGCGTCGCGCTCGGCCATGGGCAGGGTGGCGGCATCGAGCAGCGGCTTGAGGGCTTCGGCTTCGTCGGCGGCATAGTTCGCCGTCATCGCCCGCCAGAGCGCATCGCCCGGCGCCGGCAGTTCGGGGGAGAGGAGGGCTGCGGATTCGGTCATGACGGACGGTTTCGGTCGCGTTGGGCGCACCGCGGGGTGCGCGAGGGCGCGTAGTGTAGCGAGCGGTCTTCACGCCGACGCGAAGGTTTGCGGCCAGTTGATGGCAGATTCGGTTGCCCCTGCGGGTAGGCGGCCACTATCATGCACGACCTTTTTTCGGGGCCGTCATGCGCGGGCGCGGGCGGATTCAATATCCATGCAGGACTTTCCCCGGCGACGCCGGATGGGTGAAACAATGAATCGAATCGGCACGATGATGACGCGGCTGGCCTTTGCCGCCTCGGCGCTGGCGTTCAGCCTGCCGGGTTTTGCGGCGGTGGACCGCTGGAAGCTGAACATGACCCCGGGCGTGACCGAGGTCTCGCAGCAGGTCTATGACATCCACATGATCATCCTGTGGATCTGCATCGTGATCGGCGTGCTGGTCTTCGGCGCCATGGGTTACGCGATCTTCAAGTTCCGCAAGTCGAAGGGCGCGGTGGCCGAGAAGTGGTCGCACAACGACAAGGCCGAGGTCGTGCTGACCGTGGTCCCGGTAGCCATCCTCATCGCGATGGCCTGGCCGGCGACCAAGGTGCTGGTCAATATGGCCGACACCCGCAATGCCGAGATGACCATCGAGATCACCGGTTACCAGTGGAAGTGGGGCTATCGCTACGTCGACTCGGGCGTTCACTTCATCAGCTCGCTGGAACGCAACAGCGACGACACCCGCCAGCTCGGTTCGGGCATGGACCCGAAGGACGTCAAGAACTATCTGCTCGACGTCGATCGCCCGCTGGTGATTCCGGCCGACACCAAGGTGCGATTCGTCATCACCGCCGGCGACGTCATCCATGCCTGGTGGGTGCCCAAGCTTGGCTGGAAGCAGGACGCGATCCCGGGAATCATCAACGACCAGTGGACCCTGGTGAAGGAACCCGGCATCTACCGCGGCCAGTGCGCCGAACTGTGCGGCAAGGACCACGGCTTCATGCCGATCGTCGTGGAAGTCAAGCCGAAGGCCGAGTTCGCCCAGTGGCTGGCCGCGCAGCAAGCGCCGGCCGCCGCTCCCGCCGAGGTCGCCACCCCCGATACCGCCGAGCCGGTTGCAGCTGACGCTGCGCCGACCCAGGGCTGAACACGAACATTCTGGAGACAGTCATGGCCCATGACGCGACCGCACACCACGACGACCACGACCACAAGCCGCATGGCTTCGTGAATCGCTGGCTCTACGCCACGAACCACAAGGACATCGGCACGATGTACCTGGTGTTCTCGCTGGTCATGTTCTTCCTCGGCGGCCTGATGGCCATGGTCATCCGCGCCGAGCTGATGTACCCCGGCCTGCAACTGGTCGAGCCCGAGTTCTTCAACCAGATGACCACCATGCACGCGCTGGTGATGATCTTCGGTGCGGTGATGCCGGCCTTCGTGGGCCTGGCCAACTGGATGGTGCCGCTGATGGTCGGCGCGCCCGACATGGCGCTGCCGCGCATGAACAACTGGTCGTTCTGGATCATGCCGTTCGCGTTCACCGTGCTGCTGCTGCCGCTCGCGCTGAAGGTGTTCTTCGGCATCGGCGGTGGCGGTCCGGCGGGAGGCTGGACGCTGTATCCGCCGCTGTCGCTGCAGGGCGGCGACAATGTCGCGTTCACCATCTTCGCCGTGCACATGATGGGCATCAGCTCGATCATGGGCGCGATCAACATCATCGCGACCATCCTGAACATGCGCGCCCCGGGCATGGACCTGCTGAAGATGCCGGTATTCGTGTGGTCGTGGCTGATCACCGCCTTCCTGCTGATCGCGGTGATGCCGGTGCTCGCCGGCGCGGTCACCATGCTGCTGACCGACAAGTTCTTCGGCACCACGTTCTTCTCCGCCACCGGCGGCGGCGACCCGGTGATGTTCCAGCACATCTTCTGGTTCTTCGGGCACCCCGAGGTCTACATCATGATCCTGCCGGCCTTCGGCGTGGTCTCGGAAATCATCCCGACCTTCGCGCGCAAGCCGCTGTTCGGCTACCAGGCCATGGTCTACGCGATCGCCTCGATTGCCTTCCTCAGCTTCATCGTCTGGGCGCACCACATGTTCACGGTCGGCATGCCGCTCGGCGGCGAGCTGTTCTTCATGTACGCGACCATGCTGATCGCGGTGCCGACCGGCATCAAGGTGTTCAACTGGGTGTTCACGATGTGGAAGGGCTCGATGACCTTCGAGACGCCGATGCTGTTCGCGCTCGGCTTCGTCATCCTGTTCACGATCGGCGGTTTCTCGGGCCTGATGCTTGCCATCGTGCCGGCCGACTTCCAGTACCACGACACCTATTTCGTGGTGGCGCATTTCCACTACGTGCTGGTGACCGGCGCGGTGTTCTCGATCATGGCGGCCACCTATTACTGGCTGCCGAAGTGGACCGGACGCATGTACAACGAGTCGCTCGGCAAGTGGCATTTCTGGCTGTCGACGATCTTCGTGAACCTGCTGTTCTTCCCGCAGCACTTCCTCGGCCTGGCCGGCATGCCGCGCCGCATCCCCGACTACAACGTCGCCTTCGCGGACTGGAACTTCGTGTCCTCGATCGGCGGCTTCGGCTTTGGTCTGTCGCAGCTGATCTTCGCCTACATCGTCTGGGATTGCGCCCGCAACAAGTCGCTGGCCAAGGCCACCGATCAGGTCTGGGAAGGCGCGCGCGGTCTGGAATGGACGGTGTCTTCGCCGGCGCCGTATCACAGCTTCGTGACGCCGCCGACGATCGACGACAGCAAGCTCGCGCACGGCGACGTGTCGCATTGAGGTCGCCACGATGATGTCCGCCGATTCCCGCGAACTCGACCAACGCCGTGCCGCCGCGAAGCGCACGGCCTGGATCGTCGCGGGGGTCGTGTTGACGATTTACGGCCTGTTCTGGCTCGGCGGGATCCTCGGCTCATGAGCGATACGGCGCTGAAGACCCGCAACGCCCGCGTGCTGCGCTGGTCGCTGGTCGCGACCGGCGCCGCATTCGGATTCGGTTTCGCGCTGGCGCCGTTCTACGACGTGTTGTGCGAAAAGGTCTTCGGCATCCGTCCCCGCCAGGAGGCCGTGACCGAAGTCACGGCCTGCGCTGCGGGCACGCAGTCGACGCGCGAACTGACGGTGGAGTTCGACACCAGCATCAGTCCGGATCTGCCGTGGACGCTGGATGCGAGCAAGAAGACGGTGAAGGTGCGCCCTTGCGAGCCGGCCACCGTCAGCTTCACGGCGACGAATGCGGGGCGCATCCCGCTCGTCGGTCAGGCGATCTTCGGCGTGGCGCCGTCGGAAGCCTCGGTGCATCTGGCCAAGACCGAGTGCTTCTGTTTCACCGAGCAACGCCTCGAGGCCGGTCAGTCGCGCGAGATGCCGGTGCGGTTCGTGATCGACGACCAGCTTCCCGCGGATGTCAGCCGCCTGACCTTCCGCTACGTGTTCAACCCGGTTGCGAAACCGCTCGCGATGTCGAGTGCGGTTGCGCAACCCAACAGCTAAACCATCGGGGACCATCATGGGCCACAGCGAAACGCACGATCCGAACATCTACTACGTCCCGCACGGCAGCCGTTGGCCGATCATCGCCACGCTGGCGCTGTTCACGACCATGATCGGCGCGGCCCTGACCGTCAACAAGGTGGCGGTCGGCCACTACGTGCTCTATGCCGGCCTGGCCGGCGTGGTCCTGATGCTGTTCGGCTGGTTCGGCGACGTGATCCGCGAATCGGTCAAGGGCTTCTACAACCGCCAGGTCGACATCAGCTTCCGCATGGGCATGATCTGGTTCATCTTCTCGGAAGTGATGTTCTTCGCGGCCTTCTTCGGCGCCCTGTTCTACGCGCGCATGTTCTCGGTGCCGTGGCTCGGCGGCGACGGCGACGGCGCCCTGACCCACGAATTCATCTGGAACGGTTACAGCGCCGCG
This sequence comes from Ahniellaceae bacterium, assembly GCA_044229785.1. Lineage (GTDB taxonomy): Bacteria > Pseudomonadota > Gammaproteobacteria > Xanthomonadales > Ahniellaceae > JADKHK01. The sequence goes on from JBGASK010000061.1 coordinate 11,054, forward strand.
TGGCCGACCAATGGTCCGCTCAAGGTCGGCGGCACGTTCGAAACCGTCGGCGCCTGGGGCCTGCCCTTCCTCAACACCCTGCTGCTGCTGAGTTCGGGTGTCACCATCACCATCGCGCACCACGCGCTGCGTGCCGGCGAGCGCGGCAAGCTGCTGGTCTTCCTCGGCGCCACGATCGCGCTCGGTGCGCTGTTTCTCTATTACCAGGGCGTCGAGTATTACCACGCCTATCACGAGTTGGGCCTGACGCTGGGTTCCGGCATCTACGGCAGCACCTTCTTCATGCTCACCGGTTTCCACGGCATGCATGTGACGCTCGGCACGATCATGCTGATCGTGATCTGGTTCCGCTGCGCCAAGGGCCATTTTTCGCGCGACCATCACTTCGGTTTCGAAGCCGTGGCGTGGTATTGGCACTTCGTCGACGTGGTCTGGCTCGGCCTGTTCCTGTTCGTCTACGTGCTGTAAGCAGAAAAACGAAACGCGCGGTCGGTGCCCCGGCCGCGCGTTTTTCTTTGGATCGGACCTGTTCGGCTCAGCGCACGACGATGCCGTGCGGCGAGATCCAGCCCATCCAGATGCCGACGCCGACGAGCGCGAACAGCGCCACCGAAATGGCGATGCGGCGGGTCAGGGCATCGACGGTGCGATTGGTCGACCCCTTGTCGGTGATCATGTAGTACAGGCCGGCGCCGAGGTTGTAGACGATCGCGATGAACACGACGACGATGAAGATTTTTTGCCACATGGTGCACACCCGAACGGCCGACCCCGCAACTGCGGGCGCGCAGTATAAGGCGGGGTGAGTACCGCGATGTTGGCGTTTCGTAAACCGGCGTGGTGGCTGCTGTCGCTGTTCATTGCGGCCGAAGTCGGTTTCGTCGCCGCGGCGCGGTGGCAGTGGCAGCGCGGCGAATTCAAGGACCGGCGTGCGCGCGAATTCGCTGCGGCGCTTGCCGACACGCAACCCGCGCCGGCCGCGGATTTTTCGGTGTTGCAAGGTCTGCAGGGCGATTTCGCCAAGGCGCATCTGCGCGGCCGCCTGCTGACCGACCGCGTCTATCTGCACGACAACCGCATCGTGAACGGCGAATACGGCGTCGACGTGTACGTGCCGCTGGCGATCGACGGCGGCCATGTGCTGGTGAACCTGGGCTGGATCGCGGCCGACCGTTCACGTCGCAGCGCGCCCGTGCTGCCCTTGCTGCTGCCGGACTTCGACGCGCAGGGGCTGATGGCGCCAGCACCGGCGGTCGGATTGGTGCGTGGCGATGGCGCTGCCGGTACCGCAGAACCGGCCTTGCGGTTGAACATCGAACCCGCCGTCATCGCGACCGAGGCCGGGCTCGCGCCGATGCTCGAGCGGGTGTTCTGGCCGGCCCCCGAACTGCTGTCGCCCTTCCGGCGCGATTGGCAACCCTCCGGCATGCCGGCCGATCGTCACCGCGGCTATGCGCTGCAATGGGCAAGCTTTGCGGTTGCAAGCCTGGTCCTGTTCCTGATGTTCCATCTTCGTCGCAAGGCAGTCCGTTCATGAACGATGTCCGCAAGGGTCGCCGTACCCTGGTCTTCATTGCGCTGGTGTTCGCCGCGCCGATCCTGGTCGCCAGTCTGTTGGCGTTTTCGGGCTGGCTGCCGGAAGGGCGCCGCAACTACGGCGAGCTGATCGATCCGCCGGTCCATCTCGAAGCCGCCGCGACGTTGAGCGCCGGCGCGCCGTTCGCGTGGACGACTCCGCAGTGGCACTGGACGCTGGTCGTGCGCGTTCCCGACGTCTGCGATGCCGGCTGCCGCGAGCGTCTCGATCTGGTCGGCAACCTGCGCATCTCGATGGGCCGCCATGCCGAGAAGCTGCGCATCGCGATCGATCGCCCGATCGACCCGGACAGCGTGCTCGGCCGCGCAAGCGGCGTGTACGTGCTGGTCGAGGCGCCGGCCGCGCTGGTCGACCGCATGCATCCGGCCCGTACCGATCTGACCCTGGCCCTGATCGATCCGGCGGGCTACCTGATGCTGCGTTATCCTGAACGAGCCGACCTGTCGCGCGTGCGCAAGGACATCGGCAAGCTGATTCGCTGAGGAGAGAATGATGCGTTCCGTCCTGTTCCGCCGACTCGCCTGGTTTGCCGTCGCGCTCGTGTTCGGCGTCATCCTGCTCGGCGCCTACACGCGACTGTCGCATGCCGGTCTCGGTTGTCCGGATTGGCCGGGGTGTTACGGCGAAGTCACCTGGCCGAAGCACGACCAAGAGATCGCCGCCGCGAATGAACTGCATCCGGACCGTCCGGTCGAGGTGCACAAGGCCTGGAAGGAGATGGTGCATCGCTACTTCGCGGGCCTGCTGATGCTGACCACGTTCGTGCTTGCGGCGCTGGCGGTGCGCAATCGCAAGGAGGTCGTCCAGCCCTGGCGCGCGGTCGTGTTCGCTGCATTCTTCATCCTGTTCCAGGCCGCGCTCGGCATGTGGACCGTGACCTGGAAGCTGAAGCCCATCGTGGTCATGGGCCACCTGCTCGGCGGCATGGCGACGATGGCGCTGCTGGCATGGACGGCGCTGCGTGCCAGCGGCGTCCATGGCGGCGCCACCGTGAAGCGTGCGCTGATCGTCGCTGGCCTCGTGCTCGTGTCCGTGCAGGTCGCGTTGGGCGGTTGGACCAGCGCCAATTACGCTGCTTTCGCCTGCGCGATGGACTATCCGACCTGTCTGCAGCAATGGTGGCCGGAGACCGACTTCCGCGAAGCCTTCGTGCTCTGGCGCGGCATTGGCGTCGACTACGAGGGCGGCGTGCTGGATGGCCCGGCGCGGACCGCGATTCATCTGACGCACCGCTGGTTCGCCGTGCTGGTTGCCGGCCACGTGCTGATGGTCGCCCTCAAGGCGATGCGCCAGCCGGCGACGCGCCACTACGGTCGTGCGATCGGCACCTTGCTCGTGCTGCAGATCCTGCTCGGCATCGCCAACGTCAAGTTCGGCCTGCCGCTGTGGGTAGCGACGGCGCACAACGGCATCGCCGCGGCCTTGTTGTTCTCGCTGGTCGCGCTGCTCGCGCGCACCACACCGGCACCGCGCTGAATCCGGCATGGTCCTGATCCGCCAGTTTTCGCAATTCTGGGCGCTGACCAAGCCGAACGTGGTCGCCCTGATCGTGTTCACGGCGGTGGTGGGCATGTTCCTCGCGGTGCCGGGGCTGCCGCCCTGGCGCGAAGCCGTGATCGGCTGCATCGGCATCTGGCTGGCCTCGGCGTCGGCCGCCGCGATCAATCATCTGCTCGATGCCCGCATCGATGCGGTGATGGCGCGCACCGCGCATCGGCCCTTGCCGACCGGACAGTTGACGCCGCGCCAGGTGCTGTTCTTCGCCCTCGCCATCGGCGCCTTGTCGATGCTGCTGCTCGTCGCCTTCGTCAACCTGCTGACGGCGGTGCTGACGTTTTGCGCGCTGATCGGCTACGCGGTGATCTACACCAAATACCTGAAGCGCGCGACGCCGCAGAACATCGTGCTCGGCGGCGCCGCCGGCGCCGCGCCGCCGGTGCTGGGCTGGGCCGCGGTGACCGGCGAAGTGCATCCGTACGCGTTGCTGCTGTTCCTGATCATCTTCATCTGGACGCCGCCGCATTTCTGGGCGCTGGCGATCTTCCGCCGCGACGACTACGCACGTGCCGCGGTGCCGATGCTGCCGATCACGCACGGCGTCGAATACACGCGCTGGCACGTGCTGTTCTACACCATCCTGCTGGTGCTGGTGACGCTGCTGCCGTGGCTGACCGGCATGAGCGGCGTGATCTACCTCGGCGGTGCGATCGTGCTTGGCGCGGGTTTCCTCTACTACGCCGTGCGCCTGATGAATCCGCCGAACGAGTGGTTTGCGATGGAGACGTTCCGCTACTCCATCATCTACCTGATGGCGCTGTTTGCCTTCCTGCTGGTCGACCACTATCTCGCCGAGCCGCTGCCGATGCAGGCGCCGCCGGCGGTGTTCGAGTTCGACAAGATCGGCTGAGTCGATTGTCCGGTCCCGGGCGCGGACTGCGGAGGCAGTCGGTGAACCCCCGAGGACCGCGCCATGATCCGCAGCCACGCATTCCGAATCCGTCTCGCCGCACTGACGCTGGCCCTCGCGGCCCTGCCCGTATCGGCCGCGACGTGGATCTGGCCGGACCTCGTCTTCGCCGGACCGTGCGCGGGCACGCTGCAGGCCTGCATCAACAACGCGGCCAATGGCGACACCATCCTGATCGGCAGCGACAGCTTCGTTTTCCCCGATCGTTACACCGGCATCTCGGGCAACATCGCCATCGGCAAGTCGCTGACCGTGGCGCCCATGGAGGGCATCGACGCCGTGTTCGAGGACGGCTCCATTGTCGTCGTCACGCCGCCGGGCGTCGTCGGCGACGTCACCCTGCGGGGCCTGATTCTCCGCAGTGGACAAATCAACGTCGTCGAGGGCGGGTCGACGAGTGCAACGGTCACGATCGACCAGATCAGGATGGACAGCGATCCGAATTTCCAATGCGCCATCGATTTCAAGACCGGCAACGCCACCGTGGCGGTGCCGCGATTCGTGGTCAGCAACAGTCATCTTGTCTTGAGTGCTGGGAGTTCGGGGCGTGACGGGATTTGCGCGTTTTCCTTCGCAAGGCGCTACGACATCGATGTCTTCGGCAATCGCCTGGACGCACGCCGCGCATCGAACGCCAAGGCCGTGGCCGTTACCGGCGGTACCGGCGCCGGTCCGTTCAATGTACGGGTACAGCGCAACCATGCATGGCTCTCCGGTGCGATCGGCGCGGGCGGCGTCCTGGTCAGTCACAACAATCCCGCCGCTTCGTCGACGATTGACGTCACGAACAACGTGTTCTCCGGCGCGGGTGGCAGTCTGGGCAGCAATACGGCTGCCATCGAATTGGGTCTGCGCAATGGCCAGGTTCACATCATCAACAATTCGATCGTCGACGGAGGGGTGGGTGTCCATGTCGCCGCGTTCGACGGTGACCCCGTGACAGGCCGGGTCGCGAACAACCTGATTGTGGGTCAGGCGGTGCGCGGCCTGCGGTTCCTCGGCGTCGCGATGCCGAACGACCACAATCTGCTGTTCGATTTTGCCGCCAATGAACTGGGCCCGGGCGGTACCCTGGGTCCGGGCACCGTCTTCACCGATCCGCTGATCGAAAGCCCCGGTTATCCGCGACCCATGACGTCGACCTCGCCTGCGGTCGACGCGGGCGACAACACCGCCTTGCCGGCCTTCACCTTGTTCGACGCCGATGGCGAGAAACGACAGCAGGGCGTCGTGGACATCGGCGCCATCGAGTTCAGTTATGACGGCAGCCGCATCCACGACGCGAGCGCGGCCAACACCTTCGGCAACGCCACGGCCCTCGATGCCGATGACTACCCGTTCCCCCTGTTCGCCACCGATCGGCTCGTGGTGTCGCCGCTGCGCGCGGCGGCGGGCGTGTCGTCCGGAAGCGCCAACCTCGGCGTCTACCAGTCGGACACCTTCGCGCGGCGCTGGGCGGTCTTCAATCAGGACCTGTCGGCCGTGCCGGCGGGGCGGCGCTATGCCGTGCTCTTGCCCTGGGATTCGCGCACCGCGGTACTGCACACGGTTTCCGCGGGCAATATCCCGGGCGCCGCCACGGCCGAAACCGAGATCGACCATGTCAGTCTCAACAGCCAGTCGGCGGCCATTGCCGTGGTCACGCCGAACTGGAATCCCGCGAACACGCCGAGCGGCAATTACCACGATCATCCGATCACCCTGGTCTATCGCGGCAACCGCTGGCGCATCCGCAACGACGATGCGGCGTCGATGAATTCGGCGATCGGCGCGTCCTTCAATCTGGCGGTGGCGCCGCTGTTCTCGCCGAATGCCTTCATGGCCGAACTGGGCGGTACCGGCGCGAACGAGATCGCGCTGTCGCATCCGCTGCTCGACGACAACCCGTGCGCGGCCCCGGTGGCGTCGCGTCGCGTGAAGATCGGCGACGCCAGCCTCACGCTGAACAACACGCCGTTCGCGCTCGAATACCGCGCGCCGATCAACGCCGACGACATCGGCCGCTGGTACATCGTCAAGGAAGACGTCCTCGGGTTTTCCCCGAACAATGCCTTCAACGTCATCGTCGATGGCGCCCAGGCGAACCGTTGCCTGGCACCGAAGCCGGATGCGTTGTTCGCGAACGGCTTCGAGTAAATCCCGGCTTCACTTGCGGCGAGGCTTTGCGTAGCCTCGCTGCATGCTGATCCTCCCGCTGCACAAGAAACCGACGCTGGCGAACTTCCCGTGGGTCACGCTCCTGCTGGTGCTCGTCAACGGGTTCATCTATTTCGCGCTGCAGGCACCCGACAACACCCGCCAGGCGCGCGCGGTCGAGGCCTATGCGGACAGCCGGCTGGCCGAGATCGAGCTGCCGGCCTATCGCGATTACGTCGAGCGCACGCCGTCGATCGCGTGGCGCGAACGCTGGCAGCGTCTGCCCGAGCCGATGCGTACCCAGGTGCTGGCGATGCAGGTGCAGAACGACACCGCCTTCCTCGCCGAGTTGCGCGCCGAGCGCGTGATCACGCCGGCGCACGCCGACTACGCCGAATGGAAACCGCTGCGTGCCCGACTCGACGCCGACTGGCGCGAGTCCTTCACCGAACGGCATCTGATGCGACAGTCCGAGATCGCGCCGGGACGGATGTTCACTGCCATGTTCCTGCACGGCGACAGCGGGCATCTGATCGGCAACATGATCTTTCTGGTGATCCTCGGCCTCGCGGTCGAGCCGGTGCTGGGCTCGGTCGGCTTTCTCGTCCTCTATCTGCTGGCGGGTCTTGGCGGCGGGCTGTTCTCGCTCGGTTGGCGCTGGGGCGACGTCGGCGGCATGTTGGGCGCGTCCGGCGCCATCGCCGGCCTGATGGGCGCCTTCGCGGTGTTGTGGGGACAGCGTCGCGTGCGGCTGTTCTACTGGTTCTTCGTGATCTTCGACTACACCCGGGTGCGCGCGTTGTGGCTGCTGCCGGTGTGGTTCGGCTGGGAATTCGTGCAATTGCTGATGGCGCCCGACGCCGGCGTCGGCTTCGACGCGCATGCCGGCGGCATCCTGTCCGGCGCCGCGCTCGCGTTCGCGGCGACGAAGCTTGGACGCGTGAATCTCGCCTATCTCGATGAAGAGGACATTCGCGACCATCGTGTCGACGAACTCGCTGCGGGTCTCGCCGAACTCGGCAAGCTGCAACTCGGCGCCGCGCGTGCCCGCTTCGACGCGCTCGTGCAGCGCCATCCGGACGACCCCGACGTGATCGAACCCTGGCTGCGCAGCTGGCTGTTCGCGAAAGACCGCCCGGAAGCGGCAACGGCGGTCATGCATGCGCTCGCCTGGCGCGCCCGCACGCGCAGCGACGCGCAACGCCAGCAGCGCTGGCTCGGCGAAGCGATCAAGGCCTGCGCACCGAAGCTGCCCGTGCCGGCGCCGGCACTCGTCGCCCTCGCGACCC
>JBGASK010000170.1:0-4230 GCA_044229785.1 Ahniellaceae bacterium
GCCGACACCCGCCGCGTCCTCGGCCTCGCCCTCTCCACCGCAATGAATGCCCCGATCGAAAAGACCGGCTTCGGCGTGTTCAGGATGTGATGGAAGCCGAGTGGCGTCGGCGCTGCCTTTGTAGGCTGGGCTGACAAGCCCAGCGCTTTCGCGACCAATGCTGGGCGTGTCAGCCCAGCCTACGCAACCGGCGACGGCAAGCTATCGCGCGGATGACTTGGAATCGCCGCACCCGCCGCACGACGCACTGCCACACGCGCTGGACGACTGCGGCTTCGGCGCAAGCCAGCGGCCGAGCTTGCGTTCGGCGGGGTTGCAGTCGGGTTGCAGGAAGATCAGCGCGAGTTTCGTGCGGGTGCGGCGCACGGCGTTCGGGGCGAGTTTCCGGACGGCGTAGACGGCGCTCGCGAACACGGCGAGAGCGATGATCGTCCACTGCATCGTGTCGTAGTTCATGTCAGCGCCTTCGCGACGTGGTACGTGAGCAGCGAGGCCAGATACGCGAGGCCGAACAGATAGCCGGCGGCAATGCCGACGTTCTTCCAGCTGTTGGTTTCGCGGCGGATCACGGCCAGCGTGCTGATGCACATCGGCGCGTAGATGAACCAGACCAGCAGCGACAGCGCCGTCGCGAATTCCCAGGAACCGGCGATGATCGGCGTCAGCGCCTGCGTGGCGGCGGCATCGTCGGCGGCCGACAACGCGTAAACCGTCGCCAACGAGGACACCGCCACTTCGCGCGCCGCCAGCCCCGGAATCAGCGCGATGCAGATCTGCCAGTTGAAGCCGATCGGCGCGAACAGCGGTTCCATCGCGTGTCCGATGCGGCCGGCGAAGCTGTAGTCGATGGCCGGCCCGGTTGCTTCGACCGGCGCACCCGGGAACGACAGCAGGAACCACAGCAGGATGGTCAGCGCCAGGATGATGCCGCCGACGCGCCTGAGAAAAATCACCGCGCGCTCGTACAGCCCGAGCAGCAGATCGCGCAGATGCGGCAGGCGATACGCCGGCAGTTCCAGCAACAGCGCATGTTCGCGCTTGTCGCGGCGGAATTTCTTCATCACGTAAGCCACCAGCAACGCGCTGAGCACGCCGGCCATGTACAGCGCAAACAGCACCAGCCCCTGCAACTCGAAGTATCCGCCGACCTTCCGCTGCGGGATGAAGGCGCCGATCAGCAGTGCGTACACCGGCAGACGCGCCGAGCAGGTCATCAGCGGCGCGACCAGAATCGTCGCGATGCGATCGCGCGGGTCCTGGATCGAACGTGTCGCCATGATGCCCGGAATCGCGCAGGCGAAACTCGACAGCAACGGAATGAAGGAGCGCCCGGACAAGCCTGCCGCCGACATCATCCGATCGAGCAGGAAAGCCGCACGCGGCAGATAGCCGGATTCTTCGAGCGCGAGGATGAAGGCGAACAGGATCAGGATCTGCGGCAGGAAGATCACGACGCCGCCCAGGCCGGCGATCACGCCATCGGCCAGCAGGCTCGCCAGCGGCCCGGTCGGCAGGGTGGCCGTCACCCATGCCGCCAGCCAGGTCGCGCCGGCGTCGATGAGATCCATCAGCGGTGCCGCCCAGGCATACACGGCCTGGAAGATCAGGAACATGATCGCGGCCAGCAGCATCAGGCCGAACACCGGATGCAGCACGACGCGGTCGAGCGCGTCTTCCACGGCCGCGCTCTGCACCGGCAGTTGCACGGCCGCACGCATCAGCCGCCGCGTTTCGGCATGCAGATCGAGATCGGGCACGACGGCGGGCGCCGACGGCTGGGTCGCATCGATGGCGGCGCGCAACGCATCCGCGCCATGGCGTTTCACCGCGATCGTCTCGATCACGGGAATGCCGAGTTCGGCCTGCAGCTTCGCGACATCGATGCGAATGCCGCGCCGTGCCGCCGCGTCCATCATGTTCAGCGCCAGCACCATCGGCTGGCCGAGTTGACGCACTTCCAGCACGAAGCGCAGGTGCAGGCGCAGATTGGTCGCGTCGGCGACACAGACCAGCAGATCGGGCTTGGGCTCGGCCGGATGATGGCCCTTGCAGACATCACGGGTGATCTGTTCGTCCGGGCTGGTCGCGTCGAAGCTGTAGGTGCCGGGCAGATCGAGCACACGCACCGCCTGACCGGACGCCGTCGTGAACCGTCCTTCCTTGCGCTCGACGGTGACGCCAGCGTAGTTCGCGACCTTCTGGCGACTGCCGGTGAGCTGGTTGAACAAGGCGGTCTTGCCGCAGTTCGGATTGCCGACCAGGGCGACATGGCGGGCGATGTCGGCACGGGCGGCATTCATGGCTTCTGCTCCTGCAGGCGCACCCGGGCGGCTTCGGCGCGACGCAGCGCGAAACGCGCGTCGCCGACACGCACCAGCATCGGGTCGGCACCGATCGGACCGAAGGCCAGCACGCTCACCGCCTCGCCCGCGACAAAGCCGAGGTCGCGCAGGCGTCGCGCGATCGCATCGTCCGGTCCCTGCGGTTCCACGGTCACCACCACACCACCGCCGCCGCGCGGCAAATCCGACAATTTCACGAACGGGTCCGTCCGAGATAAATGAGAATGGTTCGCATTATACGCAGAACAATGCGCGGCGTAATGACCTGAATCAGTTCGATTCGTCCTTCTTGCGCACCGGCCCGCGGCTATCATCCGCGCCCCTGCCCGACCGGAGCCGCCATGACCTCGTCCGTCCGCATCGATCGCCGCGGCGCCGTCGCCGACCTCGTCATCGACCGAGCCCAGGTCCACAACGCCTTCGACGACGCGCTGATCGCCGAACTCGCCGCCGCGCTGAAGCAACTGGATGCCGACACCAGCGTGCGCGCCGTGGTGCTCACCGGCGCCGGCAACACCTTCTCCGCGGGCGCCGACCTGAACTGGATGCGGCGCATGGCCCAGGCGTCGGCCGACGAAAACCGCGACGACGCGCTCAAGCTCGCCGAACTGATGCGCACGCTGAACTATCTCGGCAAGCCGACGATCGCGCGCGTCAACGGCTCGGCCTATGGCGGCGGCGTCGGACTGATTGCCTGCTGCGACCATGCGATCGGCGTGCCGGAAGCGAAGTTCTCGCTGTCGGAAGTGAAGCTCGGCCTGGTGCCGGCGGTGATCTCGCCCTACGTCGTCGGCGCCATCGGCCTGCGCCACGCGCGTCGATTGTTCGTCAGCGGCGAAGTCTTCGACGCCGACTACGCGCGGCATACCGGCCTGATCCACGACCTCGTGCCGGCGAGCGAACTCGATGCCGCCGTCGACCGCGCCCTGCACTTCCTCGGCAAGGGCGGCCCGGTCGCGCAACGCGAAGCCAAGCAACTGGCGCTGCGCCAGGCCGGCATGACGCCCGAATCGCAACACGAACGCGACCGCGACAACGCCGACCTCATCGCCCGCCTGCGCGTCTCCGCCGAAGGCCAGGAAGGCCTGACCGCCTTCCTCGACAAGCGCCCGCCGCGGTGGGTCGGTTGACCCCATCGTGGATCAAAGAGCGTGCGAATGAGATTCGCACCCACACAGACGAAGCCCGCCCTGCTCTCGTGGGTGCGATTCTCAATCGCACGCTTTTTCCGCTTTTTCCGCCTTCTCTGCCGAATCGCCTCTCCCGAACGGCGGCGGCGCCCATTCCGCAAACCACCACGGATAGTCGACAACCCGCGTGACCATTCCTGCCCGCAACGGATTCGCGACGATGTAGCGCGCCTGCGCACACAAGTCTTCGTCATGACGTACCCGATGTTCGTAGTAGCCGCGCTGCCAGACCTTGCCGAAGCGCAACGCTTCCCGGATGCGTGCCTCGCGCGTCGCAACGGCCTTGAAGGCGCGCACCACGTCGTACAGTGATCGCGTTCCGCTCAATGTGAGCAAGCAATGCACATGATCGGGCATCACGACGTAAGCGTGTATGCGGCAATGCCCTCGTGTTTCGATATCGCGGATCGCGTGGATGACCGCATTGACGATCCGAGCATCGGTCAGGATGCGTTGCCGACCCCACGTGCACCAGGTCACGGCCACCGCTCCAAGCGGGTCCGGGTCGCGATGTTTCAGAAGTTCGTCGTAGGCCATGCGATATCGTCGTTCCCGTCTGGACTGGTCACATCGGTGTGCGACGGATTTCCGCTTGGGTGATTTCGCAATCGGTCTCGGCGCGCGAAGAGCGTGCGATTGAGAATCGCACCCACCAGAGCGGGAACTCGGCTGAGATCGATGGTCTGTCCGGCTTTTGT
>JBGASK010000062.1:0-18351 GCA_044229785.1 Ahniellaceae bacterium
GCAACTGGGCTGGACGCCGGCCACGAGCAGCAACTTTTCCTCGCGATTGAATGCCGAATCGGCGGTGATCACGATTTCCGGCCGCGACAAGGGCCGGCTCGGCGTCGACGACTTCATGGTCGTCGATCTCGAAGGGCGTGCCGTCGGTTCCGACCATCGCCCGTCCGCCGAAACGCTGCTGCATACGCAACTCTACGCGCATGATGCGGCCGTTGGTTGTGTATTGCACACGCACTCGCGTGTGCAGACGGTGGCGTCGCGCCTGTTCGCAGACCGCGGCGAAATCGTACTCGCCGGCTATGAACTGCTGAAAGCCTTCCGCGGCTACGACACCCACGAAGCGACGATGCGCTTACCGGTGCTGCCGAATTCGCAGGACATGCCCGCGCTCGCAGCGATGATCGATCCTTACCTCAAACGCGACCTGCCGCTGCACGGCTACCTGATCGACGGCCACGGCATCTATGCCTGGGGCCGCGATCTCAAGGAAGCGCGTCGCCATCTCGACGCCTTCGAATTCCTGCTCGCCTGCGAGCTCGACCTCTGGAACCTGCGCCGATGAGCCGCCTCCGCATCTTCAACGAATCCGACGCAGCGACCGTCGTCACCGAAACCCGCGACCACGCCCTGATCGCCGAACTGCTCGGCCGCGACGGCGTGCGTTTCGAACGCTGGGCGGCGAATGCGCCCGTGGCTCCGGGCGCTTCGCAGGACGAGGTGATCGCCGCGTATCGCAGCGACATCGACCGGATCATGGCCGAGAAGAACTATCAGGCCGTGGACGTGATCAGCCTCAACGCCGACCACCCGCAGAAGGACGCGTTGCGCCGGAAGTTCCTGAACGAACATCGCCACAGCGAGGACGAAGTCCGCTTCTTCGTCGCCGGCGCCGGCCTGTTCACCCTGCATCTCGACACCCGCGTGCTGGAAGTGCTGTGCGAACAGGGCGACCTGATCAGCGTGCCGGACAATACCCGCCACTGGTTCGACATGGGTCCGAATCCGCATTTCATCGCGATCCGCATCTTCAGCAATGTCGAAGGCTGGGTCGCGAACTTCACCGGCGACGACATCGCGCAACGTTTCCCGCGGTACGCCAACTGATGGCGCGCGTCGTCCTCACCGACATCGAAGGCACCACCAGCGCCATCGACTTCGTGCATCGCGTGTTGTTCCCGTACGCGCGCGGACGCCTGCCCGGCTTCGTGCGCACGCGCGCCGCCGATCCGGAAGTGCGGGCCGCGCTCGATGCGGTGCGCGCCGAAACCGGCGATGGCGACGACGAAGCCGCGATCGCGACGCTGTTGCACTGGATCGACATCGATCGCAAGGCGACGCCGCTGAAGACCCTGCAGGGCCTGATCTGGGAGACCGGTTACGCCGAGCGCCATTTCACGGCGCACGTGTATGTCGATGCCTTCGACCAGCTGCGCGCCTGGCATGCGGCCGGCGTGCCCTTGTACGTGTACTCGTCGGGCTCGATCGCCGCGCAGAAGCTCTTCTTCGGCTACTCGGTGTTCGGCGACCTGCTGCCCTGGTTCCGTGGTCATTTCGACACGACCAGCGGCGGCAAGCGCGAAGCGCAGTCCTATCGACGCATCGCCGCCGCCATCGGCGGGGCGGCGTCCGACATCCTGTTCCTGTCCGATGTCGAAGCCGAACTCGATGCCGCCCGCGAAGCCGGCATGGGCACCGTGCAGCTGTGCCGCCCGGACACGAACCCGGAATCGCACGGCCGCCACGACTGCGTCGCGAGCTTCCGCGACATCGTGCCTTGATGCCGAACGGCTTCTGGCGCGCGCTGTTCACGTTTCGCACGCCAGTTCCGCTGGCCAGCGAGCGCGACGTCTTCATTGCCGGCATGTTGTGTTTGCTTTGCGGCTGGTTGGGCGATCTGTACGCCAGCGAGCCGAACATGTTGTTCACTTGGTCGGCGATCGGGGCCTATGCGGTACTGATTGTGCTGTTGCGCATCGCAGGCGGATTCGCGGCCCACTTGGTGCGCCGCCCTGCTTTGGCAGCCACATTGACGACAGTGATATTGCTCGCATGCGCGTCCGTACTGTTCCTTGTAAATGCGACACATGCAACCGCGATCGCACAGAAACTAGGTGCAGACCTCGATCCAGAGTACGGCCTCGGCGTCTTTGGGTGGGTTGCAATCCCGTCGATCACTCTTCCACTGTTGGCGCGCAGCCGTCGGCTTTTCCGGGAGTCGACGTTCGTTCGTCGGCTGGTGGCGCTCGTCCTGATTCCGGCACTCGCCTTCGCAATGCTTGAAAAGTCGGACGTGTGGTCGGCGTTCTACTACTCGGATTACCAGGAAGAATCGGAATCCGCCCTCGAGGAACGCGCTGACGCCGAACTCGACTACGACCCCGAGGACCTGCTGGCGATGCAGGACGGACGGGTCGATGCGCAGCTCGCGGCGCTCGCGCCGCAACGGCGCGGCCAGGTCGATCTGTACGTGGTCGCGATGGCCGGCGACGGTGCCGAAGACGTGTTCCGCAACGAAGCCGAGCTGGCGACCGAGGTCTTCGACGCGCGTTTCGGTACCGCCGGTCGCAGTCTCAGCCTGATCAACCATGTCGACACCCTGCCCCAGCTGCCGCTGGCGACGCGGCGCAACCTGCTGCGAACCTTGGAAGGCATCGGCCGCATCATCGATCCGGCCGAGGACATCGTGCTCGTCTTCATGACCTCGCACGGCTCGGAAGACCATGACTGGCTGGTGCGGCTCGGCGATGTCACGCTGACCCAAATTACCCCCGACGACGTGCTCGAAGCCTACGACAACGCCGGCATCCGCTGGCGCGTCGCCATCGTGTCGGCGTGTTATTCCGGCGGTTACGTCGACGCGCTGGCCTCACCGACGAGCCTCGTCATCACCTCCGCACGCACCGACCGCACCTCGTTCGGGTGCGGCGCCGATGCCGATCTCACCTACTTCGGCCGCGCCTATCTCGCCGAAGCCTTGAACCAGTCGACCGACCTGTCGGCGGCATTCGACATCGCCCGCCGTCACATCCAACAACGTGAACGCGCCGATGGCTTCGAATCGTCCGAGCCGCAAATCAGCAATGGCGCGTCGATCGCCGCGCAATTGGCGCGCTGGCGCGACCAGCAACCCGGCAGCGTCAGTCGCTAGCGTCGCGCACGGCCGCCGCCGTGCCCGGAAAGTCCGCAAACAGCGCATCGACGCCGAGTTCGAACAGGGCGCTCAGTTCGTTCTGCACGCTGCCGAATTCGGGCATCGCCTGGTCGTCGCGCAAGGTCCAGACATGGACCTGCCAATCGAGATCGTGCGCCACGCGCACGAGGTCGCCATTGCCCTGTGCGCCGATCAATGCCGATTTCGGCAACGCGACGCCATCCAGCCAGGCGTGTTGCCGATGCAACGCTTGCAACCAGCGTGCGTCGTCGATGTCGGCCGGTTCGATGAGGTGGAACACAGGCAACGCGAGCGCTTCGTGAACGCGGCGCAGCGGCGCCAGCTCGAAACACTGCAGCCAGACCGGATCGAACTTGCCATGGTGTCCGCGTCGACGCAGCAGGTCGATGCAGATCGCCGTGACATCGATGCCTTGCGTGGCGAAGAATTGCGGATGCTTCAGTTCCGGATAGACGCCGATCGCGCGTGCCGGCGCGGATCGCGATGCGGCGATGTCGAGCACTGCCTCGAAACTCGGCAACACGAAGCGCGAGTCGAAGGCACGGCTGCGCCTGCCGAACGACTGCACCGCGCGCAAGGTCGCGAGCTCTTCGCGGTCGAATCGATGCACCGGCCAGTCGCGCCGGCCGAAGCGATCCATCGCAGCGCGCGCGGCGAATTCGCGGCGGCGCGCAATATCGGTGCTGCGCCGCAGGCCGGCGTCATGGCGCGCGAACAACACGCCATCGCGGCTCGGCACGAGGTCCGGCTCGATCATATCGGCGCCCTGCGCGATCGCGAGTTCATAGCCGGCCGCGGTGTGTTCCGGCCGCAGTCCCGACGCACCGCGATGCGCGATGATTCGCGTAGGTTTTCCGTCGAGCGTGGTCCAGCGCATCAGCGATGCCGCTCGCGCAACACGTGCAAGACGTCGGCGAAACCGCGTCCGCGCATGCGCAGGGCAACACCGAGGTGATAGACCAGATCGGCCGCTTCGTCGACCAGCGCGTTCTCGTCCTGGGCTACCGCGGCCAATGCCGTTTCAACGCCCTCCTCGCCCACCTTCTGCGCCACGCGGCGAATGCCGGCATTCGCCAGCTTGGTCGTGTAGCTGCCCTCGGGTCGGTCCAGAAGTCGTTGCGCGATGACGGCGTCGAGGCGCGCCAGTTCGTTCATCAGCGGCGTATCGCCGGGATCGAAACAGGAGGGGCAGCCGCGATGGCAGGTCGGTCCGTTCGGATTCGCCAGGACCAGCAGGGTGTCGGCGTCGCAGTCGAGCGCGATCGAGACGACATCCAGCGTGTGGCCGGAGGTCTCGCCCTTGGTCCAGAGTCGCTGCTTGGTGCGCGACCAGAAGGTGACCATGCCGGTCGAGAGCGTGTGACGCAGCGCCTCGCTGTCCATGTAGCCGAGCATCAGCACGCGCGCGCTGGTCGCATCCTGCACGATGGCCGGCACCAGACCTTCGCCCTTGGCAAAGTCGATGCGACTCGGATCGAAATCGATGCGGCTCATGGTCGGATCGCAATGCCCTGGTTGCGGAGAAAGATCTTGAGTTCGGGGATCGGCAGCGTACCCGAATGAAACACGCTGGCGGCCAGCGCGCCATCGACATCGGCTGCGTTGAACACGTCGGCGAAGTGCTGTGCCTGGCCGGCGCCGCCGGACGCGATCAGCGGTACCGTGCAGACGGCGCGCACCGCGCGCAGTTGCGCGATGTCGTAGCCATTGCGCGCCCCATCGGAGCTCATGCAGTTCAGCACGATTTCGCCGGCGCCGCGTTCGACCGCCTCCCGCACCCAAGCCGTGGTTGCGCGCGGCGCGACGCGGGTGCGCGCGGGATCGCCGGTGTACTGGTGCACGCGCAACGTGCCGTCGACGAGTTGCGAGTCGACGCCGACGACGACGCATTGCACGCCGAAGGCCTCGGCCAGCTCGGAAATCAGTTCCGGTCGTTCCAGCGCCGGCGAATTCACCGAGACCTTGTCGGCGCCGGCATGCAGGATGCGCTCCGCATCCGCGACCGAACGGATGCCGCCGGCCACGCAGAACGGGATATCGAGATGCCGGGCCACGCGCCGCACCCAATCGGGATCGGCCGAGCGCCCTTCGGGACTGGCGGTGATGTCGTAGAACACCAGTTCGTCGGCGCCTTCGTCGCGGTAACGCAGCGCCAGCGCCTCGATGCCGCCCATGACCACATGGTCGCGAAAGCGCACGCCCTTGACGACCTGGCCATCGCGCACGTCGAGACAGGGAATGACACGCCGCGTCAGCATGCGTTCGCCTCGGCGACGCTGAAGCGGCCTTCGAGCAGGGCGCGACCGACGATGGCGCCGGCGACGCCAACCGCCTTCAGCGCGGCCAGCGAAGCGATGCTGTCGACGCCGCCCGAGGCCTGGATGCGCGCATCCGGATAGCGACGACGAAGATCCCGGTACAAGTCGAGGCTGGGGCCGCCCATCATGCCATCGCGGGCGATATCGGTGATCAGGAACTGGTCGAGACCCGCGTCGAGATACAGCGTGATGCGGTCGTGCAAGCCGATACCGCTGGCCTCGGTCCAGCCGTGCAAGGGCAAGGTCCAGACGCCATCGACGAAACGCGTGTCGAGCGCGACGACGATGCGGTCGCGTCCGAACACGCGCGCCCATTCGATGACGCGGTCCGGGTCGCGCACTGCGACGCTGCCGATCACGGCCGAGGCGACATGGCCACGGAACAGCGCGTACAGGTCGGATTCGTCGCGCACGCCGCCGCCGGCCTGCACCGGCACGCCAAGACGCGAGGCGATGTCGCAGATCGCCAGACGATTGCGGCTGCCGCCATCGCGCGCGGCGTCGAGGTCGACCACGTGCAGACGTCGTGCGCCGTCGGCGACGTAACGTTCGGCCAGTTCGACGGCGTCGAAGTCGTAGTTGCGCTGCTGGTTGTAATCGCCCTGGGTCAGGCGCACGACGCGGCCCTCGCGCAGGTCGATGGCAGGAATGGGGATCATGAAAGCTCCAGAAAATTCGACAACAGGCGCGCACCGACCGCGGCAGACCGCTCGGGATGGCATTGCGCACCATGGAAATTGCGTTCGGACACGATCGCGGCAAACGCGCCGCCATAGTCGCAGGTCGCAACCGTCGCCGAGGTCACCGGTGCGGCATAACTGTGCACGAAATAAGCGAAAGCATCGCGCCCGAGGCCCGCCAGCAACGGCGAATCCGCAATCGCGTCGATGCGGTTCCAGCCCATGTGCGGCACGCGGCCGCAGCGCGCTTCGTCGAAGCGCGTCAGTCGCCCTTTCAGGATGCCGAGACAGGCGGTGCCGCCCTCCGCGCTCGCCTCGAACAGCAACTGCATGCCGAGACAGACGCCGAGCACGGGCTGGGTAAGCGTCGGAATCAGTCGGTCCAGACCCGACTCGCGCAGACGCAGCATGCCCGGTGCCGCAGCGCCGACGCCGGGCAGGACCACGTGACTGGCGCGACGGATCCGCTCCGGATCGCGCGACAGTTCCGCACGCACGCCCAGACGTTCGAACGCGTACTGCACCGAACCGAGGTTGGTGCCGCCGGAATCGAGCATGACGACATCGCGGCTCACAAGGTCCCCTTCGTGCTCGGGATCGCGTCGCCCTCGCGGCGGATCGCCTGACGCAGCGCACGCGCAACCGCCTTGAAGCAGGCTTCGACCATGTGGTGCGTGTTCTCGCCGCGCACGCTCAGGTGCAGGTTGGCGCCGAGCGCGTCGCACAACGATCGGAAGAAATGCGGCACCAGTTCGGTCGCCATGCCGCCGACCTCGCTGCGCGGAAACGCGCCGTCGAACACGAGGTATGCACGCCCGGACAGATCGAGCGCAGCACTCGCCAGCGTCTCGTCCATCGGCAGCGTGAAACCGTAGCGGCCGATGCCGCGCTTGTCGCCAAGCGCCTTGCGCAGGGCCTCGCCCAAGGCGAGCGCCGAATCCTCGATGCTGTGGTGCTCGTCGATGTGGGTGTCGCCGGCGCAGGTCAGCGTCAGCGCAAAGCCGCCGTGACGACCGATCTGCTCGAGCATGTGGTCGAAGAATCCGATGCCGGTCGCGACTTCGGCCTTGGCCTCGCGATCCAGGTCGACGGTCACGCGGATGCGCGTCTCGCCGGTCACGCGCTCGACCGAGGCGATGCGCGGCGCGTCCGCCAACGCATGCGCGACCGCGGCCCAGTCGTCGTGGTCCGGGCCCAACCGGAATCCGCGCACGCCGAGATTGCGCGCCAATTGCAGATCGGTCTCGCGGTCGCCGATCACGGCGCTGTGCGCGACGTCCAGTGTGCCCGAGCGCAGGTAATCGATCAGCATGCCGATGCCGGGCTTGCGGGTCGGCGCGTTCTGGTGCTCGAAGTGCGGGTCGATGTGGATGGCGCTGAAGCGGATGCCCTGCGATTCGAGGATCTGCAGCAGCAGGTGCTGCGGCGGTTCGAAGTCGGCGATCGGGAAGCTGTCGGTACCGAGTCCGTCCTGGTTGCTGACCATGACGAATTCGTAGCCGGCCGCCTTCAATTTCAGCAGGGCCGGAATCACGCCCGGTACCAGCCTGAACTTCGCCAGCGCGTCGATCTGGAAGTCGGCCGGCTCCTCGATCAGGGTGCCGTCGCGGTCCAGGAACAGGATCTTGCGCAGGCTCATGCGGCCTCCTTGCGGGCATCGAGCGCGGCCAGCACCGCGTTGTTTTCGTCGACGGTGCCGATGCTGATGCGCAGCGCATCGGCGAGCCCCGGGTACTTCATCAGCTTGCGCACGATGATGCCGGCCGCGGCCAGTTGCGCGTAGCGACGTTCCGGATCGTCGAAGCGCACGGCCAGGAAGTTGGCATCCGAGGGCAGGACCTCGCGCACGCCATCACGCTGCGACAGCGCCGTGCGCAGCCGCTCGCGCTCGGTTCGCACTTGCGCGATGCGTGCCCGCGTGAGCTGACTCGCCTCCCAGGACAGCGCCTTCATCGCGGCGTCGATGCTGGGTTCTGGCAAGGGATACGGCGCCATGATCCGGCGCAACAGGCCGATGACCTCGGGCGCGGCGATCGCCGCGCCGATGCGCACGCCGGCCAGGCCATGCGCCTTCGACAAGGTGCGCAACACGACCAGGTTGTCGGGCTTTCCCGCCCGCGTCGACAGCGATTCACGCGCGGAAAACTCGATGTAGGCCTCGTCGACCACCAGCAGGGCGCGATCGCGCAAGCGTTCGGCGAGCGCGAGCAACACGGCCGGATCGGTGCTGTTGCCGGTCGGGTTGTTCGGCGTGCAGGCGTAGACGATGCGCGTGTGCGCGTCGACCGCGGCAAGCACCGCCTCGACATCGAACGCGAAGCCCTGATCCATGCGCAAGGGCACGCCACGCACTTTCGCGCCCTGGATCTGCGCGGCCACCGCATACATGCCGAAGGTCGGCGGCGCGATCAGCACCGAATCCATGCCGGCGCGGCAGAACGCGCGCGTCAGCAGATCGATGGGTTCGTCCGAGCCGCGACCGACGAACAACCGCGACGGATCGACGCCGTACAGATCGCCCAGCGCCGCGAGCAGCGGCTGCGGCTGCGGCTCGGGATAACGATTGATCCGACCGAGCGCGATCGGATTCCATGGCGATTCGTTCGCGTTCAACCAGATGTCGCCGGCGCCCGCTTCCATGCGCGCCGACGAGTACGGCGCCATCGCCAGCAATTCGGGGCGGGCCAATCCCGACACGCTCATGCCGCACGCTCCAGGCGCAGACGCACGGCGTTGCCATGCGCATCCAGACCTTCAATGTCGGACAGGCGCACGGCGCAAGGCCCGATCGCGCGCAAGCCGACTGCAGACACTTCCTGCACGGTGATGAAGTTCATGAAACTCGCCAGCGAGACGCCGCTCCACGCGCGTGCAGCGCCATTGGTCGGCAACACGTGATTGGTGCCGGAGCAGTAGTCGCCCAGCGATTCCGCGGCATACGGCCCGAGAAACACCGAGCCGGCGGCGCGGATGGCGGGCAACAGCACGCGTGGATCCGCCGTGTTCACGATCAGGTGCTCGGGCGCGTAGGCGTTGGCGACGACGAGGGCATCGTCCAGCGTGTCGACGCGGATCGCCAAACTGTTCCGCAAGGCAAGGCGCGCGGTGTCGGCGCGCGACAAGCCATTCAATTGCGCCTCGACGTTCGCTGCAACCGCATCGATCAGCGCATCGTCGGTCGCCACCAGGACGACCTGCGAATCCGGCCCGTGTTCGGCCTGCGACAACAGATCGGAGGCGACGAAGGCGGCATCGGCCGAGGCATCGGCGATCACCATCACTTCCGATGGCCCGGCCGGCATGTCGATGGCGATGCCTTCCGCCGCGAGTTGCAGTTTCGCCTCGGTGACATAGGCGTTGCCCGGACCGAACACCTTGTCGCAGCGCGGCAGCGAATCCGTGCCGACGGCCATCGCGGCAATCGCCTGCGCACCGCCGAGCTTGAACACGTCGGTGATGCCGCAGCAGCTGGCGGCGTACAACACATGCGGCTCCACGCAGCCTTCCGGATTCGGCGGCGAGCACAACACCACGTGTTCGCAACCGGCCAGTTGCGCCGGCACGCCGAGCATCAACGCCGACGACGGCAACGGTGCCGAACCGGCCGGCACATACAGACCGACCGCTCGAACCGGACGACTGATGCGTTCGCAAACCACGCCGGGCGCGGTCTCGACGCGCAAGGGCTGCGGCTGCTGCGCGGCGTGGAAGGCACGGATGCGCGCATACGCCTCGTCGATGGCGGCGCGCGCGGAATCGCTGATCGCCGCCGTTGCCTCGGCGATTTCGGCGGCAGATACACGCAATTCGCCCAGTTCGACGCCGTCGAATTTTCGGGTCAACGCACGCAAGGTGGCGTCGCCATCGGCACGGACCTGTTCGATGATGCGTGCAACCGAACGTCGCAACTCGTCGCTGCGCAGGCTGATCGGCCGCTGCAATACCGATGCGCGTTCGGTCGAATCCAGCGCTGTCCAGTCGAACCGCCTCACGCCAGCATCCTCTCGACCGGCAGGACCAGCATCTGGCGCGCACCGGCGCGGCTCATGGCTTCAAGCTCGGGCCAGCCGACCGGACGCGGCACGATGGCCTGCACCGCCACGTCGATGCCCTCGCCGTCGATCCGGGTCAGCGTCGGCAACGAACCCAACGGCAATGCGTCGCGCACCGCCGGCCAGTCGCTGCGCGTCGTGCGCAGCATCAACATGCGCGTTTCGCGCACAGCGAGCACGCCGTCCAGGCGGCGCATCAGCATCGTCAGGATGTCGTCGCGTTCGTCGCCGAATGCGGTCGTCGACCCCGCCAGGATCGCTTCGCTCTTCAGGATGATCTCGGCTTCCTTCAACTGGTTCGCGACCAGCGTCGCGCCGGACGACACCAGATCGCAGATCAGGTCGGCGGTGCCGAGGCGCGGCGCAATCTCGACCGAACCCGACAGCGTGACCACGCCGGCGTCGACGCCGCGATCGGCGAGAAATTTCGACAACAGGCGCGGATAACTGGTCGCGATGCGACGACCGGCGAGTTGCCCGGCGTCGCCGTAGTCCTCTTCCTGCGGTACGGCAATGGAAAGGCGGCAACCGCCGAAGCCAAGCGCCCGGACCTCGCGCAACACGCTCGCGCCCTTGGTCGCGAACTGGTCGAGGCGGGCCTCCTCGAGCACGTTGCGGCCGAGGAAACCGAGGTCGCAGACGCCGTCGTCGATCAGGCCCGGAATGTCGTCGTCACGCACCAGCAGCAAATCGACCGGCTGGTTTTCGCCGAAGCAGAACAGCTTGTCGCGGCTCTGGCGAAAGCTCAGGCCACATTGCGCCAGCAGGTTCTGCGACGGTTCGGACAATCGTCCGGATTTCTGCACGGCAATGCGCAGCCGGTCGCGGGTCTTGGTCGGACGCGTACTCATTTCGGTTTCCGTTTCGTGGGAGTCGGGGCGGGCGGCGCCAGCCAGCCCAGTCGTTCGGCGGCGATGCGGTAACCGCCCTCGCCCATCTGCAGGCAGCGCGCGACGCGGCCGACCGTCGTGACGCTGACCGAGGTGCGGTCGTGGATCTCGCGATACGGCACGTCGTGCGCGAGCAACGGGACGACCCGCCAGCGGTCTCGCAACGCCTCCAGCTCCGCAGGCGTGCACAGATCATGGAAGAACGCCTGCATCTCGACCTCGTCGCGCAAGGTCAGCAAGGCTTCGTACAAGGAAGCCTCGGCCGCCTCCGGTGGCGCGTCGGGCTCGATCGACTTGCGCTTCATGATGTTGAATCATCTGGTTAATGTGATAGCGCATTGTTACATGCACACAATTCGACTGCAAGCAACGGAACGTGTCGCGTGCGCCACGCCTCGGAGACATCGCTATGCTCGCCTCATCCGGGGGTTGGCATGCTTCGCATCCTTGCCATGATCGTGCTGGCATCCATCTGCTTCGCCACCGGCGTTGTGCGGGGCGCCGATCCGCCGGCACTGGCTCTGCACGCCGGCCAGTCGGTGTTCACGCCGGCCAGTCATCTCCACTACTGGGTCGACCCGAATCCGGATTCGAACGAAGCCGACGCCGAGGCCGCATTGGACCGCGGCCAATTCAAGCCGGTGCCGCGCTGGCCGCCCACCTTCGGTTTCGCCGACGGCGTGCACTGGTTCGCGCTCGACCTGCGCAATGTCGACCATGCCGACGACACCTGGCTCTACGTCGTCGAATATGCATTGCTCGACCATCTCGACCTGCATCTGCGCTACAGCGACGGGCGCGAGCAACGCTTCGTCTCCGGCGACCGCGAGCCTTACACGGCGCGCAGCGTC
This sequence comes from Ahniellaceae bacterium, assembly GCA_044229785.1. Taxonomy (GTDB): domain Bacteria; phylum Pseudomonadota; class Gammaproteobacteria; order Xanthomonadales; family Ahniellaceae; genus JADKHK01. The sequence goes on from JBGASK010000062.1 coordinate 11,964, forward strand.
GACCATCGCCATTTCAACTTCGCGCTGAAATTGCCGCGCGGCCAGGACGTGCGCAGCCTGCTGCGCGTGCAGACCGAAAGTTCGGTACAGGTACCGATCGCGATCTATTCCGACCACGCATTTCTCGAAACCCATCAACGCTCGCAACTCGGACTGGGCGTCTACTACGGCGTACTGATCGGACTGCTGCTGTACAACCTGCTGATCTTCCTGTCGGTGCGCGACCGCAGCTATCCGTACTACATCGGCTACGTCGCGCTGTTCGGATTGGCCCTGGCCTGCCTGAACGGCATCAGCTACCAGATCCTGTGGCCGACCTGGCCGCTGTGGGACGACGCCGTGCTGCTGCTGGCCATCGGCGGTTCGTTGACCTGCATGGTCCTGTTCACCTACAGCTTCCTCGAACTGCCGGCACGACAACCGAAGCTGGCGCGGCTGTTCCGAATCGCCGCGCGGGTGCTCGGCGCGATCACGCTGGCCTCTCCTTTCGTCACCTATCGCCACGCCATCCTGCTCGAAACCGCATCGGTCTTCCTGCTCGCCATCCTGATGATCGGCGCCGGACTCAGCGCCTGGCGCAATGGCTATCGTCCTGCCTACTACTTCCTGCTCGCCTGGAGCTTCATGGTGGCGGGCATCGTCGTGTACGCCTGTGTTTCGTTCGGCTTGCTGCCGAAGAATTTCGTCACCGAATACGGCATCCAGTTCGGCTCCGGCATCGAGATGATCCTGCTCTCGCTCGGCCTCGCCTATCGCTTCAAGCTGCTGCGCGAACAGAACCTTCTGCTGCAAAAGGAGGCGACCGAGCGCCTGGAAATACGCGTCGCCGAACGCACCAACGAGTTGAACCGCGCCATGGGCGAGCTGCGCACGGCCAATCGGCGCTTGCACGAATTCAGCCTGCGCGACGGCCTGACCGGCGTACACAATCGCCGCTACCTCGACGAGACGCTTGCGCATGCAGTCGCGCAGGCGCGCGAACGCAAGGCGCCGATCGCGCTGCTGATGATCGATATCGACCACTTCAAGCGCATCAACGACACCCATGGCCATCTGGCCGGCGACGACTGCCTGCGAACGGTGGCCGACGTGCTGCGTCGCCATGTGCGCGAAGGCGACGATTTCGTCGCGCGCTACGGCGGCGAGGAGTTCGTCGTATTGCTGCCCGGCGCCACCCGCGAAGACGCTGCGCGCCGCGCCGACATCCTGCGCAGCGAAGTCGCGGCCCTGCGCATCGACGGCCACGACGAAACGATCTCGCTGACGATCAGCCTCGGCCTTGCCGCGATGGACGGCAGCGACTTGCACTCCGGCGCAGACAAGCTCATCCGCGCCGCCGATGCCGCGCTCTATCGCGCCAAGCGCGAGGGACGAAATCGACTGGTCGTTGCCGATTGATCGATGCCGCAATCGCACTCCGAGTAGCAGGATGAGCCAGCGCATGGCTCGCGCCAACGGCGTTCCCTGCTCAGGAGAGTTCTCATGAATCGCACCAGCATTTTTTGCGCCCTGCTGCTCGCAGCGGCATCCGCATCGGCCATGAACCCGGATCGCGAAGACGTTCGACATGGCGCGCGCGTACCGACGACGGCGGCCTCTTTCGAAGCGCAACACCCGGATTGGGACAAGGTGGCAGACGGCGTCTACCAGCGCGTCGATCCCACCACCGGCGCCATCAGCGAAGCATCGGTCGGTCTGCTCGGGCTGCGTCACGATCTGGCGGTCGCTCGCAAGGCGCTGGCCGCCGCGAACGGCGATCTTGGGCTGATCCCGAAATCGGAAACCGCGCGTCGTCAGGACGCATTGAACGGAATCGCACGGCTCAATGCCGAAATCCGGAGCCTGGACATGGCCCTGGCAAAGGCCATCCACGTGTTCCACGAATCGCAGCCGTGCGACGCCTATATCGGTCGCTTCATCGCCGATTTCGTCAAGACCGCTCTGCCGAACGGCGGTCAACAGGGGATCATCAACACGAATTCCAGCATCGAATGCGAATGGGGCGGCAGCTGGTGCCCGCCCGCCGGGGCAGGTTACGCACCGGGCTTCAACGGGTATGCACGAAGCAGCGCGTCTGCACAAAATGCCGCAGGGACGAATTCGCAATCGACCACGACCGAAATTCTCCCGGTATCGGACGGCGGCGTCTTCTCGCTCGCGGCAGCCCAGACCAAGTCGAGCAGCGATCCGAATTGCAAGCTGACGGCGACCGGCCGGGTCAACACCACGGCATACAACGGCTGCGTCATTTACTTCAATCGATCGGAAACCCGCTACTGCAATCAGATCACCAACTGAACGCGCTCGCGTTTCACGTCGTTCCGGCCGCCGTTTGCGAGCGGCCGGAACTCGGGCGCCGAATGTCGGTCTCCCCGTCATCTGCGACAATCGTCGCGAGATGCCTCCGGGGGAACGCAGTCGATGTCCGCAGACAACGCCATCACCGGCCTGCTCGATCGCTGGAAATCCGGCGATCGATCGGTCGAGAGCGAACTGATCAACTGGATCTATCCGACCCTGCGCGAGCTGGCGCGGGCGCAGATGCGCCGACAAGGCGGCAGCATGACGCTGCAGGCCACGGAACTGGCCAACGAGGCTTACGTCCGTCTGATCAAGCAACAGGGCGTGGACTGGCAGAATCGCGACCACTTCGCGGCAATCTCGGCGACCGTGTTGCGTCGCGTGTTGATCGACTATCTGCGCGAACGCCAGGCTGAAAAGCGCGGTGGCGGTGTCGAAGTGGTGACGATCGGCGGCGATCGGGCCGCCGACATTCCGGGCGCCGGCGACCAACTCGACTGGCTCGCCCTTGATCAGGCACTGAACGACCTGGCCGAAGCGGATCCGATGGTGGCCAAGGTCGTCGAATTGCGGCTGTTTTCCGGATTGGAGGTCGATCAGATCGCGACGTGCTGCGGCACCAGCACGGCGACGGTCGGTCGACAATGGCGGTTCGCGCGCAACTGGCTGGCCGAGCGCCTGCACCTGGACCCCTCGGCGTGACGTCGGCGGCATCGGCCGAACAACTGCGTCGTCTCCATCGCCTCTTCGACGAAGCGATGGAACTGACCGCGGAACCGCGCACCGCCTGGTTGGCACGACTCGCTGTCGACGAACCTGAACTCGCCGCTTCGTTGCAGCGGCTGATCGCGGCTGAGGAAGCCGAAGCCGGCCTCGACGCCCGCCGATTGCAGCAGCAGATCGATCAGACCTTGCGGCAGATGTTGCCCGAGTCGCTGGCGCCCGGGACACCGGTCGGCGCCTATCGCGTCATCGAGGAAATCGGTGCCGGTGGCATGGGCCGCGTATTCCGGGCAGAGCGCGACGACCCGTCGCTCCGGCACGACGTCGCGATCAAGGTCGTGCGTCGCGACATGCTGACGCCGCAGGCATTGGCGCGCTTCCAGTCGGAGCGCGCCGTGCTGGCGCGATTGCAGCATCCGGGCATCTGCCAGTTCATCGATGCCGGGACGCTCGATGACGGCTCGCCCTACGTGGTGATGGAGTGGTTGCGCGACGCCGTCCCGATCGGCGCATTCGCCGACCGCGAACGACTCGACATCGACCAGCGCATCGACCTGTTCCGGCGTGTACTCGACGCGGTCCAGTACGCGCATCGCAACCTGATCGTGCACCGTGACATCAAGGCCAGCAATGTTCTCGTCCTGCCGGACGGTCAACCCAAGTTGCTCGATTTCGGCATCGCCAAGTCGATCGCCGACGATGCCGGGCACCGGGTGACCGCCACATCGGAACGCTTCTTTTCACTGGCGACGGCAGCGCCCGAGCAACTGACCGGTGCACCGGTCACGGTTGCCTGCGACATCTACAGCCTCGGGGTGCTGTTGTACGAACTGCTGGCCGGATACGCGCCATTTGCCGATGCAGGCGACAGCTTGCCGGTGCTGATCGAACAGATTGCCCACCGCATACCGCCACCGATGCGCCAGACCGCAGCGCGGCTCGACGCGTCAGGACTGTCGGGACGCCGTGCTTCCGCGAGCACGTTGGCGCGTGACTTGAGCGGCGACATCGAGGACATCGTCCAGCGCTGCCTGCGCAAGGATCCGGGCGAGCGTTATCGCTCGGTCGATGCGCTCGACGCCGACCTGCAGCGTCTGCGCGAAGGCCTGCCGATTTCGCTGCGCGGCTCGCAGGCCGGTTATCGACTGCGCAAGTTCGTCGCCCGCCACCGCATCGCCAGCGCGCTCACCGCGGCGCTTCTGCTGTCGCTGATCGCGTCGGCATGGATCGTGGCATTGCAGAACGTGCGCATCCGCGCCGAGCGCGACCAGGCCGAGGAGGCGCTGTCGCTCATGCGCGACGCCTTCCTTTCCGCAGATCCGGCACGCTTCAGCGGCGAGACCGTCACTGCACGGCAAGTGATGGATAGCGCCTACGCGACGATGCAGCACCGCAGTGCAGAGAATGCGCTTGCGTTTCCCGACCTGCTGGTCACGATGGCCGAAGTCGAGTTGTCGCTGGACGGATCCGAACGCGCGCTGCAACTGACTCGACAGGCGCGGGCGTCGGCGAATGAGATCGAACTCGGTGTTGCATTGCGAGATCGTCTCGATCTGGCGCAAGCGTCGGCGCTGTCGAGCAACGGCAAGATCGAAGAGGCGCAGCAACTATTGGCCGCGTTTACGCCCGCCAACGACGCTCAGCGCATCGAATGGCTGTTGCTGAAAGGGCGCAATCTGACGGCGGGGGGCGATGCCGAGAGCGCGGAACACTTGTTGCGCGAAGCGGTGACGCTGACGTCGAATCTTCCGCCGAGCGATCGATCGGCCAATCGTGCTCGCCGTCACCTGGCGGAAAATCTGGCGCGACAGGATCGTCCGACCGAAGCGGTTGCGCTGCTCGAATCCATCCATGCCTGGCAACGCACGGGGCTGGATGAAGACCATCCCTATGTATTGCTGGTTGAACTATTGCTGGCGAACGAACTGCGCAAGATCGACCGCGAAGACGAGGCGCTCGCCATCGCAAGGCGCTCCGCTTCACTCGCCGAGCAGACGTACGGCACCTTGTCGACGATGGCGGCCCGCGCCCACATGACGCTCGGCAACGTGTTGATTGCGCGCAACGATTACGTGTCGGCCGAAGCGTCGTTGCGCCGAAGTCGCGACGCGCTCGAACGAATTCTCGGGCGATTGCATCCGAACACGGTTCGCGCGCAATTCAATCTCGCCGTCGCGCTCGACGAACAGCACCCTAAACCCGCGTCGGCGGCGGCGGAACTGCGCCGTGCACTCGGCGACATTCGTGGGAGCGAGGGACCCAAGTCCATGTTCACCGCCCTCTGCAGCCTGAGGTTGGCCGCCCACCTGATCGAGTCCGGCGCCAAGGATGAAGCTGCCGCACTGCTCGGCGATCCCGAACTCGCGGCTGTTCTGGAAACCGCCCCCGATACCCTAAAGGCCATGGCTACGGACATTCGCGCCTCGCTGCCGATTGCTGGTCGAGACAGCCATCCAACGACACCAGTCCGATGATCGATCGATGCGCTTGATTTCGAGTAGACACGATTGAACCCCTCAGTCCGAAATCTGTCACATTTCGTGATAAATTGCCGGCTTGACGTTCGATCCTCACGACTCTTGGAACGCTTATGCGCCGAATCCTCGCCTTGCTCCTGCTCAGCATGTCGCTGCCATCACTCGCCGCCCGCGGCGACGTGGAGATTTGCGATCCTCCGCCGCCATCCTCCGGCCAGGAATGCCCGACGGATACGTTCGAAGTTCACTACGTCAGACCTAACGTCTTCGCCAGCAATCCCTACACCAATGATCTCTGCACGAGACATCAGCCTGATGCCCAGTCCACTGCCAATTCCTCGTGGGTCATGATCTGCGAGCCAGCGGCGGAGCCTCCGCATCCGCAGGTGCTATGCCATGAGTCGCGCGACGACCACTCGGTGAACTGCAGCGCCGGCACCGTGAGCGGGGGCTTCGTCTACGCGTGGGCCGCGGATGGCGGCATCGTCATTGCCGACGATCTGACCGAACAAGGCAACTCGATCAGCACCTTTGCATGCAACGCGATCGGAACCGGGGAGGTGACACTCAACGTCGGGAAGATCGGAGGACTGACCGCGTCGATCTCAACGGATGTGGTCTGCACCGGCATCTACGAAACGCCCATTCTGGAAGAGCCCTGTCCTGATTGCATCCCGATCGATCCGCCGCCGTTCGACCCTGTCGACATGAAGTGAGACGGGTGAATTCCGGGCCGCCGCAAGGCGGCCTTCTTGTTTGTGCAGACTCAATCGTCGAGCGGGAGCTCCGCAACCAGCTCGCAGATCGTCCGGATGTCCCCATCCATCGCCCGATCGCGGTGCATGAACGGAATGCGCGCGCGAATGGCCGCGAAGGCCTTCGCGACA